>NZ_AP024154.1:1056250-1386666 GCF_015533855.1 Echinicola sp. 20G | reverse complement strand
CCAAATCGAAAAAGATATCCACATTCCCCCCATGTTACTGATGCCACTGGTCGAAAACAGCTTTAAACATGGCATAAAGGGTGACCTTGCACATACATTTATCCATATCGAAGTCCAGGTTGACAATAATGATTTGAGCTTTGAAATTGAAAATAACCTGGCTGAGGAAAGTGAAAAACAGGAGGGAGAGCATGGAGTTGGCTTGGTCAATATCCGCAACCGGCTGGCCTTGCTCTATCCAGAACAGCATCTTTTCGAAATCTCCCAAAATGAGTCTATCTTTAAAGTAAGCCTTAAGATCAAACATGAAAATTAACTGCATCATCGTTGAAGACGAACCAGCCAGTCGGGACCTGCTGGAAAAGTACATTGCAGACTGTCCTTCTTTAAACCTAGTGGCTACTTGCAAGCATGCCTTGGAAGCCATGGAGGTCATTCATGAGCAAAGTATCCACTTGATCTTTTTGGATATCAACATGCCCAAGCTGTCGGGACTCTCTTTTTATAAATCGCTTTCCAACCCGCCCTATGTGATCTTCACAACGGCTTATCCACAATACGCCATTGAGGGTTTTGAGTTGGATGCCGTGGATTATCTCTTGAAACCCTTTCCATTTGAGCGCTTTCTCAAAGCTGTCCAAAAGGCCATCCATAAATTCAATGCTGAAAAGCCGCTCAGCCAAGAAAGTGCTTACATTATCTTAAAATCCGATAAAAAACTTTTCAGAGTGGGAATGGATGAGATCTATTATTTGGAAGCTTTGGGAGATTATGTAAAGGTCTTCACTGTGGATAAGTCCATCATTGTACATGATACTTTTCACGGTATTTTGCAGCAACTTCCCCCCAGTGAGTTCATTAGAGTACATAAATCATTTGCCGTGGCACTCCATAAATTGGACCATATCGAAGGGAACATGATCCATATCAAAGAAAATACTGTTCCAATCGGTCAAACCTACAAAGCGGAATTCCTCAACTTAATCAAACCCTGAGCTTCCTTATCCAGCCTTATTTATCAAATAACGGAGGCCTCTTTTCATCCCAAGAAGTCCCTTCCTGATACAATCTCCCCAACATGATCAGTTTTTCTTCTTCGTACAGATTGGCCAAGAAAGTAATGGAAGTAGGACTTCCCTGATCATTGAAGCCATTGGGCATGCAAAGCGCTGGATGCCCTGTCAGGTTGGTGATGAGCAGCTGATTTCCACCAAAGGACGGGGTGATGATCACATCATAGTCCTTAAATAAAGCATGCATTTCCTCAATCAGCTGTGCCCTGAACCTACTTGCTTGAATGTATTCTACCGCCGGAATAAACCTGGCTGCTCTAAAAAGGTTTGGCCAAGCATTTTTATGTTGGGACACCAGCAAGTCATCATCGCCCGATCGTGTCAAAGAATCAAAAGCAGCAGCACCTTCAGCCATCAGCATCAGAATCATACTGTTCACGTCTAGCTGTGTCTCCAATGCAATGGACTTCAACTGAAATCCTTGGGCACGAAGTACATCCAATACTTCATTTTCATTGTCGCGATTGGGCTTCTTGGTTTTAAAAAACTCACCAAAATAACCGATTTTAAGATCTTTTGCTGACTTATCCACATTATAATTAAAAGCTGCCGGGATGGTACTTTTGTCTTTCTCATCCACACCATGGATGACAGAAAGCACAATACCGTTGTCCAAGGCGGAACGGGAAATGGGACCTATCTTGTCCATTGACCAACTCAAAGCCATCGCTCCGTACCTGCTCACCCTCCCGAAGGTGGGACGCAGCCCTGTCACTCCATTTCTGGTAGATGGAGAAACGATGCTACCATAAGTCTCTGTTCCTAAAGCAAAGGGAACCAAACCTGCACTGACAGCAGCAGCGGATCCCGCCGAGGAACCTGATGAACCTTGCTCCAAATTCCATGGATTTCTCGTTTTTCCTCCATACCAAACATCTCCCATGGCCAATGCGCCCAAGGTAAACTTCGCCACCAAAACAGCCCCAGCCTCATCCAATTTATTCACCACAGTAGCAGTCTCATCAATTTCCTGGTCCTTATAAGGCATGGCACCCCAAGTTGTCTTGGTTGACTTCACTGCAAACAAATCCTTTATGCCATATGGAATGCCATGTAAAGGGCCCCGATATTTTCCCTGCTTGATTTCTTCATCCATCTGTCTGGCTTTGCTTAAAGCCGCTTCCTCTAAAAGACTAATCAGACATTCCAAAGTATCAGTATGTGCCTTTATTCGTTCCAAATAGATTTTGGTGAGTTTCTCAGAGCTGATTTTTTGGTTCCGGATCAATGTGGATAACTCGGCCACCGCCATAAAGGCAATGTCCTTGTCTTCCTCTGGTAAATCAATTATTCCCGGTAAACCCCAATTGATGGGTTCTTGGTTTTGATTGGGATAGAAACCATGCGGAAGCGGATTGAAATATAGGGAAGGGCCAGTGGCATTAACCAAGGGCTGCTTTCTCATAGAAGCATAATTCACTTTTTGATCCTGAAGGAGTGATTTCATGCTATCACGTTCCGCAGGAGAAAAGCTCAAACCGATGATCTGCTCCGCCCAAGCAATGGTTTCGGCGCTAATCTCTTTGGTATGCCTTCCTAAAACAAAACCAGAAGTGATCAATGCAAAGCCAAGGAGTATTAATGCCCAAAATGGCGTATTTTTATTTTTCATGGATTAGTTTTGTAGGGTAAAGGGGCAATCCCTTTGGAAGTTAGAAAAAATAATCATGGAAAAAAATCAAGAATTTCCCCGCTTTTCGATGCCCATGAGGGGCTTACTTTTGTTGGCAGGTATGATCACCGTTGCTTGGGGAGCATTTTTTAAGTGGATGGGTGAGCCCCTGCTGCTTTGGCTGTCCATGCAGCCAGAAGTTCCGGCGTCTGTAAGTTCCACCGTTTATGGTAGCTTTGGTTTGATCATGGGCTTTTTGATCTTTCTCAGTGCTTTTTATCCCATCAGTTGGCTCTACCTGATCATGATAGGAGTGGGCGGAAAATTGGTTTCTGCCATTTGGTTTGCCATATATTATGCCGATATCTTGGGATGGAATAAGCGGACCATCTTCCATTTAGGTTTTAATGAAGTGCTTTGGCTGATTCTACTAATTGTAATACTATGGAAAGCCATGCAGGTAAAGGCTTATTTAAAAACATTGGAAGATTAAAGCATTTAAAGATACTATATCAATAATTAAAGTAGTTATTTTTCCGATTTCAATTCAATAAATTATTAAATCCTTTGCAAAGGGCATTACAAACTGTAAATTTGCCTTAATTTATATTAAATCTAATTAAGGAATCACCCTTCCAATGAAAAGAACACTACTTGCCCTATGGCTGATTACAGCTGTAGTAAACATTACCTTTGCACAAAATGGCAGCATCAAGGGAACTGTCAAAACTTCTGATGGTTATCCTGCCGAATTTGTAAACATCCTATTAAAAGGTACTTCATCCGGTACTGTCACCAACAAAGCAGGTGAGTATACTTTCGGTGGAGTCAAACCAGGAAGCTACACGCTTTTGGTTTCTTTTATTGGCATGAATAGCCAAAGTACCCAAATTATGGTAAAATCGGGAGAAATCACCACCGTACCCACCATCACTCTGGAAGAAAATGCCAATCAATTAAATGAAATTGTCATCAGTGAAAGACGGGACATCAATGCCGGTACAAGTGATTATGTTTCTAAGATGCCACTGCGCAACTTGGAAAACCCTCAGGTTTATAATACCGTCTCTGCTGAATTGCTGAAACAACAGGCCATCACGGGTTTTGATGATGCCCTTAAAAATGTCCCTGGAGTCTATAAACTTTGGGAGTCTACCGGTAGAGGTTCTGGCGATGGTTCCTCCTATTACTCTTTAAGAGGATTTGAAGCGCAAGCTACCATGGTGAATGGTCTGCCAGGGCTGACCAATGGCAGCTTGGACCCTGCCAATATTGAGCGAATAGAAGTAATCAAAGGCCCATCCGGTACTTTGTTTGGTAGTAGCCTGATTTCCTACGGTGGATTGATCAACACCATCACAAAGAAACCATATGAGGGATTTGGTGGAGAAATCAATTATTTGGCAGGAAGTTTTGGATTGAACCGTGTCACTGCTGACATCAATGCCTCAATCAGCGAAGGTATGAACATGCGGATCAACACAGCCTACCACACTGAAAACAGCTTTCAAGATGCTGGGTTTAAGAAATCTATCTTTGTGGCGCCATCTTTTTCTTACCAAGCCAATGACCGACTTTCCTTCCTAGTCAATACAGAGTTCTTGCAAGAGGAAAAAACCAACCAAACCATGTTGTTTTTGGGAAGAAATGCACCCTTGCAATTCAGCAACTTAGAAGAGCTTAACTATAATAACAAGCTTTCCTTGACCAGCAATGACCTGAGCATGAAAAACCCAAGGTTTATCCTTCAGGGTCAAATGAATTATAAGCTCTCCAACGAATGGACATCACAAACCGTCCTTTCTAGAGGAATTTCCAAGTCTGACGGTTATTACAGTTATCTGTATGACAACCAAAACGGCAATGGAGACTTCAGCTTGTACACCAGTAAGCAACTGGCCCAAACCAATACCTCTGACATCCAACAAAACTTTATTGGGGACTTCAAACTAGGAAATTACCGAAATCGTTTGGTCCTTGGACTGGATTACTACACCCGAAACCTGATCGATAACAGCACCGGGTACGCTTGGATTCACAACGTAACTCCACAAGGTGAAGTCAACTATGTTAACTACGCTGGAGAAACTGTTGCGCCAAGATACCTCACAAGACCTTCTGTGGACAATGTATTGGCTTCTTCCAGAAGAAACAACACCAATACCAAAAATGAGCAATTCAGTGTATATGCCTCAGACGTAATCAACCTGACCCCACAATTGATTGCCATGGCCAGCTTGAGATTTGATTACTTTAATAGTAAAGGTGACATCACTACAGATGAAGATGACTTCGACCAGACTGCCTTTTCTCCTAAGTTTGGTTTGATCTACCAGCCGATCAAGGACAAAATTTCCGTCTTTGCCAATTATATGAATGGCTTTCAAAATGTAGCCCCTAGGCAAGTGGCAGATGCGGATGGAAACAACCCATCAGTAAAAGCATTTGAACCAGAGCACGCCAATCAATTTGAAGCGGGATTAAAAACCAATTTATTCACTGAAAAACTCAATGCCACCATCAGCTATTATGACATCGTTGTGGATAACTTGGTTACTGCTGATCCAAACAACATCAATAACAGCTTACAAGGTGGAAAAATGCAAAGCAGGGGTATTGAATTTGATATTCAGGCTAAACCGGTAAAAGGCTTAAGCCTAATCGCAGGCTATAGTTATAATGACAGTGAAGTATTGGAAGGAGACGAAAGTAACCTTTGGCTGCAGGAAGGAAGGAGACCAACCCAAGCTGGCCCCAAAAACTTGTTCAATGCTTGGGCCACATACACCCTCACCCAAGGAGTTGCCAAAGGTTTGGGCTTTAGCTTTGGCGGAAACTATAATAGTGAGTTGGCCATTATGGACAATCCAGTTACTGGCGAATTCATGCTTCCATCTTACACCATTTTGAATGCGGCGGTGAATTATGGTACACCTAAATTCAGAATTGCCATCAATGTCAATAATGTAACAGACAAAGAATATTACAGTGGGTACTCTACTATCAATCCACAAAAGCCAAGAAATATAGTGGCCAGCTTTGCGTATACTTTTTAAGTCTTAAGGTATTAAAAAGTTCAGGGCATAAAAAAGGGGATCCAATCGGTATTGGATCCCCTTTTTCTATTTTATGATTACCTGATCAGGTTACCAAGATCAAAATCAATAGTATAATAATAATCGCCCCTACAGACAAATAAATGCCTTGCCCCATAGCTTTAGCTTCTTTTTTCATTCCTCTGAGCTCATCCCGCACTTCCTTTCTCTCATCCTTGCTCATTTCCGAAAAATCCATGGATTTGATTTCTTCTACCCTGGACTTCATTTCTTCCAACCTTGCCTCATCCTCAGCGCTCAATTCGGTTTTTTCCTTGTCCTTCTTTACCGGCTCAGCCATGGCTCCCGGTGCAAAAGCAGTGAAACAAAACATCACTGCTAAAAAGTACGCGACTCTTTTCATACTAATTATTGGTTTAATGATAAACAAATTGTTACAATTCCTTTGATAAGTTACGAAAATTGGAAGTATTGCAAAATTACTCCCTTCGCATTTGAAACATTTTAATCAAATATTAATCCAAAGTCTTCCTGACTGGTGATTTTTTTATAGAAAACCGTACTTTTTATCCTTAATGAATGACTTAAGTGCTCCCCAAACCAACGATTTTATCAATCGTACTTAGATCAAAAATCCTGACCTTCCTTTCCATTATAATTTGTAATTTAGCCCTTCTCCCAAAAAGGGAATTTTACCTTTATGGCTAACACAAACATTTAAAGCATATTAAACCCATGTCCAGTTCAGACAAGAAAAAACTGTTTCTTTTAGATGCCATGGCCTTGATCTATCGGGCCCACTTTGCATTTAGCAAAAATCCCCGAATCAACTCAAAAGGCCTCAACACTGGCATCATGTTGGGCTTTACCAATACCTTGCTGGAAGTAATCGAAAAACAACAGCCGAGTCACCTAGCCGTTGCCTTTGATACAGCAGCACCTACTTTTCGTCATGAACAGTTTGAAGCCTATAAAGCCAACAGGCAGGAACAGCCGGAAGACATTACCATTGGCATTCCTTGGGTAAAGCAAATTGTAAATGGTTTTAATATTCCTATCCTAGAGCTGGATGGATACGAAGCCGATGACATCATTGGTACCATTGCCAAAAAAGCGGAATACAAGGACTTCGAGGTCTTTATGATGACCCCGGACAAGGATTATGGTCAATTGGTGGAAGAGCACATTTTCCTTTATAAACCTGCCTTTATGGGCAATGCGGTAGATATCATGGGGCCTAAGGAGGTTTGTGAAAAATGGGAAATCGAAGACCCTGATCAAGTACGTGACATCCTTGGACTGATGGGAGACGCAGTGGATAACATCCCTGGAATTCCTGGCATTGGAGAAAAAACCGCTAAAAAGCTCCTAAAAGCCTATGGCACGATAGAAGGACTTTTAGAACATACCGATGAACTCAAAGGCAAGCAAAAAGAAAATGTGGTCAACTTCGGGCAGCAAGGCCTGCTCTCCAAAGACTTGGCCACCATCAAACAGGATGTACCTATCGAGTTTAATCCAAAAGACCTTAGCTATGATGGTCCGGATGAAGAAAAACTCAAAGCGCTCTTTGCTGAGTTGGAATTCAGGACTTTGACCAAAAGGGTCTTCGGTGAAAATATCAAAAAGCCTACCGTTAAAGTCAATGAGCAACTGGGGCTGTTTACTGGCCCACAGGATGCAGCGGTAGAAGAAGAGGAGGAAGATATTGAAGAAGTCAATCCAATTCCAGCACCAAGCCAATTGGACTCTGTCTTTTCCCTAGCGCATGATTACCATAAAGTGGCCAGCCTGGAAGATATCCAAGAGTTGGTTGAATATTTGGAAATCCAAGATGAACTGTCTTTCGATACTGAAACCACAGATTTGGATCCCAATAGGGCCGAATTGGTTGGAATTAGCTTTGCCTATTTGAGTGGAGAAGCTTTCTACATTCCCATTCCTGAAGATCAAGAAGAAGCCAAAAAGCTTCTGGCACCTTTAAAGCCAGTTTTTGAGAATGAAAAAATCACCAAAATCGGTCAAAATATTAAATACGATGTCTTAGTACTTAAAAACTACGGCATCGAGGTGAAAGGTACTTTTTATGACACCATGTTGGCCCATTACCTGATTGAACCTGAAGGGAAGCATGGCATGGACTGGCTAGCTGAGCATTACCTCAATTATAAGCCTGTTTCCATTGAAAGCCTGATCGGTAAAAAAGGAAAAAACCAAGGCAATATGCGTGATGTAGATGTGGATAAAGTAGTAGAATATGCTTCCGAAGACGCTGACATCACTTTACAGCTCGCGCAAAAATTAAATCCTGACCTTCAAGACCGAGGATTAGAAAAGCTCTTTTATGAGGTAGAAACCCCATTGATCCCTGTTTTGGCAGCTATGGAATTTGAAGGCGTACGGTTGGACAAGGAAAGTTTGGCAGACTTATCCACATCCTTGGAGAAGGAAATCGTTGAAATAGAAAAAAAGGTTTATGAGCTTGCCGGAGTAAAATTCAACTTGGCTTCTCCCAAGCAACTTGGCGAAGTATTATTTGTAAAAATGGAGCTGGATCCCAAAGCCAAAAAAACCAAAACAGGACAGTATGCCACAGGTGAGGAAGTCCTTTCCAAATTGGCTCCCAAGCATGAAATTGCCCAGGCTATTTTGGATTATCGGGAATTGGTCAAATTGAAAAACACCTATGTAGATACCTTGCCTACTCTGATCAATCCAAAGACTGGCCGTATCCACACTACCTATAATCAAGTTGTAGCTGCGACAGGAAGGCTTTCTTCTGTCAATCCCAACTTGCAAAATATTCCGATCCGGACGGAGCGAGGCCGTGAAATCAGAAAGGCATTTGTGCCGAGAGATGAGGATCATGTGATCCTTGCCGCTGATTACAGTCAGATTGAGTTGCGGATCATGGCGGCCTTTTCAAAGGATGAATCCATGATCGAAGCTTTTAAAAATGGTAGGGATATCCACAGCACCACCGCAGCCAAAATCTTCCAAGTGCCTTTGGATGAAGTGACTTCCGACATGCGTCGAAAAGCCAAAACAGCCAACTTTGGGATCATCTACGGTATTTCGGCATTTGGTCTTTCCCAAAGACTGAACATTTCGCGAACCGAAGCCAAGGAAATTATCGATGCCTATTTTAAGGAATTCCCGGCCGTCAGCGAATATATGAATGACTGCATCGAAAAGGCCCGTAAAAATGAATACGTGGAGACCCTTTTAGGCAGAAGGAGGTACCTTAGAGATATCAACAGTCGAAATGCTACGATGAGAGGTTATTCTGAGCGTAATGCCATCAATGCCCCCATCCAAGGAAGTGCTGCGGACATGATCAAAGTGGCCATGATCCAAGTACACCGATGGATGCAGGAAAAGCAGTTGAAATCCAAGATGATCCTACAGGTACACGATGAATTGGTTTTTGATGCCCATAAGGATGAGGTAGCACTACTGAAAAAAGAAATTCCCAAGCTGATGACCGAGGCACTGACCATAGATGTGCCCATGCAAGTGGAAGTGGGAACTGGCAGCGATTGGCTGGAAGCTCACTAAATTTTATGGAAAACTTTATTTGCAATTGGACTGCCTCAAGGAATGCTAGAATTTAAAAATATTTTCCCTTTGGTGCCTGAGCATGACGAAGAACTCGAAGCCTTTTATAGATTAGCCCAATTTTCAACTACAAAATAATGCCTAAAATAAAGACTGCTTTTTTTTGTCAAAACTGTGGAGCGCAGAGTCCCAAGTGGGTGGGGAAATGTCCGGCCTGTGGAGAGTGGAACACTTATGTTGAAGAGGTTATCCACAAGGAAGAAACGGGCCGAGGAAGCTGGAAACAAGGGTCTGAAAAAACAAAGCGGAATAATTCACCTAGAAAACTTCAAGATATCAACTATGAAGAACATCCGAGGTTAGTGACCAAGGACCCTGAACTGGACCGGGTTTTGGGCGGGGGCATCGTTCCTGGCTCCCTGACCTTGATTGGTGGCGAACCGGGCATTGGCAAATCCACTTTGATGCTGCAGATTGCCTTGGTGCTGAACCAAACCAAAGTGCTCTATGTCTCTGGTGAAGAAAGTGAAAGTCAGATTAAAATGCGTGCCGAAAGGATGCTGTTTCATTCAGAAAACTGCTTTGTCCTATCGGAAACCAATACCCAAAACATTTTCCAACAGATAGAAGCTGTCAAACCGCAAGTATTGGTCATCGACTCTATCCAGACCTTGCATAGTAAACACGTAGAATCTGCTGCGGGGAGTGTTTCGCAGGTCAGGGAATGCACTGCTGAATTGATGAAATTCGCCAAAGAAACGGGCACTCCAGTATTCTTAATCGGTCATATCACCAAAGACGGCTCTATTGCAGGACCCAAAATATTGGAGCACATGGTCGATACTGTGTTACAGTTTGAGGGTGACCGACACCTTTCCTACAGGATTTTAAGAACCTCCAAAAACCGATTTGGTTCTACCAATGAACTGGGAATTTATGAAATGCGGGCAGATGGACTTCGTGGGGTGGCCAATCCTTCTGAAATCCTGCTCAGCCAACGTGAGGAAGTCTTGAATGGAGTCGCCATTGGTGCGATGCTGGAAGGAAACCGACCATTGGTGATTGAAATCCAAAGCCTGATCAGTCCCGCCACTTATGGTACTCCACAGCGCAGTAGTACAGGACATGATGCCAAACGGCTCAATATGCTCTTGGCAGTCCTGGAAAAAAGAGGAGGGATGCGGCTCGGCCAGCAGGATGTATTTCTCAATGTGGCGGGGGGCATGCGTGTGGATGACCCTGGTTTGGATTTAGCTGTTTGTGCGGCATTGATTTCCTCTTATGAGGATAGTCCCATTTCACCAGATCTATGTTTTGCGGGAGAAGTTGGTCTTGGGGGAGAAATCAGGGCCGTAAACAGGATTGAAAACCGAATAGCAGAGGCAGATAAATTGGGTTTTAAAAAGATCATTGTGTCTAAGTATGCGGTAAAGGGAGTTGACTTATCCACATTTGGCATCCAAGTCATCCCCGTCACCAAGCTCGAAGAAATGTATCAGCAGTTGTTTTAGGTTAATTTCCAAGTAAGTTTATCTAGATAAACTTATTCTAAATAATTTCCAATTTTGACCTGCTTTGTGAAAATTAAGTTTCTTGTTCTTTTCCATTGATGAAAAGAACCAAAAATCTAGGCCTGTGGAGCATACTTCAAATTGATCAATTTCATATCTAAATGGATTTCATTTTATCAATTTTATTTTGAAAAATTACTTCAGGTTAAAAATGAGTGGATCTTGCTTGTCCACTTCGCAAGCTAACTCATTTTCTATACACCTTCTGCAATTTTTCAAAACCGTATGCTCCAAGGGCCTAAGAGGTTACTCTGATAATACATCATACGACCAATTTGTTAAAAAAAATCGCCAAATAAAGGCTCTTCGGAAATATTACTATCTAACTCACAGTCGAAATAAAACTACATTAATTTAACCTTATGAAATTCTTTCAAAAACATATTTCTCTTCAACCTTATCGTAGGGGTTTTCATTTGATCACTGATGAAGTTGAGGCTGCCATACCTGAAATTAAGGAAATCCAACAGGGTACTTTACAGGTATTTATCCAACATACTTCTGCGGGCTTGACCATCAATGAAAATGCCGACCCTACGGTGCGAAAAGACTTCGAAACCTTTATCAATGACATGATTTCTGAAAGTTATCCACGGTTTATCCACACTTATGAAGGCCCTGATGATATGCCCGCCCATATCAAAAGTAGCCTCTTTGGCTGTACCGTAAATATTCCCATTTCAAGAGGAAAATTGGCCTTGGGAACTTGGCAAGGCATTTATTTGGGGGAATTCAGAAATTATGGCGGCGCGCGAAAATTAGTCATTACCGCAATGGGCAACTAAAAAAATAATGCGGAAGAAAGCTATTCACAACTTTTTCCACATTATTATGTATATTTTTTACTTTTTTATGTATTTGAAATTATACAAGCATTTCAAGTACTTTTTGGACTGAAAATTCGTTATAATTTTCAATATAATATTGGCAAGGAGGCAACTCTTCTTTGGTATGGGAAGTAAGGACACCTACCACCTGCATTCCTGCATTGATTCCGGCACTTACACCTGAGAAAGAATCCTCAAAGACCACGCAATCTTCAGGGTTTGTGGACAAGTTTTCCGCAGATTTCAAGTATACTTCTGGTTTGGGCTTATGGGTTTTTACATCTTCGCTGGCCATAAAGGATTCCATCTGGTTTCTGATACCCAAAGTATCGATAATCAAATCCATATTGGCACGAGGGGCAGAAGTCCCCACGCCCGTCTTAAAACCATGTTCTTTTAAACTTGACAAGAACTCCAAATAACCCGGCACGGGTGTTACTTGTGAGGCATATATTTCCCGAAACAAACCTTCCTTTTCATTTTCCAATTCTACCAATTCTTCCGCTGTAATTTCCTTATTCAAAAAGTAGCTGAAGATATAACTGTTGGGTTTTCCGTACATATGCGCCGCATACTCCTCTTGGCTAGGGTTCATGCCCCGCTTTTCAAAGAACCGATCAAAAGCTTGGCTATGGTAGGGGTTGGTATGACAGATGACTCCGTCCATATCGAATATAACTGCACGATTTTTCATGTCTCAAAATTAGGGCTTTTTACGAGATTGTTAAAGTAAGCGGCATTATTGCTTAGTTATTTGAAGGCTTCAGCAGCATCAGGTTTAGGTTTGAGTGGAGAGAAGTAAGCAATACAATTGGATTTTATCAACAAATTTAAGCTCATTCCCTATATTAGTTACCAAATCCAATTTCAATGCTTTCAGTAACCTGTGCTATTATTATTCGGGATGGATTGGTCCTGGCAGTCCAAAGGGGCAAAAAGATGAAAATGCCGGGCAAATGGGAATTTCCAGGTGGCAAGATAGAGGCAAATGAGTCGGAGGAAAATTGCCTTATCCGGGAGATTAAGGAAGAACTGCATTTGAATATAAAGATCGCAGAGAAGTTGCCTGAAGTAATCCATCATTATCCCGACTTTACCATTAAGTTGATTCCTTTTTTGGCGACCATTGAATCCGGTGAACTGTATTTATCAGAGCACCAGGCCTACCAGTGGCTGTCTAAAGACAAATTATTAGACTTGGACTGGGCTGAAGCAGATGAGCCCGTGATTAGAGAAATTTTAAAACGAAATAATGCAAAATGGAATTTTTTAGACAAATAACGGCCAATAATGTAGTCATGAAAGCCTATCCTTTCATAAAAGAGTTGGCAATGGAGGCTTATCTTATAGAAAACGAAGAAATTTTAAAATTGGATAATCGAAATTTCTCAGAAGTTGACGTATTAGATGCAGAAATAGCCTTAAAAAGTGGAAGAAAATCAGCTGATGGAAGAATCGACATTTTGGCAAAATATGGTGCAGAGTACCTAGGGATAGTAGAGTTAAAACTTAAAGAGATCAACAATCACAGTCTTTCCCAACTGGAAGACTATTTAAATGTTAAAGAACAGATTCTATCATTTGGAGATTATTGGGATGAAGAAGGGTATCCAAAATGGGTAGGAGTATTAATCGGGGATTCCATAAGTCCACAATTACAAGAACTTCTAGCAAACGGCTATGAATACAAAGGGATTCCAATTGCAGGAATGACTATTCGGCGGTTTAGAAGTGAAGCTAATGAAATTTTTGTGATATCTGATACTTTCTTTAAGTTCAATTACACATCAAAAGACTTCTCAAAATTTCATTTCAATGGAGAAAGTTACAATAAGGGAAGGTTGGTAAATGCGGTTATGAAATATTATGTTGAACTACATCCTTACATTACATACGCTGAATTAAAAAGAGATTTTCCAGACTGGATTCAAGGAAGTTTTGGGGTTTTTGAGACTTTTGAAAAAGCGGAAGATATTTTTCTAAATTCTGGACACAAAAGGTACTATATCAATCCGGAAGAAACCATAAGACTAAATGATAAAGTTATTTCCACTTGCACGCAATGGCGACCAGACAACATTCAAAAATTTATTGAAAGAAGTAATGAATATGGGCTTAATATAGAAGTAAATTGACCTGTTTCAAAGTAGAAAAATAGTGTCAGTATTTACTTATAAGTATTTCCTCTCCCGATGATTGACCAAAGAGGAATTATTGGATTTAGAATGAGCTAAGGCAGATCTGTCATTGGCTAAAGAGATTTTTAAAAAGAAATAATTTAAAATATATTATTCAATATTTGAACTGGGAAAAGTTGGTCGGTCGGATTAGAATCATCAGGCTTAGGCCCAGTTAACCTTTTTATCAAAACTATGGATTTACGCACTGTAAATGTGACCCGATATATCCTTCCACTCAGGGAGGGAGGCTCTTTGCCGGCTTTGACGGATGCCGACGATGGTTTCAAATATGTGTTGAAATTTCGTGGGGCAGGACAGCGGGAAAAAGCCCTGATTGCAGAAATGATCGGTGGTGAAATTGCCAGACTTTTGGGCTTCAAAGTACCAGAACTGGTATTTGCCTTTTTGGATCCGGCCTTTGGCCGATCGGAAGGAGATGAGGAAATCCAAGACCTGCTCAAAAGCAGCCAAGGCAAGAACCTCGCCCTGCACTTTCTCTCAGGAGCCATCAACTATGATGCTTTGGCCATGGAGGTGGATCCCTTGCTTGCTTCCAAAATCGTTTGGCTGGACATGCTGATCACCAATGTGGACCGCACCTTCCGAAATACCAATATGCTTATGTGGAACCGCGAACTATGGCTGATTGACCATGGGGCTTCCTTGCTTTTCCATCATGCCTGGACCAATTGGGAAAAAAGTGCCACCAAGCCTTTTCCCATTATCCAAAACCATGTCCTGCTTCCCAAAGCCAGTCAATTGGATGAAGCCAATGAAAGCTTTAAAAAGTTACTGAGTCCTGAAAAAATAAAAGAAATTGTCTCCCTGATTCCAAAAGAATGGCTGTTGGCAAGTGGCGATGGAGACGATGCTGAGACATTGCGAAATGTTTACCAAGAATATTTACAGCTGAGATTTTCTTATGCTGATCAATTTACCAAAGAAGCCCAAGATGCAAGAGCAGCACTTATTTGAATATGCCATCATCCGGGTGGTACCTCGGGTGGAAAGAGAAGAGTTTATCAACGCGGGAGTGATCCTTTGCGACGCTAAAAGTGGCTTCCTCAAAGTCAAGACCCATTTGAACGAAAACAAATTGTTGGCCTTGGATGCAGCAGCAGATATTGAAATGATCAAGCTCAACTTATCCTCTTTTGACAAAATCTGCTTTGGAAAAGACCACGGAGGAAAAATTGCGGAAATGGATCTCGCTTCACGGTTTCGATGGCTCACCGCAGTCAGAAGTTCTGTAATACAAACCTCTAGACCACATACCGGATTTTCCCAAGATTTGGATAAAACCTTAGTGAAGCTTTTTGAGGAAAATGTGCTTTAAGAGCTCATAAAATATTAAATTCCTATTTATCCACAGTGAAAGCTTCGCTGATCCAAGTTGAAAATGTCAATTCTCTCATTGTAAATTCTTATGTTAGATAAAATTAAGAAACTCAACTTCAATTGCTTCGGTTTATCTAACCAACTGAACAGATAATGCTTTCCTTAGAAAAAATAATTCAAGACTTCAAAGACAGCCTGCAAGATCATGTCCTTTCCCGTTCGGAAAGAAAGGCTTTAAAGGCTGATTTAAGTCACTTGTCCACACATGAAAGACAAGTTCTGCTATCCGAAATCAGACAAATGGCAGTGGAAAATACCGACGATATAAAAAGCCAAAACCTGATCCAATGGTTTTATGAGGCCATTAAAGTACTGAAGCAGGAACCGCAAGCTCCTTCTGCCACAGCTGCCTTTTTTAGTCCGGGAAATGCTTGTAGGGATGCAATCCGCCAAGAAATTAGGAATGCGAGTTCACTTATCCACATTTGTGTCTTTACTATTAGTGATGACCGCATCACAGAAGAACTACTACATGCCCATGATAGGAAAGTTCCCATCAAGATCATTACCGATGATGACAAGTCCTTTGATTTAGGCTCTGACATCGAGCAAATGGAACAAGCCGGAATTTTGGTGCAAAAAGACAATAGTCCTGTCCATATGCATCATAAGTTTGCGATTTTTGACCGCAAAAAGATCTTAACAGGAAGCTACAATTGGACAAGATCAGCTGCTGAATACAATTATGAGAACATTGTATTGTTAGAAGATATCCACACGGTCAGGACATTTGAAAAGGAGTTTGATCGATTGTGGAAATCTTTCTAAAATACTCAGTTGTCACTAATCATGAAATTTCATTACTCCTGCTTTAATCTCCAATGGTAAATCATTTTCTTTTGGAGGTATGGGACATGAATAGCGTGAATTGTAGGCACAGTAAGGATTATACGCTTTATTAAAATCAATAATTATTTCTTGATCTGAGGGAATTTCCAAGTCAATGAACCTTCCTCCACCATATGAGCTATCTCCATTGGTGAGATCCGTAAAAGGCAAAAACAAATGCGTCTTGAATTCTTCCCTTTCCCTTAGTTGGTGACTTTGGTAAATATTGAGTACATAGTTTTTGCCATCCAGTTCAAAATGCGCCTCTCCAAACTTTTCATAAATTGGCCTCCGTGTGGTAGTGGTCTTCATTCTAAAAGGCTTTTGATTCTCAGTCCTTACAAAAGTGGCCTTTATTTGTAATTTAGGGTTGATAGGAAAAAACGCAAGCTCTTCAAATTGCTCCAGGTCTTCACTTTTTAGGGGCGACTCATCAGGATTGGCAAACTCATCATTCAAGTGGTCTTGAAATGCCTGAATCTCTAGCGTATAACTATCCTGTGCAGAAACCCAAAACGATAAAAAGCATAATGCAAAGCAAATAGTCAAACAGTACTTCATTTTAAATAGGATTGAATGCATCCCCAAATATACTTGGCTTTTGCGAACACTACTATTTTTGGAAAATATTAATAACTTCATTGCTGAAGTGTCCACAATAAGCGCCTATGAACGCTGAAACTGCAAAATGGATAATAGGTATTGGGATCAGTATCACACTGATTGGGCTGGCGATTTATTTTCTGGGTGATAAGCTCAGTTGGCTCGGGAGGTTACCCGGTGATGTTCGGATAGAAAGGAAAAATTTCCGGTTTTACTTTCCCATAACCACCATGGTCCTGTTGAGCATTCTCGTTTCTTTGGTAATAAGACTTATTCAGTTTTTAAGCAAGTAGCACTCAGTTTCGAATGCTTTCTGAGAAAAAATCCTTCTTCCACAATTCCCTACAAGTGAAATTTACACTGTCTAAAATCTCATAAACATTTTTAGGCACAAAAGGGCTGAGGATAATTTGGTAATTGCCGTGACGATCCTTTTGAATGTCCATTTCATATTTGGTCTTGAAATGTAGTAACTCTCTGGGAAAAAATATTTGCACATGCGTCGAAGTCATTTCGGTATGAAAACCAAATCGTTGCTTCTTGTGGTGGTAATGTTGCAAAACAGACTTTTCTTGGAAAGACTTCTCTTGAATCACCAAAGAAGATTCCTGCCATAGCTTTGGATTAAATTGGTGCTTGACCTGAATATTTCCCTTGATAAAAGAGTAGGACACATGATGATCCAATTCCAGTTTCACCGGTACATTGTTTCGAATCCCTAGAAATCTCCAGAGATTGTCTATTTTTTTTACGTCCATAATGGTATTACTTTGGGTTTACTCTACAAGCCTAAAATAATCCTCTGCAGTCACCTTAAAAGCAAAACGCTCTTTTTCAGCTACCAATATTGGTTGCCATTCTTGATCAAATTTGACCTCAAAATCAATGTTCTCCTCAATTAATGGCGCCAACTTAGAAACAAAATCATAATGTGTAAAACGATCCCCAAACCTAAAGTATAATTCTCCTTGCTTTTGGCTTGATTGATTTTTCCATCTAATTTCTATTTCCTCAAGCTTTTCTAAAGCTTCAGATGGTTCTACGAAGATATAGGCTTCATTTTTTATACGGCTTAATATAATAGAAAGGTTGAGAAAAAGCAGTTTTTTGTCATTCGAATTTCTCGAGTACCTAAAAATATCCACTTTAGCATCATCTCTTCTTTCAATCTTATAGTAGATTTGCCGGACATTTTTAAAATACAATCGGCTAGCATCAGTAATATGCGTCACTTCTGCATCTCCTGTATTATCCGCTCTGTATTCATTGAAAAAAGAAAACACCAACACGATCCCCACCGATGCAAAACCAAAGATCTTAATGACCTTGATCAATTCCGGTGTAAATATAGGATCCCTACGTGCCATGATTAATTGGATGGTTTAATTATGTTTTTTAGCATTTCCATCAATAATGTCCAAGTTTTGTCAATGTGAGACTGGTTCACATCTGTTTGACCAATCACCCAGCGGATACAGTACTTTTCATCCAGCTTGGTATGGGTAAAAAAAGCTTTCCCTGTAGCATTAACTGACTCCATCCAACGCTGGTTAATTTCATTGAGCTTCTCAAAGCCAAACGACTTATCCACAAAACGGAAACAAATGGTATTCAACGGAATAGGAGAAAACAACTCCAAATTTGATTCATTTTCGACCAGATTTACCACAGATTGGGTCAAGGATAAATGCACCCTAAGCTTCTTTCTTATGCCTTCCAAACCATAACTCCGAAGTACAAACCAAAGTTTCAAAGCGCGAAACCTGCGACCCAGTTGTATTCCCCAATCCCGGTAGTTATTCACATCCTGATCATGGGAAGTTTTAAGGTATTCGGGCGTCATAGAGAAGGTATGGACCAAATGTTGGGCATCCTTCACATACAGGACAGAACAATCAAAATTGGTAAACATCCATTTGTGCGGATTAAAGACATAACTGTCTGCTTTCTCATGTCCTTTGCTCATCCAACGGTATTCCGGCAACAACAGAGCAGTGCCTGCATAGGCGGCGTCAATATGGTGCCACATGTTGTATTGGATACAAATATCCCCAATCTTATCAATAGGATCAATGGCCGTGGAACTGGTCGTTCCCAAAGCTGAAATCACACAAATGGGCTTATAGCCTTGCTGTAAATCAGCTTTTATGGCCAACTCAAGTGCTTCTGGATCCATAGCAAAGGATTTATCCACATTGATTTTGACCAAGTTCTCTTTCCCCAAACCAGCAATGCGCATCGCTTTGTCGACAGAAGAATGTACATGCAATGAACTGTATACCCTGTATTTTTCCTTGCCACTAAAGCCCCTTTGGTTAATGGCAAAACTGCTTGCCTTTTCCCTGGCAGCTAAAATGGCACAAAGTGTCCCGGTAGAAGCTGTATCTTGAATTACACCTTTCCAGTTAGAATCCAAACCCTTTGCATCCCGCAACCACTCCACGACTTTTTCTTCCAACTCCGTAGCAGCAGGGGAGGTCAACCAGGACATGCATTGAGCACCAAGCGTGGCCATCAGCATTTCAGCCAAAATGGAAGGTTCCGAATTATTGGCTGGGAAATACCCAAAAAAGGCTGGATGCTGCCAATGACTCATGCCCGGCATGATGATCTCTTCAAAGTCCTTAAAAATAGTTTCAAAACTGTCAGGTACTTCCGGAGCATCATTCGGAAGTTGTTGATAAATTTCACCAGGAGATACTTGGGGTGTTACCGGATAGCTCTCCTTTTGTTCCATATAATCTGCCATCCAATCCACCAACTCGTGGGCATGTTTTCGGAAATCCTTTTTGTTCATCATGGTTTATAGCGTTGAGTTGGAGCTGTATGTGTAAAAATGTATTGTCTATCAATTGCTACTTAGCATTTAATTAGTGCACATAAGAACCGGCATTGATATCTATGGTGCTACCTGTGGCATGATCTGCCAAGCCCGAGCAAAGTAGACAAATCATTGGAGCCAGATTCTGTGGCTCTGTTAATTTCTCCAAAGCAATATCATTCAATGCAAACTCTTCCCCATATTGGTCCATAAAATCCTGGGCCATGTCAGTGCGCACAAATCCAGGGGCAATGATAAATGCCCGGATTCCTTCTTTGCCATAATAGCGGGCAATAGAACGGGTAAAGCCCACCAATGCCGATTTTGAGGCAGCATAAGCCAAGTAATCTGGGGTATCCCCCCTAAAAGCAGCCCGGGAACTGATATTGATCAAGCGCCCGTTTTTATTTAAGCGGGCATGGTTGATAAACTCTTTGCTGATGATGGCCATTGCATGCACATTGACCGTCATGGTCTCCAGCCAATTGTCGGTCCATTCCTTAGTGGGAGCTTCATCAGAAATGGATTTGGCGATACCGGCATTGTTAATGACCCCATCAATCTTTCCATATTTGTCCACCAGTTTGAACAACCAGCCTTTTACTTGCTCCAAGTCAGAAAGATCGCATTGGACCAAGTGGGAAGTGTTGGGCAAAGAAGACTGTAAGGACTGCGCGGCTCCTTTGTTCCGGTTATAGTGGATCAACACTTCAGCTCCTGATGTGGATAACTGCGCAGCCAAGGCTCTTCCAATGCCTCTGGAGGCTCCTGTGACCAAAATCCGCTGGTTCTTAAGGGATATTTCCATTTTGCTCTGATTTTAAACTGACTAAAATTAACGAATGCCTCATCAATGACAAATTGATGCAAAATCATTGATTCTTCAAGTATAAAAAAAAGCCTGTCAAATTAGACAGGCTTTAAGGAAGCTAGAATGTGTGTTAGACTCCCTAAAATTGGAAATTGACTAAGATGCTATTTCGTATTACCGATGAACTTAACATTAGGAATTTAGACATGCCATTGCCTCTTTCATGTCTATATTCTATGCTGATGTATTTCAGTTTAATACCAGCGCCCAAGAGCAATCCTTGTTCGTATTTTCTTGTGTCTCTGATTAATTTATCAGGGCGTTCATCAAGATTATTATTATACATGATTGTTGTAACCTTTTCATTGGTTTCATTAAATGCCAAACCATTTGAAAGTCCAATATTTAAAAATGTCTTAATGTTTGCCAAAGGAAAAGTATACCTTACCATGTTATTTAACTTGATATAGCTATATCCCAAATCACTGTTGGTATAAGAGTAACCCTCATCGTTGGAATAGTTTTCCACCTCCTTGGAAAAATTGTATTGGCTATAAAGGAGTTCATTTTGAACGGACCATTTTCTTTGGTGCTTAGGGAATACTAACTCCAAACTTAGCCCAGCAGTAATGCCATAATCAAGATCATAATTGGCATCGACCAAATCCCTATGATCACTAGCATCACTCTTAAAAGTGAGGGAAGTGGAAGAGTAACCGACTATTAGACCAAATTTCGTGGTTATCTTTTCTTTTTTATTGTAAACCGTCATTGAATTTCCGCTGCATGAATTATAAAATTCAAAAAGCCTCAACATACTAACAGTATTATATTTGGTCCTATTTAATTTCTTGTCAAGTATTTGGCAATTCCCTAAATATAATTTCAATTGACCAATATATTTGTTATTTTCCTTGACGACCTTAGTACCTTCTGGGTTAATAGAATAGAACCTTTTGTATTCTAATAAAGTCAACTTTCCTTGGCTGAGTATGTAAAAATATTGTCGGTCATCAATGTTTTTGAATCTATATAGAGACTTTTGGCCAATAACCAGTTTTTGTAAAAACACATTTTTAACTTCAATATCTAAGGTTGCATTATCCTCTAAATTGGCAACTTTCTGAGCGTCAATTCCAATTGGCACTTTTGCCGATAAAAAGTGTTGGTCGTTAACCTGAAAAGCATAAATGTCCTCAGGTGCATAACTTTTTACATTTGAGGAATTATTTTCTTTGAATTCAATCTTATCAGGATTTACTGCCCAATCCCTAAAATCTATTTCTCCCCAAATGGTATCTTTCTGATAATCGATGACATAAGCCTTTTCAAAATTCTGCTGTGCATAAGTTAACCCATTGGCCAGCAAAACAACTAGTCCTAATAAAAATTTCTTCATTCCAATTCTATAACTGTATTGTTTTAAACAAATCAGCAACAAGAATACTAAAAAATAATACAACTAACTGCATAATGTAAATCAATGCCTTACTAACATACTTTTCTATAATAAACCAAACTATTAAAACTTGCTAATCAATTCGCTAAGTTCAGCATCAGAATAGTTTGAAATGATTCCTTCTTTTTTAGTCAAATAATTAGAAATGGCTTGATCTTTCAATTGATGTGATTCCTTTATTCCCCTGATAATTGTACCTAAATAGCTCTCGTCAGGTGGGGTATAAGGTTGAAATAATTCTCTTGAGGTAAAAGTAAAAATGGGTGCTCCTTCCTCTTCTCCCAAATGAAGCAAGAGATCATACCAACCTGCCTCTTCCAATACCTGCTTACCTTTGTCAATTACTTGGTCCAAGTCAATCCGCGGTCGGGAAGTAAGCGCATTTTCCTGCATCACCACATCCAAAAACTGTTCTTTTTTGATGAGGTACATCCTTGCTAAGGTCTGCTGGGAAGCTTCTTTCTCATGGTGGATAAATGCTACTCCACCTCCATTCCAGATCCTTGCTTTTTTGGCAAAATATAGCCTGTAAGGAACTTCAATACCTTTTTGCTTAATGGAAAGCGACTTATCCATACAGCCATTATATCGCCTACTAGCTCCTTTGGGTTGCCCACCACAGATGTAGCATAAAAATCGCTCATTCAACAAATTGGATCCATAACTGGCATACCAAATGTAATCGCTCATTGTTGTTCGAATAAAGTATGGAATTTTAGTTTGGGATAGTTAGAATACAATTTTGAGCCAGCAAGACATACAAAGCTTGCTTTTTCTAGTGATGCTTCTTCAGCTTTATGATTGCACCAAAAGGGCCAATTTATGGTTAGATCCTATTGAGCCGAAAGCTCAAAAATAATCCTATCATGTTATTTCTAGCATCTGAAATCTAACGTCTAGCACTAGCGTCTGGTCTAGCTTCTTGGTACTAAATATGTTGGTCGATCAACACAGGATTTCCATCAGGATCAATTAGGACGATGCTGGCAGGCCCAGTAGAGGAGGGGTTGGCTTCTTGATCGAGCTCCAGTCCACTAGCTTTCAATTGTTTTTGGATTTCCCGAACATCGTCAAAGCTCTCCAGAGTTTCGGCATTTTCATTCCAACCTGGGTTAAAAGTGAGAATATTTTGCTCAAACATGCCCTTAAAAAGCCCAATCAAGGCATTTTCATTTTTCATGATCAAATAGTGATGTTTCTCATTTCCACCAAAAACAGTAAAACCTAATTTTTCATAGAAAGCTTTGGATGCCTGCAAATCCTTGACAGCAAGACTTATGGAAAAAGCGCCTAGTTTCATGATTTTCTAAAGATTAGTGATCACTGAATATAAGCAATTTTTGTGGAAAGCTTTGATCACTGTTTGATGTACTTACCCTTACTAATGGTCAAAGAAGAACCCTCCTTTCTAGGATCCAGCATAAAGGCTCTGATATCACTAAGGGTTCTATATTTTTGAGTGAGCAATACTATATCACTATTGAATGAAAACCCAAAATTATTATTGCCTATGGACTTTTCCGCTTTCCACCTCCATTTTCCCTCTACTTGGTGATCACCCCAATAAACCACTGTGGTAGAATCAGATTTCAATTCAAAAGCGGTTATCACAGAGGCTGTGTCTTGACCGTTTTCCTCTATTGCTTGCTCCTCTCCCAATGTCCAAAAACCAATCAGCTCTTCTCTTTTGATAGCTGAGGTATCTCCATAATCAACATTTTCGTTCGCATCTGCATCTTCAAGATTATTCCAAAAGGCAATCAAACAGGCAAATAAGATCACCGCGACATATTTCAAGTTTTTCATAATTAAATCAGTTATAATTTTACGTACCTCCCGTTGTCAAAAGTCATGGGAGTTCCATTCACCAATGAGTCCAGCTTAAAAGAAAAAACACCTGTGTGCTTCCCATTTTCATCTACTTGAAGAATCATATCTCCACTAAGATAGGCTTTTGCCTTACCTATTTTGAATGGCTTTCCCCCTACATTCCATCTTCCCTCAACTACCTCGGTCCCGTAATGAATTTGTGCTGTGGAATCGGCTTTAAGTTCAAATCGGGCTATTAATTTTTTTTGCTTTCATCTGCAACAACTTGCTCATTTAGCGCCCATGTACCGATAAGTTTCTGTCTCCTGCTCTGTGCTTTCGCATCTACTTCCTGGTCGGCTTCCTTTATGACCTTCTTTTCGGAGACATTGCAAGACAACAATATTAAGATGGAAAACAAAAACAGTAGGCTATTTAAAAATCTCATATTGGAATAGTTATGGTTGATAAAAATTCAATTTAATGCCAATCTGAAAACCAATTTATCCATCAGCCAAGTTATCATTTTATAGTTAACCTAACTGTTGGATAAATTATTTGACCTAAGTCACTTATTGTTTCTCATACGTTTCACCACCAGCACTTACCAGCTGTGATGCTGCTTCACCTAGTTTATATGCAATAAAATCAATGTGAGATTGATCCCGATGTACTTCAAGTATCACAACGGAATTGGACCAAGGTGACTTTGCATACCTAGCTGCGAATTTGCTGTCCTTTTCCACAAATTTCCATGATCCTTTTACTTCTCTTTTTCCTAACAAAATACTAGCTGTCGAGTCAGCATGGAGTTGAAAGCTTCTAATTTCATCCTTCCTGGATGCTTCATAGGGCTGAAGGTTCGATAACTCCCATGAAGCAACAAAATCTTCTCTTTTGGCCTCTTCTTGGACTGTCCACATTCCATGCTCATAAGAAAAAGAGGAAAGTACCAACAGCAAAACAGGGATTAAAACAAAAATTGATTTCTTCATCATTAACAAAATTTTATGGTTTAAATAATAGAAAATAGCATTACCTAAAAAATGGTAATCAGCTTCAAAGCTAATTAAGTTTAGACTAATCACGCAACAAAAATAGGTCAGTAGGTCTAAAATATCGGTAAATGAACGTTTTTTATCGGTGAATATTACTTGCGAAAAGTTCAATGTACAAAATCAAGTCTCCCAATTATTAGAAAACTCTAAATACCTCTTGTGAGTCTTTTGACCAATTCTTTATGCTGAGGAAATTCTGATGCTAATTTTTCACATTCGGCCAACTCAAAATCTCGAAAGTCAAAACCCGGTGCCACTGTGCAACCTACCAAGGCAAAACTCTCTTTTTCCACCAGCTCAGCGGCAAACCAATAACCCGCAGGAACAGTAAATTGGAGCAACGCACCATTCCATATATCACTGCCTATGATATACTGTTGTAACTTTCCATTTGGTGAAATGGTAAATAAACGAACCGGAGAGCCTATGTAAAAGTGCCAGGTTTCGTCCTGTTTGATGCGATGAAAGGCTGAAAAAGTATCAGATGTCAGCAAAAAGTAAATGCTGGTTGCATAATTTCTTTTCCCTTCCATTCCCTCAGAAAGATTAGCAGAATCAATCTCCCCTTTGCTTCTATACACTTCTTTAAAATAACCTCCTTCAGGATGAGCTTCCAAGCCCAACTTATCGATGATGTTTTTGTAATCCATTACTCCGAATCTATAAAATGTTCTACATACCTATGTCATGAACATAGGCATATATTTTTAGCCATACAATCAGAGGACAAATACAGAAAGCGCCCAATCCAGTTTGTTTAAAATTTCATCATTTTTTTCCATCTTTAATAATTCAACTTTTAAATACGCTTCCCTTTAATAAAATCCTATGAGACAACTCCTTACCCTTACATTTCTGCTTATAACTATTGCTATCTCCCAGGCACAAACTACACCCAAATGGATCCGTTATCCAACCATCTCACCAGATGGAAAAAACATTGCTTTCACATACAAAGGTAATTTATATCGCGTCCCTTCAGCTGGAGGGGATGCCCTTCAACTTACTTTCCACTCATCGCATGATTTTATGCCGGTGTGGAGCAAGGACGGCAAATCAATAGCATTTGCTTCTGAGCGATATGGAAATTTTGATGTGTATGTGATGGATGCTCTGGGTGGACCGGCCAAACGCCTGACATTTCACAGTGCAAACGAATATCCCTATTCATTTTCTGCTGATGACAAGGCGGTCATTTTTGGGGCAAGTAGACAGGACTTGGCCATTCACCGACAGTATCCCGCCAGTTACCAGCCAGAACTTTACCAAGTTCCCGTTTCAGGAGGCTGGGTAGACCAGCTGCTTACCATTTCTGCAGATGATGTGCAGGGCAGTAAAGACGGAAAAACCATGCTCTATCATGATCGTCCGGGAAGAGAGGATGAATGGAGAAAGCATCACATTTCTGCTGTTACTCGGGATATATGGAAATATGATGTGGAAAGCCAAGAACATGAAATGATTACCACTTTTAAAGGGGAAGACAGACAACCGGTTTTTGATGAAAATGAAGAAAATATCTATTACCTAAGCGAAGAAAGTGGAAATTTCAATGTCCATCAACTGAACTTATCCCAGCCGGAGAACAATACTCAAGTCACTGACTTTGATACATTTCCAGTGAGGTTTTTAAGTTTTGGAGGAAGCACCCTATCTTTTGGCTATGATGGTGAGCTTTACACACTTCAAGCAGGTGCAGCACCAAAAAAGGTACAAGTAAATATCCGGACCCAAGACAGTCAAAACACGGACAGCTATATCGCCATACAAGGAGGTGTTCAAGAAATGTCCATTTCACCCAATGGAAAGGAAATCGCTTTTATCGCTCGAGGAGAGGTTTTTGTCACTGCGGTGGATGGATCACTAACCAAGAGAATCACCAATACACCTGAAGCAGAAAGATTTGTATCTTTTACGACAGACGGAAAAGGAGTAGTTTATTCCAGCGAACGTGAGGGAAAATGGAGCATTTTCAAAACCGAAAAAACCCGCAGTGATGAACCTTTTTTCTATGCATCAACCCTTTTAAAGGAGGATACTTTAATCAGTAGTGATACAGACAGCTATTTACCTTCCTTTTCACCAGATGGCAAGCAATTGGCTTACGTGTCTGATAGAAGAACACTCAAAGTAAGAAACCTGGAAAGTAAAAATGAGGTAGAGTTGCTTTCTCGAAAAGAGCTATTCCACATGAGAGATGGGGACAAATACTTTACTTGGAGCCCCGACAGTAAATGGCTTCTGGTCGGATGGGGAAAAACTTTGAGCAATAGTGAAATCTTGCTGATGGCAGCTGATGGGAGCAAAAAAGAAAACCTCACTGAGAGTGGCTACTATGATTCAAGTCCCAAATGGGTCAATGAAGGAAAACAATTGATCTGGTTTAGCAATCGAAATGGCCTGAAAAGCTATGCCACCAGCGGCCGCAGCGAAGATGATGTATACGCCATGTTCTTCAGTCAAGATGCTTATGATGAATTTAGACTTTCTGAAGAGGACTATAAACTAAAAAAGGCACTGAAAGAGGCTAAAAAGGAAGATTCCAAAGAAGATGAGAAGGAGAAAAAAAGCAAGAAAGATGCAAAAGAAGAGGAACAATTAGAACCAATTCAATTCGACTGGGAAGGAATCAGGGAGCGAAAAGCTAGATTAACCACACATTCCAGTAATCTCAGTGATGCCGTGCTTTCCAAAGACAATGAAAAAATCTACTATCTTTCTAGTTTTGAAGATAAAAACAACCTATGGGAAGGAAATCTGCGCAATGGAGAAACCAAAATGGCCATCAAACTCAATACCGGAGGAGGTAGCTTGCTTTGGGACAAAGAATTGGAAAACCTTTATCTATTGGCCGGCGGCAATATTTCCAAGCTAAATGTCAAAGAGGGCAAGTCGGAAAACATTAAAATCGCCGGAGATATGTACTTGGATGAGGACCTAGAAAGAAAAAGCATGTTTGATCATGTTTACATCCGTACTAAAAATATTTTTTATGAACCTACTTATCATGGAAATAACTTCGACACCCTGTATGCACAATATAAAAAATACTTGCCTCACTTGGGCAACTCTTTCGAGTTTGCGGAAATGGTATCAGAAATGCTCGGAGAATTGAACGTCTCCCATACCGGTGCCAGATACCGAAACTCATCTAAAAATGGGGACAAGACAGCTTCATTGGGCATATTTATGGATTATGATTATAAAGGAGAAGGCAGCCTTTGACATTGAGCAGGGAATGGTTATTCAATCCATTGATGGAGTTCCCATTTCTCTTGACAAGGACGTCGCTTCTTATCTTAATCATAAGGAAGGAAAGTTTTTACTGTTGGATATCTCAGATGCCGAGGGAACAGATACCAAGCAAATCACCGTCAAACCGATAAGCCTTTCTGAAGAGTCCAGCTTATTGTACAAAAGATTCGTCAGAATCAATAGAAAAGAGGTAGAGGAAAAAAGCAATGGGCAGTTGGGTTATGTCCATATTCCGGGTATGAGTGATGAGCCATACCGTTCCATCTATGAAGATATGATGGGCAAATACTTTGATTCCAAAGGCGTAGTAGTGGATACTCGGTTCAATAGTGGCGGGGACCTAGTTGCTGATCTTGCAACTTTCTTTACGGGAACACATTTCATAACCTATGCCACCGAAGACAAAATAGTAGGAGGAGAGCCCACTTCCAGATGGACCAAGCCTACTGTATCTTTATTCAATGAAAGCATGTATTCTGATGGTCATTGTTATGCCTGCGGTTACACTGATTTAAATATTGGAACCACCATTGGCATGCCCGTGCCTGGTACCTGTAGTTTCGCAGGTTGGGAAATGCTTCCAGACGGTACGGTTTGGGGAACTGTCCCCATAAGTGCCAAAGATAAGTCAGGTGAATGGATGGAAAACAACCAGACCGAACCTGCCATAAGGATCAAAAATATGCCAGGTATTATCGATAAAGGAAGAGACCAGCAATTGGAAAAGGCTATTGAAGTTCTATTAAAAGAAACATCAGAGTAAATGTTCTTCACTAGATATCTAACTAAGGAGGCAGCACAAATGACATAACTGCCTCCTTTACCTACCATATCCGCTACTTCATGGCTGAATTTAGACCATGACGGTCAATATCCTCACGGATCTTCCGATTATTCCAATACCACTGTATCACCTTATGGCTTAGCTGACCTGCTAATTCTGTGTTTTGACTGGCGAGATTGGAGGTTTCATTCCGATCCTTTTCCAAATCATAAAGCTCTACCGAAGTACTGTCGCCATTGACCAAAAGCTTCCAGTTTTCATGACGAATGGCCAAGTGGGGACTCCGGTGATGCTCCTGGCGGGGATGATTGAAATGCTCATTTCTCCCAAAGTCCCATAAAAGGTCTTTTTTCCTTTCTGCGGTCAGATTTCCTAATAATGCCTCACTCAAATCTTCTCCGGCAGGCTGGTATTTTTCAGGAACTTTTGCTCCGGTAATGGCTGCCAAGCTCGGTAATAAGTCCACAGCGCCTATGATAGTTTGATTATTGGTTTGTCCGGGCTGAACCACTGCTGGCCAGCTCACAATAAATGGCATACGAATGCCACCTTCATACAAACTGTTTTTAGCTCCCCTTTGGCTGTTGGTCCTGATCTGCTCATAAGTGGGTGCAGCTCCATTGTCACTGGTAAAGATGATCATCGTATTTTCAGCGATGCCCAAATCCTCCAAACCAGCCATCAATCGACCAATTTGTCTGTCATATTCCTCCAATACAGGAATAAAATTGGGTTTACTGGGCCAAGTATCTCGCTGATCATAAAATTCTTCATTGGGAATCCATGGGTCATGCATATCATCCGGCCAAAAATTCACAAAACAAGGCACTTCTTTGTTTCGGGCTAGGAAGTCCAAAGTCTTGTCTACAAAATAACCCGTCCTTTCCCATCTTTCGATGCTATCTTCTTCACTCCAGATCCAGTTGGAAGCAGTAATCAGCTTATCCGGATCGGGACCTTCATAGGTGGTGGTATATTCATCAAAACCATATTCCGTGATTTGGGGTGCATCGTCCACATCACGGCCACCTCCCATATGCCACTTGCCAATGTGGCTGGTCTTGTAACCAACCGTCTTGAGCACTTTGGCCATAGAAGGTGCGGTAGGATCCAGAAAATCAAACTGCTCACAATTGGTGTTGCCCTTTCTGCTGTGCAAAAATGTATTGATGCCCCATTCGGTAGGAAACATTCCTGTGGTAATGCCCACTCTCGAAGGAGAACATACAGGAGCGGCAGAATAATAATGGTTAAATTTTATGCCTTTGCTGGCCAGTTGGTCTATATGGGGAGTTTTGACCCAGCCGCTATTGTAGCAAGATAAATCACCCACTCCCATGTCATCGGTATAAATGATAATTATATGTGGCTTTTTAAGCGATTCGGATTGGTTGGTGTTTTGATTACAGGAAAAAGTGGCTAAAAAGAACAAGGATAAAACTATTCTGATCATATGTTTAAGGTTTTATTGGGTTAAATGAATGGGGCTGCAAAAACAACAATTGTAATTTTAATGGTCAGACCATACTGCCAATTCATTCCCAGCAGGATCTAAAAAATGAAATCTTCTCCCTCCAGGAAATGAAAAAATGTCAACCGATATTTTTCCTCCGCAATCTTCAATTGTTTTTTTTACCCTTTTGAGGTCTTCATGATAAAGTACTACCAAGGTACCATTTACTACAGTTTCATCAGTCTTCATAAAACCACCTTCCAAACCACTCTCAGAAAAAGCCACGTATTCCGGTCCATAATCGGTAAACTTCCAACCGAATGCCTTTTGATAAAATTGCTTGATCGCTTCCAGGTCTGAAGCCTTAAATTCTAGGTAATTGATATGGTTGTTTTTGGCGGTCATGATGAGGGTTTGATTTAATTGAGAGATTCATTCCACTTTTAATTTACAAAGCTTAAGATGAAAAGAAGCAATTTTTGAAGGTAAAGCAAATAAGCATTTGATCAGTGAAAAAATCGCAATGTAGGCGGATCAAAATGGGGGTGGTGAGGACAAAGTCAATTACCCCTTTACTTGATGATTTTTAATTGAGAGCTATAACTATAATGGAGGCAAGTTAAATCGATATTATTCGCGTTAACCACTCAATGGATATTTTCCTAATTTTCAATATCAGCCAATTGATATTTGATCAGTTGCTGCAACCTGTAATTTTCCTTCTTGCCATTTAGAGGGATTTTGATTTTTCTGGAACCCAACAAAGCTCCTATTCCACCTCCCAAAGCCATTCCACCCAAGACCACGTTGATATTTGTTCTGGTACACATTCCATTGGCATCATCACAGTTGGGATCATCCATTTTGCCAACTGCCAGTCCCACTGCAGTTCCGATGATAGCTCCAAATATGATGGATTTGCCCAGCTTTCCCTGCTTTCTGAATTCCAAAGTGCGAATATCCTCGATATCATGTTCATTTATTCTGGAATGTACTGAAGATGCTTCGGGAAATGACTCAGTAGTTAAAATGGAAGAAGGCCTAACCTCAAATAAATACCCCTTCATGCTCTGGTTAGAGGCATTTGATGTCAACCACATATCATACTGCCTGATCTTAGGCGTGATTTGTGCCACAGCCAAGTTGATCAAAGCAAAGCTGATTAAAAATAAGGATAAGGCCTTTTTCATTAAAAAGAATAGGTTTTGGGAAATGAAAGAAAATAACTCAACATAAACCGCACCACTTGGTCTCAAATTGAATATTACAAAAACTAAATATTACAGTTTTAAATACAAATAAGTGATGATAACATGTTAAAATTAAGTAAATTTTAATTCAAAAAAGTAGATTAAAAAGATTATGTATAGCAGCGGTAATTATTGATAAATCAAGGTGTCATATTACGAAAAAACATTTTTGTTGAAACTACTATAATCATTTTTCCTTAGCCCTTATTTACCCAAAAAATAAATGGTTAGTTTAAAATCAGAAAAATCTGTTGTCAAATCCATTAATAAAACCTGATCTTTTCACCCTACTCTTATCTCCCTGCAGCAATTACGGCCAAATCCACCTGTCTTGCACCAGCATCTAACAATACATTGGCACAAGCAGATAGGGTGGCACCGGTGGTCATCACATCATCAACCAATAAAATAGTCTTTCCCTCCAAATTAGTTTTGCCCGTCAAACCAAAAACCTTTTCTACATTCTCGATCCTTGCTATTCTTGACTTTTTAGTCTGCGTCACCGTAAACTTGGTTCTTACCAAAGATTGGTCAATAGGTATGTTTAAGGGTGAAGCCAATCCTAAGGCAAACTGTAAACTTTGATTGTATCCACGCCGCTTTTCCTTCAAAGGATGTAAGGGAACAGCAATGATAAAGTCCCACCTGACTTCAATGCCACTTTGTTTTAACCTTTGACCATAGAGCTTTCCCAAAACCTGACCTAATTCAGGCTTATTCCGGTATTTCAATTGGTGTAATAATCTTTGGCTCATTCCTTTCTTGGTAAATCTTAAAAAGGCCATCACATTACCAGCCTTGGTCAATCCCATGATCTTTATGGCCAAATCATTGTTCTGAGGACGTAAGTGGTAGGTAGTAAGGGGCAATTTGGCTTGACATACCCTACAAAGTTGATTTTCGAAATCAAACAGGCTCCGTTTGCACACGCAGCAGGTCTCTGGAAATACCAAAGCCAAAAAATCATTGAAAAAAGTGAAACGCATTAGGAAAAAGGCTTGTTAGTTCTAATTGACAGGAAAATACCTGTTATATTTGCTAATTAGATAAAAACTATCCTATAAGTTAATGAATTTAGTAGACGAATTCAACGAGTATCGCGCCAAGATGAATGAGAAGATTCTTGGTGAAGACAATAAAGTGCTCAAACGTATTTTCAATCTGGACACAAATGCCTTCGCACCAGGAGCCATTGACATCCAATCAAAGGAAATGATTGGCCTAGCCTGTTCCATGGTGCTGCGTTGCGATGATTGTGTTCGCTATCACTTAGGGAAATGCCATGAAGTTGGTCTAACCAAAGAGCAGGTCTTTGAAGTATTTTCTATCGCGAACCTTATTGGTGGAACCATCGTAATTCCTCACTTACGAAAAGCTGTGGAATACTGGGAGGAGTTGGAAAACCAAGCTGGATAATGCTAAAGAAAGATTTAGATATAGAAAAAAGGTGGTCCAAGCTCTTATTGGGTATTCAGGACTTGATTGGTAAAAAGCCTGCAGATCTAAATGGTGTGCTTTTTATCATCGGCGTTCAAGAGTTAGGCAAAGGCATGAAAAACTTCAGCAAAGAGCAAAAGCAGGACTTAATGCATATTGCCATTTGCAAAGTTTTGAGTCTGGCTGGTTTTTATGAACTTGATTTTATAGATCAAGACGGCTGGCCTCACTGGAATTTAGTAAAAGAACTACCTCATTTTGATATCTTGGAGCAGGAGAAACTACTAAAGATTCAAGTATTAGAATACTTCGAAAAAGAATTTGAAATAGATATAAAATAGAAATTTCACTTTAAATAAAAATATTAATTAGTCTAAAAGGATAAAATAATATCTAAAGACTAAACAAATTAAATCTTATATATATGAATATCGTATCCTATAATGTCAACGGTATTCGGGCAGCCATGAGGAAAGGCTTTTCGGAATGGCTAGCAGCATGTTCACCGGATATCATCGGCTTACAGGAAATAAAGGCCAACACTGATCAGATTGAGATCAGTGTATTTGAAGACTTGGGTTATCATACTTATTGGTACCCTGCCGTAAAAAAAGGATACAGTGGTGTAGCGATCTTGAGCAAAGAAAAACCCAAACACATTGAATATGGAATGGGTTTAGACGCTTACGATGATGAGGGGAGAATGATCCGTGCTGATTTTGATGACTTCTCATTTATCAGTGCCTATTTCCCTTCCGGCACTACTGGAGGTCCTCGGCAAGACTTCAAATATGCCTTTTTGGATGATATTTACGGGTATTCGCAGGACTTGAACAGGGATTTACCCAATCTAATACTTAGTGGTGACTATAATATCTGCCACAAAGCCATAGATATTCATAATCCTGTTGCGAACAAGAATTCCTCTGGTTTTTTACCAGATGAAAGGGCCTGGATGGATAAATTCACTTCATCTGGTTTTGATGACAGCTTTAGATTGGTAAATCCAACTCCCCACCAATACACCTGGTGGAGTTATCGCGCCAATGCCAGAAACAATAACAAAGGCTGGCGTATAGATTACCATATGACAAGCTCATCCATGAAAGAAAAAGTAAAGAGAGCATGCATATTGCCAGAAGTAATACACTCTGATCATTGTCCTATTTTATTGGAAATTGATTAGATAGAAAATTTAAGCAGAAGAATAATAACCATAAAGACTTAATGAAATCTATCAAAATTTCTATCCCTTCTCTTATTGAGAACATCAAGATCATAGAAAGTTTCATTGATAACGCTAAGGAAAAATTCCAGATCAATGATGACATCTATGGCAACATTATGATTTCAGTAACGGAGTGTGTCAGTAATGCTATCATTCATGGCAATAGGAGTGACGCTTCAAAATCAGTCAACCTTGAACTCAATTTCTTGGAAGACCAGTTAAAGTTCATTATTGAAGACGAAGGCCAAGGCTTTGATTACGAAAACCTAAAAGACCCGACTGCTCCAGAAAATATCGAAAAATCCGGAGGCCGAGGTGTCTTTATTATGAAAAACCTTTGCGATGAAGTTGATTTTGAAAACGAAGGCAAGAAAACCGTCTTAACTTTCTACATGAACTAATTTATGGCGATCAATTTCTTTCAAGAAGACATCAAATACGACCTCCCTCAAAAAAACCTAACTAAGAAATGGTTAAGGGAAATTGCCAAAAGAGAAGGGTTTAAAATAACTGATCTAAACTATATATTCTGCTCAGACGAATATTTATACAAAATCAACGTTGATTACTTAGATCATGACACTTATACTGATATTATCACTTTTGACAACTCAGAAGAAAAAAACACCATTGAAGGAGATATCTTTATAAGTATCGAAAGAGTAAAGGACAACGCCAAAACAGAAGACCAAGACTTTCATCATGAAGCTTTGCGTGTTCTAAGTCATGGACTCCTTCATCTCTGCGGTTACAAAGACAAAAGCAAAGAGGAAGCACATTTAATGAGACAAAAAGAAAACGCTTCATTAGACAGTTATTCAGAACTAACAAAACAATAAAACCACTGTTCCACGTGAAACACTATAAAATATAAAACCTAATAAAACGTTCCACGTGAAACAAACAACAACAAACTACTTTCACTGTTCCACGTGGAACAGTGAAAACAAATTAAGTAACATAAAAATGTTCCACGTGGAACACTCATAAATACAAATAATATGTTTCCAGAATATGACGTAATAGTAGTTGGGGCAGGGCATGCTGGCTGTGAAGCAGCTCATGCAGCAGCAAAGATGGGAAGTTCGGTACTGTTATGTACCATGAACATGAATACTATTGCCCAAATGTCATGTAATCCAGCAATGGGAGGTGTGGCAAAAGGGCAGATCGTTAGGGAAATTGATGCTCTTGGTGGGCAATCTGGTATCATCTCTGATAAGTCCATGATTCAATTCAGAATGCTAAACCGATCAAAAGGTCCTGCTATGTGGTCTCCAAGATCACAAAATGACCGAATGAGATTTGCGGAAGAGTGGAGATTAGCCTTGGAAAAAACGCCCAACGTTGATTTTTGGCAAGAAATGGTGACGGGCTTAGTCGTAAAAGATAAAAGGGTAGTAGGGGTAAAAACCAGTATAGGTCTTGAAATTAACGCTAAATCTGTTGTTCTAACAAATGGTACTTTCCTTAATGGCTTAATTCATATTGGAGAAAAACAATTTGGAGGAGGTCGTACAGGAGAATCAGCTGCACGAGGAATCACAGAGCAGTTGGTGGAACTCGGTTTCGAAGCAGGAAGAATGAAAACGGGTACACCTCCAAGAGTCGATGGAAGAAGCCTTGACTATTCGAAAATGGAGGTTCAGTATGGCGATGAAAACCCTGAAAAGTTCTCTTTCTCCGATGAAACAACACCTCTCAAAGAACAAAGAACTTGTTGGATTACTTACACTAACAAGGAAGTTCATGAAACATTAGAAACGGGTTTTGATAGATCCCCTATGTTTAATGGAAGAATTCAGGGCTTAGGTCCACGCTATTGTCCATCAATTGAAGATAAAATCAATCGATTTGCTGAAAGAGATCGACATCAAATATTTGTAGAACCAGAAGGATGGGATACAGTAGAAATCTATGTTAATGGGTTTTCCACTTCTTTACCTGAAGATGTACAATATAAAGCGATCAGAAAAATAGCTGGTTTCGAAAACTGTAAAATGTTCAGACCAGGCTACGCCATAGAATATGACTTCTTCCCGCCAACTCAATTGAAACTAACCTTGGAAACACAATTGGTAGAAAACCTATTTTTCGCAGGCCAAATCAATGGAACCACAGGTTATGAAGAAGCCGCCTCTCAAGGTCTAATTGCCGGAATGAATGCTGCTAGAAAAGTTCAGAAAGAATCACCTTTTATCCTTAAAAGATCAGATGCTTATATTGGAGTATTGATAGATGACCTTATCAATAAAGGGACTGAAGAACCCTATCGTATGTTTACCTCCAGGGCTGAATTCAGGCTCTTGCTGAGACAAGATAATGCTGATCTCCGCTTAACTCAAATGGGGCACGCAGTTGGCTTGGCATCCGATGAGAGATTAGAAAAGATGATGGATAAGAAGAATGATACAGCCAAACTAATTAATGACCTTAAGCAGAAAAAACTCAGTCCTGAGGACATCAATACAGGACTGGAAGATATGGAAACAGCCACTATCAAAGAAAAAATCACAGTGGAGAAACTTCTCAAAAGGCCTCAATTAGGACTGCAATCTATCATGAATTTAGATGGTGATGTTAAATCTTATCTCACCAAATATCCCAAAGAAGTCTTAGAACAAGCTGAGATTCAGGTCAAGTACAATAGCTACATTGAGAAGGAACAACAAATGGTAGAGAAGCTCAATAATATGGAAAACTTCAAAATTCCATTGGATTTCGATTACTTATCTGTTCCTGCACTTTCTGCAGAAGGAAAACAAAAATTACATAAGATTAAACCAGAAACTTTGGGCCAAGCATCAAGAATCAGTGGTGTCTCCCCAGCAGATTTATCTATACTCACTGTTTATTTAGGAAGATAACATGTACGAAAGATTAACCAAATGTCCACTTTGTCAAAAACAGAGTGGACTTTTTCTTAATCATTTGGTGGTAAAAGATCATAGTGTTTCCCATGAATCTTTTACTATTTGCAAATGTGACAAATGCAATTTTTTATTCACAAACCCACGGCCAGATCAAGAACACATTGGGGAATACTACAAGTCGGAAGATTACATATCCCATACTGATAAATCCAACAACATTGTCAATTTCATTTACAAACAGGTAAGGAAGTATACCCTTCAACAAAAGGTAAATTGGATCAATAAACATACAGCGCAAAAGGGGAGACTTCTGGACTTTGGATCCGGAACTGGTCATTTCCTAAACCAAGCAAAAACCAATGGATGGGACTGTTGTGGATTAGAGCCAAGCAAAGAAGCAGCAAAAATTGCAAAAGACAATTTTGACCTGAATGTTTACTCAGAAATCACAGAATTGGATAAGGAAAAAAAATTCGATGCCATTACACTATTCCATGTTTTAGAACACGTTCATGACCTTAAAGGAACCATGGAATTCTTGCTCAGTAAACTCAAAAAAAGAGGCACTTTATTCCTCGCTGTTCCTAATTACGAATCCTACGATTCAGCATTATTTAAGGAGAATTGGGCAGCATTGGATGTACCTAGACATCTTTACCATTTTACTCAGGAAACCATGCAATACTTAGCAGAAGAATATGACCTAAGAATAAGTGCAAAAGAACCCATGCCTTTCGACAGCTACTATGTATCAATTTTATCCAACAGTATAAAATATAACAAGAAAAATCTAATTAATTCCTTTTTAACAGGATATAAGTCTAATAAAAATGCTAAAATAAACAACAATAACTATTCAAGCATACTGTTTATATTAAAGAAGAAATGAATAGAAGATTTTACCAAATAGTTCTGGCTGCAATAGCTATCATCTTTTGTTATGCATGTGCAAAGCAAAGTTCTCCTATGGGTGGACCAAAAGATGAAGATCCACCACAACTATTATCATCCAATCCTAAGGACCAATCGCTCAACATAAAGCCAGAGCAAATTATCTTAGAATTCAACGAGTACATCAAGGCAGATAATCCCATTAGAAATATTATTATCACTCCCAGTTTGGAGAAAGATAAAATGGAAATTCTTCCCATAAAGAACACCTTGAAAATCAAACTCAATCAGGAATTGGAGGATAGCACCACCTATGTATTTAACTTTCAAAAAAGCATCCAGGATATATCAGAAAATAACCCAGCTGAAAACCTCAAATTAGTTTTTTCTACTGGAAGAATGATCGATAGCCTTCATTTTTCAGGAAAGGTAGATTTTATATTTCCACCAAAAACCCAAGAAATAAAAGATGTTCTCGTAGGTCTATACCGTATACAAGATGATACCATGGATGTCTTTAGTGATCCTCCCTATTACCTGACCCAAGCAGATTCATCAGGGAATTTTGAAATAACCAACATCAAAGGAGGTAAATACAGGGCTTACGCTTTTCAAGACAACAACAATACCTCCAAAGCTGAGTTTAAAAGTGAACAATACGCTTTTATAACTGATACCGTCTCCATCATGAAAGATGTTACCAATGCCCACTTCAGTCTTTATAGAGGTGACCTATCAGACTTTAAAGTCAACAGAACCTCAGCTATCGGAAGCAACTTTGATGTAGTTCTTAGCAAATCTCCTGCATCGCTACACGTGGAACATCCAGATCTTGGTCAAAAGCTCTTCTATCGACTTGATGAAAAACAAATCAGGTTCTATCACACCGAAATGAGAGATGACAGTACCCAAGTAAAACTAACAGTTCAGGACTCGGTAGGATTCAAAATAGATACCACTCTTTATGCATCATTTATGAACAGTGATCGAAAAGCGCAACTGTTGGAAGTCACATTAGGAAAAAACAAAGAGTTTAATCAAAGCATCAATACAGATTTTAGCTTTAACAAACCTGTCAATGTGATCCATTACGATTCACTTTATATTCAATATGATTCAGCTTCTTTTATCCAAATTAAACCAGAGCATTTAAGCTTTAAAGACAGCGCAAGAAGAACGGAGCTGGTATTGACAGTTCCTATCAATGATACACTATCCATCAGCAATTATAACTTTCTAGCAGCCGACTCTACCTTTCAAGATGTAGAAGGAGAGTACAACAAAAAGTCCATCAAAACCAATTTTAAAAAACAGAATACAGATGATCTCGCAGACGAAGTATCCGGTAAAATCCTAACAGACCAATTACCTATCATCGTCCAGTTATTGAACACAGATGAAACAATAGTAAAAGAAATCTATCTAACGGAAAACTTTGATTATAGCTTTAAAAAAATCAAAGCAGGCGAATATAAAATTAGAGCTATTATTGATAGGAATGGAAATAAAAAATGGGATCCAGGTAATTATCAAGAGAAAAGACAGCCTGAGCCAGTCTATTACTATTATAATCAAGAAAACAAATCCTACAACGTGCTCTTACGAGGAAAATGGACCAATAATGATGTAAATATAGATGCCAGAAGAGAAACTGGCCTATCACACACACCTATTGAAGAACCGAAAGAAGTAGAAGAAGTCAGTCCAAATGAGATGTAGATAACTATGGAATATAGTGTGAATAACTGTCTATAACTTATGGACAAATTCAGAGTTATCCCAAAAGTAAATTCGCTTTTGGGATAATTTTTTTACCCCCATGGATAACCCCAAATTTATAAACGTCTATCCACATTTATACACACAGGAATTCATACACATTTTACCACATAGTCATTTATACACAAAAATGAACAGATTTATAAAAGCACTTAATTCATAACAAGTTACAAGTTGATAAATTGTGAATAGGAAGTGAATTAACTATGGAAAAGAGATTGAAACCGTGTGGGTAAATAAATACCAAAAACTTACCCACAAATCCACACCTTAATAACTGTAATAGTTTTTTATTTAAAAAAGAATATAATATAACTATATAGGATGTGGATGAATTAAGAAGTTGATGGAAAACACACCATTTCATCCAAATCCTAATGAGGTAAAGAGTTTGTCAAGTTGCTCAAACAACCAGATAGATTGCTTAGATCATCTTTTCATTACTTTTTGAGAAACTTTAATAAAGCTTCTGATGAAATCAATAAGAAAGGTGCTGAAAACAAATAAAATTGGATAAATTTAAATTTGTGCCTAAAGGGTGGCCGAAGTTTTGAGGTGATGCTTGATCTAAGCGATGCCTTTTAGAAAGAAAGATATGATGACAAAGCAATTATTCTTGATGTTGATCTTGGTGTTGGCCATACAGGCTTCATCAATGGCCCAGGATAAAATATACTTTACAGACTTTTACATTTCTGCAGGTTTCAAAAATCAACCTTACACGGAATTGAATCAATACTTTGCTGATGCAGGTTACCAGACTTTTGATAAGCAAACAGCTACCTTAGGAGGAGGTGTTTCTTATGTGGCGATGTCAGGAATGGGCTTTTTTGCAGAGACTGAGTTTAACCTAAACAAAAAACGATACAACAATGACTTTGTGAACTATCGTTATTTGCCCATTCACGTCACTGGAGGTTTTCAATATCATTGGAAGAATAGCAACATCAAGGACTGGAGATTTTATCCTAAAATCGGCGTGTATTATGGCTCCACTTCTTTGGACATGATTGCCACAGATCTTAATACTGATTTTGGCGAGAACTTGATGGGCGGCATGAATACCAGCTTTATGTATCAGCGTAACATTGGATTGAATTTTAGTATCAATGCAGATAAGATTTTAGGAGCCTTTTTGAAGCCCACTACCCAAATCGGTGTTTATTCCCGGATGGGCCTTCAGGTAGGCTATATGCTGAATGTTTACTCTAGCGTGACCAAGTTGCGTCGCAATTTTAATCCAGACCTTCGGAAAGACCTGATCATTTCCAATGCCCCAAAATTTGATCCCAGTGCTTTCTACATCAAATTGAATTTTGCAATTGGGAAGTTTGAAAAAGAAAGTGAATGAGCTAGGGAAGTCCTGATTGAAAAATAGTGCCGAATTGATCATATTTACCGTTCTAAAAATTTTTACTGTTAGTTCCCTAAAGATTCTTTTAATTGCAAGGAAGATTAACAAATCAATTGACCTTGAATAAATTTCCCAGCATGAAAAAGATTTCACTTATTTTTAGTTTTGTTTTGGCCTTTAGTAGCTTGGTTTTAGCCAAGACAGATACCATACAGGTTTATAGCCAAAAAATGGAAAAGACCATTCCCAATTTACTTTTTACTCCCTCTGATTATGATGAGTCGCTCGCTTACCCTACTGTCTATCTTTTGCATGGAGCTGGTGGCAACTATACATCTTGGTCAGGGATTGCCGATTTACAGTATTTTGCGAACCTCTACAGCATGATCATAGTCTGTCCCGATGCTGGAGTAACCAGTTGGTATTACGACAGTCCTATAGACCCTAAAATGCAGTATGAGACTTTTGTGTCTTCGGAGTTGGTTAATTGGGTGGATGAACACTATTCTACCAAAGCAGATAGAAACTATCGAGGGATTACTGGTTTGAGTATGGGAGGCCATGGGGGCTTGTACCTGGGATTTAGACATCAGGAGACTTTCAGTGTAGCTGGGAGTACCAGTGGTGGTGTTGACATCCTGCCTTTTCCCTTAAATTGGGACATTGCCAAAAGACTAGGCTCCTATGCGGAAAACAAAGAGGTTTGGGAAAAAAACACTGTTATCAATATGCTTCATTTGTTGGATGGAAGAAGCTTGGACATCATCATTGATTGCGGGGTGCATGACTTCTTTTATGATGCGAATGTGCGGCTGCATGAGAAACTGGAACAACGTAACATTCCCCACGATTTTACAGCCAGACCAGGTGTGCACAATGGAGACTATTGGAAAAACTCCATTGCCTATCAGCTGTTGTTTATGCATTCAAAGTTTGAAAGTAGGAAGTAAGTTTTAGTGCCTTACTACTTTTGATAGGCCCAAGGATAGGAGGTTAAAACGCTGTAATCGTTTTCCTTGCTCAATAGGATCGTTTTGAATTAGATTTTGAGTGAAATTGTAACTGTCAGCCGTATGAAGAATGACATCAAAGCTTATCATGGGACACAGACCCAAGAGGACCAAGCCATTTGTGACTGTTTATTTGAAATTATCGAAGCCAATCTTCCCGAAGCAGAAAGTAAAATTTGGCACCGGCATCCAGTTTGGTTTTTGGAGGGAAACCCAATAGTAGGTTACAGCAAATTGAAAGGAGGAATCCGATTATTGTTTTGGAGTGGGCAGTCTTTTGAAGAATTGAAGTTGACCCCTGAGGGAAAATTTAAAGCAGCTGAAATAAGGTATACTGAATTAGAAGAAATCAATCATGAAGACCTGAAGCGATGGCTTGAAAAATCCCAAAAAATTCAATGGGATTACAAAAACATTGTGAAGCGAAAAGGGAGACTGGAAAGGTTGCTTTGATATGCTCAACCTATTTTAGGATAGGTCACTGTAAAGAGTTGAAGATTTGGTACTTCGCCAGACACAGCAATCAAATGCTCAGGCATTAAAAATGTTTGGGGCTCTTTCCGATAAATAGACCTGTTTAGTAAGCCTTCCCAGATCATACATACCCAGAATTTGCTTTAGGATTAAGAAAATTCTTCTTGGAATATTTTTACAATAAATAGTATGCATGCATACGAAATTTTTTCTATCTTACGTTAAGCTAGTAAAGCATAACCCAAAAGTATGAAACCTGAAGAAACCGTCGATTTCCATATCAAGACTGCCTGGCATGCCATTTCACGCATGTACAACCAAAAGGCAGTTGATGAGGGCTTCACCACATCGATTGGTTTTGTACTCATCAATATCAATTCTAAGGAAGGTACGCCGGCAACCAAAATTGCCCCATTGATGGGCTTGGAAGCCAGGAGCCTTACCCGCATGCTTAAATCCATGGAAGAAAAAGGGCTGATTTGTAGAAAGCCTGACATTTCTGATAAGCGATCGGTCCGCATTTTTTTGACCCCTGAAGGCAAGCGGAAAAAAGAAAAATCCATCGAAACCATTCAAGCTTTTAACCACTCCATACGGGAAGTGGTCAGTGAGCGTGAACTGGAAAAATTCTTCGGTGTGTTTCAGAAAATCAACCAAGTTATCGAAAAAGAACAACTTAAGTCAATAGACTCTCAATAGAGGGTTTCTAAAAAACATTTCTATGTAACCAAGCATAATGCAGACCATTTCTTGAGGAGCAGCTGTAATTTGCGAGGTTCCATTTGACCATTGAAAATAAACTAAAATCAAATGAAAAGAGCCATTCAGAAAGTAGCCATTTTAGGTTCAGGAGTTATGGGATCCAGGATAGCCTGTCATTTTGCCAACATTGGCGTACAGGTACTTTTGCTGGATATTTTGCCCAAAGAACCCAATGAAGCCGAAGCCAAAAAAGGATTGACCTTGGAAGACAAGGCTGTCCGCAACCGCTTGGTCAATGAGGCTTTGGAAAAGACCTTGAAAGCCAAACCATCTGCCATTTATGATCAGGATTTTGCTTCGAGAATTACCACAGGCAATTTTGAAGATGACCTTGCCAAAATCAAAGATTATGATTGGATAATCGAAGTGGTGGTTGAAAGATTGGATATCAAACAATCTTTGTACGAAAAAGTAGAACTGCACCGTAAACCAGGCACCTTGATCACTTCGAACACATCTGGGATTCCCATCCAAATGTTGTGTCAGGGCAGAAGTGAGGATTTTCAAAGCAACTTCTGTGGGACACATTTTTTCAATCCCCCTAGGTATTTGCGCTTGCTGGAGATTATCCCAGGTCCTAAAACCAAGCCAGAAATCATCGATTTCTTAATGGAATATGGTGATCGTTATTTGGGTAAGGAAACCGTGCTTTGTAAAGATACGCCGGCATTTATAGCGAACCGAATAGGGGTGTATGCCATCATGTCCAGCATGCACACCATCGAAAAAATGGGCTTGGGCGTGTCAGAAGTGGACAAATTAACAGGAACGGTAATTGGGAGGGCAAAGTCGGCCACCTTCCGAACCATGGATGTGGTGGGCTTGGATACCATGGTCAATGTAGCCAATAACCTGAACAAAGCCCTTCAACATGATGAATCCAAAGATCAGTTCAAGCTACCCAAGATTGTTCAGTTTTTAAGTGACCAAAAGTGGCTGGGAGACAAAACCGGACAAGGCTTTTTTCACATGATTCGCCATAAGGATGGTAGCAAGGAGTTGAAGGAAATTGATTTTGAAACGCAAGAATACAAGCCGGTTGAGAAACCAAAATTCAAGGCACTGGAAGGTTCCAAAGATATTCATGATCTTAAAAAGCGGATTAAGTTCTTGGTGAACTTTGAGGACAAAGCTGGGGAATTCTATCGCACAACCTTCTATGACCTCTTCCGCTATTGTTCCAACAGGATTCCAGAGATAGCCGATGAACTTTACCGTATTGACCAAGCAGTATGTGCAGGTTTTGGTTGGGAGTATGGGCCATTCGAAAACTGGGATATCCTCGGAGTGAAAGATACAGTTGAAAAGATGGAAGTGGCAGATCAAAAGCCCGCCGAGTGGGTGTATGAAATGTTGGAAGCAGGGCATGACAGTTTCTATCGCGTAGAAAATGGCAACCGCCAGTATTATGACATTCCTTCCAAGTCCTATAAAGATATTCCAGGACAGCAAGAGCTGATCCTTTTGGACACTTTAAAGGCAGGAAACAAAAAGATTTGGGGCAATGCCGGATCAACCATATATGATATGGGAGATGGTGTGATCGGTTTGGAGTTCCATACTAAAATGAATTCCCTCGGTGCAGAAGTCATTGAAGGGATGAATACAGCCATCACTATGGCAGAAAAAGATTACAAAGGATTGGTGATCGGTAATGAGGGAGCCAACTTCTCGGCTGGAGCCAATTTGGCCATGATCTTTATGTATGCAGGTGATCAGGAATTTGATGAGATCAATATGATGATCGCTCAATTCCAGAAAACCATGATGCGGGTAAGGTACAGTGCCGTGCCAGTAGTTGTAGCCCCTCATAATATGGCTCTGGGAGGTGGATGTGAAATGTCCCTTCATGCAGATTCGGTACAGGCTCATGCAGAATTGTATATGGGCTTGGTGGAATTTGGCGTAGGCGTTATTCCTGCTGGTGGTGGAAGCAAAGAAATGACTTTGCGTTTTTCCAATAACATCCATTCAGGTGATGTGGAGCTGAACAGGCTACAGGAAGCCTTTATGAATATAGCCACGGCAAAAGTATCCACTTCAGCTCATGAGGCCATGGCTTTGGGATACCTGCAGGATAAAGACGGTATCACCATCAACCGGAAGCGTCAATTGGCAGAGGCCAAAGCTAAAGTGATTGAATTGTATGATGAGGGATACACACAGCCAGCGCAGCAAACCAATATCAAAGTACTAGGCAAAACTTCCTTGGCTTACTTTGAAGCAGGTATCACTGGAATGCAGTATGGTGCCTATATTTCAGACCATGATGCTAAAATTGCAAGAAAACTGGCTTGGGTGATGAGTGGGGGTGATCTTTCACAGCCTACCGAAGTTTCAGAACAATACTTGTTGGACCTGGAAAGAGAAGCTTTCTTGAGCTTGACTGGAGAGAAAAAGACCCTGGAAAGAATCCACAGCATTCTGTTTAAGGGGAAACCTCTAAGGAATTAAAGAAGATTAAAGAGCCAAGAATAAAGAAAAAGACAAGACAATTTTTTAACCAAAACAATAGATGAAATGCACAATTTTAGAAATCTAAAAGTTTGGCAAAAGTCAGTAGATTTTGCTGTAATCATATACTTTTCAACGGATGAATTTCCGAATGAGGAGAAGTATGGATTAGTTTCTCAAATGAGGAGAGCAAGTGTTTCTATTCCTTCCAACATTGCGGAAGGCAGTGCAAAGTCATCTAAGAAAGTTTTTTGCAAATCATTGGAAACAAGTTTAGGTGAGAGTTACGAACTCGAAACTCAATTAGAAATAAGCAAAAGGGTAGGGCTTATATCTGAAGAGAAATCTTCTTCCCTTGAAAACAATCTTATAGAAATTCAAAGAATGATTAATGGACTGAAATCGAAGGTAGAATCCCAATCTTGATTCTTTCGTCTTTGGTCTTTATTCTTTAAAACGAATAAAATTTAAAACAAAACGACATGGAAGCATACATAGTTAATGGATATAGGACAGCAGTGGGAAAAGCCAAAAAGGGTGGATTTCGCTTTTATCGGCCAGATGATATGGCCACGGATGTGATCAAACATTTATTAGCGGAAACACCTGGTTTGGAACCCAGCCGTGTGGATGATTTGATCGTGGGTAATGCCGTGCCTGAGGCAGAACAAGGCATGCAAATGGGAAGGATGATTTCCCTGATGGCCTTGGGAAAGGTAGTTCCGGGTTTTATCATCAATCGTTATTGCGGATCAGGTTTGGAAGCCATTGCCCTGGCCACGGCCAAAATCAAAGCAGGAATGGCCGATTGTATCATTGCTGGTGGAACAGAGTCCATGTCCATGGTACCCATGATGGGCTACAAAACCGCCCTTAACTGGAAAATTGCTACCGAGCACCCTGATTATTACCTCAGCATGGGTTTGACGGCCGAAGAGTTGGCCAAGGATTATGATATATCGAGAGAAGATGCTGATCAATTTGCGGTGACCTCACACGAAAGGGCAATCAGTGCCATAAAGGAAGGCAGGTTCAAAGATGAAATTGTACCGATCCAAGTGGAAGAAACCTATGTGGATGAATCTGGAAAAAGAAAGAAAAAGACCTATACAGTGGATACGGATGAAGGTCCGCGGCCGGGAACAAATATGGAAGCCTTGTCCAAGCTAAAGCCAGCCTTCAAACAAGGAGGTCAGGTCACAGCGGGTAATTCTTCCCAAACTTCTGATGGAGCTTCTTTTGCCTTGGTAATGTCCGAAAGAATGGTCAAGGAGTTGAATTTGGAGCCTGTGGCGAGATTGGTAAGCTATTCTGTGGCAGGTGTTGATCCAAGGATTATGGGCATAGGTCCAAAAGAAGCGGTACCCAAAGCCTTGAAGCAAGCAGGAATGAGCATGAATGATATCAGTCTGGTGGAATTGAATGAGGCATTTGCTGCTCAGGCCTTGGCAGTGATCCGTTCATTGGATATGGATCCTGACATGGTGAATGTCAACGGAGGAGCGGTTGCGCTGGGACACCCGCTGGGTTGTACAGGTGCCAAGCTCACCGTGCAAATGATCAATGAACTCCGCAGAAGAAAACAAAAATACGGTCTAGTGACTGCCTGTGTAGGCGGCGGCCAAGGCGTAGCTGGAGTGGTTGAATTGTTAAAATAGATACTAGACTCGAGACGATAGACTTCAGATAAATTTTCAAACAGGATACATTATTTTTTAACTAAAACAATTGTGTTATGCATAACTACAAAGAGTTTAAAGTATGGCAAAGATCATTGAAATTGACCGTAGAAATATACAGGATTTCAGCATTTTTTCCTTCTGAAGAAAAGTTTGGTTTAACATCTCAAATTAGAAGATGTGCAATTTCAGTCCCTTCCAATATATCAGAGGGAGCTGGTAGAAAAAGTGATAGGGAGTTTGCTCAATTTTTGGTTGTTTCTCACGGATCTATTTGTGAGTTGGAAACTCAACTAATTGTTGCAAAAGAACTCAAATTTATTGAAAGTAATGATTTTAATATACTATCAGAAGAAGTCAATGAATTACAAAAGATGCTTTATTCACTGATTCTAAAGTTTGAAAACTAATTGGTCTAGTGTCTAAAGTCTTATATCTAAAATCTAAAATACAATGGAAACAACAAAAAAAGACAGCATAAATGGTGGGGAGTTTCTCGTTAGGGACACTGCTGCCAAGGACATTTTTATTCCGGCAGAATTCTCGGAAGAGCAACGCATGATGGCACAGGCTTGTCAGGATTTTATTGATACGGAGATATTGCCGCACATAGAGGAAATTGACAGCATGAAAAATCCGGACTTGGTTCCTGGTATTTTGAAAAAGGCTGGTGAACTTGGACTGTTGGGCATTTCTGTGCCAGAATCTTATCAAGGTTTGGGGATGAGTTTCAATACCTCCATGTTGATAGCGGATATCATTGGTGCTGCGGGATCATTTTCCACCACTTATGGTGCACATACTGGGATCGGTACTTTGCCCATTCTCTTTTACGGAACGGAAGAGCAAAAGCAAAAGTACTTGCCCAAACTGGCCACTGGCGAATGGGCTGCTTGTTATTGTCTGACGGAGCCAGATGCGGGTTCTGATGCGAATAGTGGCAAGACCAAAGCGACTTTGACTGCTGATGGTCAGCATTATCTACTGAATGGACAAAAGATGTGGATCTCAAATGGTGGATTTGCGGACTTGTTTATAGTCTTTGCAAAGATTGAGGATGATAAAAATCTGACCGCTTTTATTGTAGAAAAGGACTTTGGTGGGATCACCATGAATGAAGAAGAGAAGAAGATGGGTATCAAAGGTTCTTCAACGCGTCAGGTCTTCTTTAATGATTGTAAGGTGCCAGTGGAGAACATGCTATCTGACCGTCAAAACGGATTTAAGATCGCGGTGAATATCCTTAACATTGGCAGGGTAAAACTAGGAGCTGGTGTGTTGGGAGGTTGTAGACAAGTGATCAAAAATGCGCTGACCTATTCCTCAGAAAGAAAACAGTTTGGTGTGTCTATCAATACTTTTGGAGCCATAAAGTCCAAACTAGCAGAAATGGCGATCAAGACTTATGTCAGTGAATCGTTGTGTTATCGATTAGGGCAAGATATAGAAGACCGTATCGACGCGCTGATAGGTGATGGCATGGAAGTGAACCAAGCCAAATTGAAAGGAGTGGAGCAGTTTGCCATGGAATGCGCGATTGCAAAAATACATGGCTCTGAAGTATTGGATTATGTGGTGGATGAGGGTGTTCAGGTGTATGGAGGCATGGGCTATTCAGCAGATGCGCCGATGGAAAGGGCTTATCGAGATGCGCGGATTTCCAGAATTTATGAAGGGACCAACGAAATCAATCGCATGTTGATGGTTGGGATGCTTTTGAAGCGGGCCATGAAAGGAGAGGTCAATCTCTTTGAGCCGGCCATGGCAGTGGCTGATGAATTGACATCTGTACCTTCATTTGAAATGGTGGACACTTCAGTATTATTTGCTGCGGAAAAAGATGTTTTGAAGAAGTTGAAAAAAGTGTTCCTTATGATTGGAGGAAAAGCAGCGATGGTGCTGCAAGCCAAGATAGAAGAGGAGCAGGAAATCATGATGAACTTAGCTGATATTATGATTGAGATTTATGCCGTAGAGTCAGCATTGTTAAGGACAGAAAAGCGTGTGGGAATTCAAGGTGAGACAGCCTGCAAGCAGCAGATTGCTATGGTGCAGGTGTATCTCTCAGAAGCGGTGGATAAAATCAATGCGGCAGGTAAGGAAGCCATTGCAGCATTTACTTCTGGAGATGAGCAAAAAGTCATGCTGATGGGGTTAAAGCGATTTACCAAAATGGATCCAGTCAATACTAAGGAGCTAAGAAGACAGATTGCCGATGATATGATGGGAAAGGGCAAATATCCTTATTTTGAGTAGCAAGTAACCCATTGTAAGTATCAATTATAATTCCAACCCGCATCGAAAGTGCGGGTTGTTTTTTATCTTAATTTAATAATGCGTATTACAGAAATCTTAAAAAATGTAGAGCATCGGACATTTAAATTGCCCGAGGGCAATTGGAGTTATTATCAAGAGTGGAACAATGCGATATTTCTGCATTGGAAAGTAGATGTTAATCAATTGAAAAACTTAGTCCCAGAAGATTTAGAAATTGATTTATTTGAAAATGAGGCTTGGGTTTCAGTAGTAGCATTTACAATGGAAAGAATTCGAACACGAAATTTGCCTTCATTTCCACCGATTTCTAATTTCCATGAATTGAATATTAGAACCTATGTGAGGTATAGGGGAAGGCCTGGAGTCTACTTTTTGAGTATTGAAGGGGGTAAATTGATTTCATGCCATGTTGCCAAGTTTCTATCTGACTTACCATATCGATACTCCAAGATAAAACGGAATAATGGAAGTTTCATTAACAATAATTCGGTATCTAATGATTTTATTCATCTAACGTTTAAAATAGAAGATCCAAAAGCGGAAAAAACAAAGCTGGAAAAATGGTTAACGGAAAGATATGTACTTTTTCAGGATACAGATAAAGCAATAAACGAGTTTGATATTCATCATATTGAATGGCCTATTTACGAAGTCGATATGAATGAAATAAATTTCAATTACCCGAAATTTAAGTCGCTCTTGAATTCTGCTCCAAACCTAAAACAATATTCACCAGGAGTTCAAGTTATCGCGTGGGCAAAGAAACAATATCCCAAGTAAGGGACTTTTTCTTATGAACTAATCAATTCCTAGATTGTTATTAGAATTGACCCAATGGGTTAAAAATGTGATGATAAGAATTTGATAAAAGACTATTGAATCAATATGCAGAATTTTGAATTTAAAAATCCAACAAAGATCATTTTTGGAAAAGGTCAGATCAGTAAGCTGGCTGGTGAAATTCCTGAAGGAGCAAAGGTTTTAATGACCTATGGAGGAGGAAGTATCAAAAAGAATGGTATTTACGAAAGTGTCTTGGAGGCCTTAAAAGGTTTTGAGGTAGTTGAATTTGGAGGCATTCCTGCCAATCCTGAATATCACGGTTTGTTGCCGGCATTAGAGTTGATCAAGAAAGAAAGTATCACTTTTATGCTGGCTGTAGGAGGAGGGTCAGTGATAGATGCGACCAAGTTTTTAAGCTCCGCTGCTTTGTATGATGGAAAGGAGCCTTGGGATATTCTGGCCAATAAAATCAGAACAGAAAAAGGTTTGCCATTTGGTACCGTATTGACCATTCCAGCGACAGGTTCGGAATCCAATTCCGGTTCGGTGATTTCCAATAAAGAAACCAAGGAAAAACTGGGCATGGGAGGCCCTGGCCTTTTTCCACAGTTTTCCATCCTTGATCCAAGCGTGATAAAGTCACTTCCAGAAAGACAAATTGCCAATGGCATCACAGATGCATTTACCCATGTGTTGGAGCAATACATGACTTATCCTGCAGGAGCATACTTACAGGACCGTTTTGCAGAAGGGATCTTACAGACTTTGATTGAAGTGGGACCAAGGGTGATGAATGATCCTAGCGATTATGAAGCTGCTGCCAATTTTATGTGGTGCTGCACCATGGCCTTGAATGGCTTGATCCAAAAGGGAGTACCTACCGATTGGGCCATCCATGCAATGGGTCATGAATTGACCGCCTTGTATGGCATTGACCATGCGAGGACTTTGGCGATCTTGGCATCTAGCCATTACCAGTATGGATTTGAAAAAAAGAAAGAAAAGATCGCTCAGTACGCGGAGCGGGTTTGGGGCATCACAGAAGGAACAATAGAGGAAAAAGCCACAGCTGGGATCAGCAAAACTGATGAATTCTTTCAGTCTTTAGGTATTGATACCAAACTCTCCGCATATGTTTCTGATTATGAAAATACAGCAAAAGAGATAGCTCGGCGGTTTACAGAAAGAGGTTGGTTAGGTCTTGGTGAACATAAAGACCTGAATCCTGAGGATGTGGAGAAAATCGTGGAAATGGCTTATTAAATTTTTGAAAGAAAAAAACAGAATACTTCATAGAGCTTGCCTCCAACCGGGGCAAGCTCTTTTTGTAACTAGATATCAAAGCTTAAATAGCTGAAAATTTAGGATTTATGGTTATTATTATTGAGGTAAATAAGCTAATGATAAAATTAAAACGCGATGTATATAAAAAGGAACTATAGCTTTTGGATGACCTTCAACTGGTCCAAAAAGCCATTTATCTTAGGGTTTATCTATTCAATGGTTATTTACTTACTTTTTTACTTTCTGAAAGTGGATATTGCCATTCCTTGGCAGCCTATCAGTATAATTGGTATAGCAGTGGCTTTTTACCTAGGGTTTAAAAACAACAGTTCATATGATCGAACCTGGGAAGCAAGAAAGATATGGGGCAGCATCGTCAATAATAGTAGGACATTTGGTGCTGCTGCGGTTGCTTTTGTACAAGGAGAAGGTGATGAAAAGATAAAAAAAGAATTAATCTATCGACATATTGCTTGGTTGGTTGCTTTGAGACATCAGCTTCGATTGAGCAAAGAATGGGAGCATCAGCGACAGCGTTTGAATGAGCTTTATGCTCCCACAGTTTGTGAAGATTATACGGATAAGTTAGAATCAGAGCTCTCCAAATATATTTCAAAAGCGGAATTGGACAGGGTGGAAGGTAAAACCAATACAGCCACCCAGATTATGCGCATTCAGGCAGAAAGACTTCAGGAGTTAAAAGATTTGAATTACTTCGAGGATTTTAGACATATGGAATTCCACCAATTACTAAGGAGTTTTTATGAAGATCAAGGAAAGTCTGAACGGATCAAAAATTTCCCATTTCCACGGCAATATGCTTCTACAGCGGTGTGGCTTACATTTGTTTTTTGTGCCTTTGTCCCTTTTGGATTACTGAATGTTTTCAATCATAGCGAGTCTTGGATTTATTGGGCTGGACCTTTTATCTCAGCCTTGCTGATTTGGGTTTTCTTCCTGATGGAAAAAATAGGAGATTACTCTGAAAATCCATTTGAAGGAACCTATAATGATGTACCGATTACTTCTATTTCCCGTGGAATAGAAATTGACTTAAGAGAGATGATTGATGACATTGATATTCCATCAGCTATAAAGGATGAAAATGGATTTTTACTATAAGTTTAATTTCTAACCAGTTTTGCATCAATTGCCGCAAATATCAGTTTTTGTACTTTTTATTCTATGCACTGACACCTAATATGTTTATATTATGTATCCAAAAGGGATGTATAAATTCCTTTGCCCAAAATTCCTGGATTTACCATAAACAGTAAACAAGTATAGCTGGTATGACTAGAAAAGAGTTTTTGAAAAGATCGGGAATGTTAAGTTCATCCATGTTGATTTTTGGAGGCATGGATGCTTTTGCTTTGGGCAATACTAAAATTTCACCTCTTTCTGTAAAGGTTTCACCCCCCAAAAGTGAAGAGGACCTTTTTGGCTATGTCATTCGAAAAAAGGGAAATTTTGATCTTGATCTTTATCGTCAACTGATCGGCGCTGCCAATGAGTTCAAAGAAGGTGATCTTACTTTGGGCATTGCGGCCAAAGATGAAGCCAGTAGAAAACATGCCCGACAGCTTTTGGCCAATACGCGACTTCAGGATATCAATGCCCATAGTATCTATCAAGATGAACTGTATAATTTGATTTTGGAAACTACCGAAGAGGGTCAAAGGCAGTCCTTGGAGAATTGGACAGTAGGTGATCTGAAGGAATTTTTACTAGCGGCCAATGAAGTGGATATTAAAGCCATCATGCCGGGGCTGAGCAGTGATGTGATTGGCTGTGTGGTGAAGTTGATGAGCAATGAAGAACTGATACAAGCGAGCCAGAAAATCTTCAATCCCCTTCCGAATAGCAAGATTGGAAGTAAAGGATATATGAGTGCCCGTGTTCAACCCAATTCTCCAACAGATAATCCTGAGGATATTATTTGGCAGGTTTTTGATGCTTGGTCCTATGGCGTGGGTGATTTGGTGTTGGGGACAAACCCTGTTTCCAGTGAGGTAGACTCTGTAGCTAAGATAGAAAAGGCTTTATTTGATATTTTGGTCACTTTTGGTTTGGAGCATACCATGTCCAATTGTGTGCTTTCTCATATCGATGTGCAAGCCGAAGTGGAAGAACAGCAAGCCGGAACCACCGGGATTTGGTTCCAAAGTTTGGCAGGGACGGACGATGCCAACCGAACTTTTGATGTGACCATCGATAAGATGCTGGAGCATATGTCCAAGAGAAATGGTCAATATGGTCTTTATGCTGAAACTGGCCAAGGGGCAGATTTTACCAATGGCCATGGGAAAGGCTTCGATATGGTGCTGCATGAATCCAGAAAATACGGTTTTGTGAGAGCATTAAAAGAAAAATTGGGTGAAGGGAAAACAGTTGAGCAACAGCCTTGGGTACATGTGAATGATGTGGCAGGGTTTATCGGTCCGGAAGTTTTTAAATCGAAGGAACAATTGGTACGGTGCTGTTTGGAGGATACGTTGATGGGGAAACTGCATGGGCTGTGCATTGGTTTGGATGTGTGTTCCACTTTGCATATGGATGTGGATCTGGAAGACCTAGAATGGTGTATTGATGAGATTATGCCGGCCAATCCAGCATATTTGATGGCTTTGCCTACCAAAAATGATCCCATGCTTAGCTATTTGACCACTTCATTTAGCGATCATGTTCGCGTTAGGGAGAAATTTGGCTATAAGGTAAATGATGCGATGTGGGATTTCTTCAAGCGCATTGGCGTGATTGGTTCGGACAATCAACCCACAGTTCATTTTGGAGATCCGGTTTGGGTTTATTACCAATATTGCTTGGCCAAAGGTGATTTAAGAAGCCGAGAGGAAATCTATGCGGATGGAAAAAGGACGATTGTAGCCATACGCGAAAGGGGAGTTCCTATAGCTGAAGGTTATGGTGAAAATATTTGGGAGTTGGAGCCTCAACTGGCCAATCAAGTCGTCAGTTTATACGAGGATGCCAAAGTCAGTTTGTGGACCGAGATGCCTGACAGCTTTGTAAAGGGAATTCCAGCTGCCATACCAATTATCACCCTTTCCAAAGACCGAAAGGATTATGTTTATCACCCTGAATCTGGCGAAGAATTAAGTAAGAAGGCTTTAGCGCAGCTGGGCTCTTTGAAATCTTCGTGGGATAAAAATGTTCCCAATGTGCAGATTGTTATTTCTGATGGGCTCAATGCAAGAGCCTTAATGGATCAGGGACATCTGGATGCTTTTTTGAAACAACTCAAGCAAGACTTAGCAGTTAGTGGCTATCAGGTTGCAGATCAAAACATCGTGATCCGTCATGGTCGGGTGCGTGCCGGTTATGCTTGTGGTGAAGTGCTATTTGGTGAGCAAGATGATACCTGCAAGAGTATTTTGCACATTATCGGTGAAAGACCTGGTTCAGGGCACCATAATTTTTCCGTTTACCTCACCGCTGCTAAATCCAACACTTGGGCAAAAAAAGGTGAAGTAGACCACAATATTTCGAGGGTTGTTTCCGGAATATCCGATACAGCGCTGAAGCCTAATCTTGCCTCCAAAGAAACAGTAAATATTCTTGGACAGCTTTTCCAGAAATGGGCTTCTTGAAAAGGTAATTCAGATTTTTTAGTATCTTAATCCAAGCAAACAAATTACTAGTTTATGACAGGTGGAGCAGGATTTTCCAGATCAGGTCAGGCATCTTTTCAAAATAACCGGGACCTAAGAACTCAGCGCAAAACCATGAGTGAAAACCCCTATGCCGGTGGGTTCAATGGAAATAGAGATGAGGCAGCAAAGAATTTCAAAGAGCTCAGACAATGGAGAAAAGCTCAGGAAAAGCAGGAATTGAGAAAAGTGAAGCTGGTGGTAGGAGTATTGCTGGCTATGGCCTTGGTGACGTACCTGTTGACTTTGATATTCTAAAAAAAACAGCCGGTATAGATTACACCGACTGTTTTTGCTTGAGATCTTTGGATTTTATTACTCACCCATGACATTCATCTTGGCCACATAGAAGTTTTTATCCACAATTATTTTTGCTTCAGCAGTTTCTAGTTTAACTGTTTGCCACTGGGTGCTTGGTTTCAACCATTTTTCCTGGCCATTGACCCATATCTTTAGGGGCATATTGAAATTGTTGACAGTATTTTCCCATCGATAAGCCAGCGTACCATTTTTTATGGTATAACTAAATATCGGAATTCTAATATCTCTAAGATACTGGTCAAACACAGGGGATAAATCAGTTCCTGCCTGGGTACTGATGTAGCTTTCAACTTGCTTGGTAGTGACGGTTTGGTGGTAAAATTCCTTGTTCAGCCCTCTAAGGATTTCACGCCATTTTTCATCATCATTAATAATCTGACGAATGGTGTGGAGCAAATTGGCTCCTTTATAATACATGTCACCTGAGCCTTCGTAATTAACATCATAAGTGCCTATGACTGGTCGATCATTGTTGATGGCCATTCTTGTTCCCATTACGTATTCACTGGAAGCTTCTTTGCCATAAAAATAGTCCAAGAAAAGATTTTCTGAATAAGCTGTAAATCCTTCGTGCACCCACATATCGGCCACATCCTTGTTCGTGATGTTATTGGCAAACCACTCGTGGCCTGATTCGTGGATGATGATAAAATCAAACTTCAGTCCCCAACCCGTGCCGCTCAAGTCTCGGCCAAGATATCCATTGCCATATTTGTTACCATAGGTGACAGAGCTTTGGTGTTCCATGCCCAAGTAAGGAACTTCCACCAATTTATAACCATCTTCATAAAAGGGATAAGGTCCAAACCAATGCTCAAATGCCTCCATCATCCTTACCGCATCCTTAAACTGCTCTTTGGCTTTGTCGAGATTTTCACGTAGAACATAGTAGTCCATGTCCAACTCACCTTTTTCTCCCTGGTACTTTTCCGAGAAGTGGACATAATCACCAATGTTGATATTAATTCCGTAATTATTGATAGGGTTTTTTACTTCCCAAGTATAGGTTTTAGTTTTTGCTTTTCGGTTTCGCTCCGTCTTGATCAATCGACCATTGGAAACATCCATTAAGTTTTCTGGAACTTCTACTTTGATGATTGCGCCTTTATCCGGTTCATCTGAAGGGTGGTCCTTGTTGGGCCACCAGACACTGGAGCCGATGCCTTGGTTGGCATTTGCAATAAAGGGCAGACCATTGCTGTCCTTGGTCCAGGTCAGTCCGCCATCCCAAGGAGGTCGTTGTGCCACAACAGGCTTGCCGGAAAAATGAAGCGTGATTTCATAGGATTCACCAATGTTTTGATCAGCTTTTATGGTGACAAAATGGGCATTGCCATCATGTTCAATTTTTAATTCTTCACCATTTTGAACTGCCTTTTCCAATTTCATGGGTGCCTGCAGATCAACTTGAAAACGGTTGGCTTGCTGGGTGACTTTATAGGTGATGGTATTGGTACCGGAGATAAATTGTTGCTCAGGGACTACTTTGATGTCGAGGGAATAATGTTGTAAATCCCACCAGGCCCGCTCAGGCGTGATGCTTCCGCGGAGGGTGTCCTGTCTGGTAAATCCTTCTCCATGAGGAAATAGTTGGGCGTAAGCAGAAACATTACAAAGTAATAAAACTGCCAATGGCAGCATTTTAATCAATTTCATATCTATTAAAATTGGGTTTTTATTCTCATTCAGCTTACAATTTAACTCATCTAGCTGAAAAGACTCAAGTGATTTCTATAAATGGATGATTAGAGCAAAGATTGATCAATAAAATACTTAAAAAAGGTAATCGTAAAAATCATTCATTAAATGTCTGACTAGTAAATCATTGTGATTTATTTTATACCAGAAAAAGGTAAAATACCCTATCTGGGGTATTTTATTAGAAAATGTGAGTGGGTAATATTGCAAAATGTACTGATCAAAAACATAAAAGAAATATCTTTTTTCGGTTGTTTTGGTTTGTATAAATTTTTACCAACATATAATAATTACAATGAAAAGAACACTTACTACCTGTTTATTATCAGGAATGATTTTGGCTGCTTCCAGTTGTGCGAGTATTTTCAGCAAGAGCAGTTATCCTATCTCAATTAACAGTACTCCTATGGGTGCTAAAATTTCGATTACTGACAAAAAAGGAACGGAAATTTACACGGGGAAAACTCCAGCAAACATTAAGCTTAAAGCCAGCAATGGATATTTTTCCCGAGCTAGATATATTGTAAAGTTTGATCAGCCTGGCTATGCTACCAAAACTGTTCCTGTAGAATACAAATTAGATGGCTGGTATTTTGGCAATATCTTAATCGGAGGCCTTGTAGGGATGTTGATTATCGATCCTGCAACTGGAGCAATGTATAAGTTGGAAACAGAATTCTTGAATGAAACTTTGGAAAGGAATACTGCCAATCTAGAACAAGAAGAATTGAAAGTCTTTACGATGGATGAGGTTCCTGGAAAGTGGAGATCACACATGGAAGCTTTAGAAAACTAATTTTAATGAAAGGTGAGACGGAAGTTTCACCTTTTTTTCATTTAAAGGGTGTAATGCTTACTTGTTATTGGAATAAGAATTTCACAGCTTTAAACCATGCAAGCACCAAGAATCATAAACATTTCCAAAAGTCATTTTATTGGAATGCGTGTGGAAATGAGTTTTGCCAATAATCAGACAGTAAAGCTTTGGAAATCCTTTATGCCAAGAAAAATGGAAATCGAAGGAGTTCTTGATGAAGCCCTTTACTCTTTGGAGATTTTCCCTATAGGATTTTTTGATGCCTTTGACCCAACAGTCTATTATGAGAAGTGGGCAGCTGTTAAAGTAAATGCTAAGGCAAAAGCCTCCGACGGAATGGAGCACCTGACTGTACCTGAAGGAAACTATGCGATTTTTATCCATCGTGGCCCAGCCAGTGAAGGCCCAAAAACCTATCAGCACATCTTCCAGAAATGGCTGCCAAGCTCTGGATACCAAATTGATGACCGTCCCCATTTTGCAGTGATGGGGGAAAAATATAAAAATGACGACCCTCGGTCTGAAGAAGAAATTTGGATTCCCATTAAAAAGTAAAATTCACGTATTAACTAGTAATATTTTTTATGTAAAATTCTGATTTCAAGCGTCTTATTCTTTATATTAGGTTTACCTATGCCATTGATAACCATAACCTTTTCTAAAGATGAGAAAATCAATTTTACCCCTATTACTTTTCATGGGCTTGATCATTACTTCCTCTGCCCAGACCTTTAAAGCAGAAGATATTGACATCGAATATGAACGGTATGTTTTGCCGAATGGACTTAAACTTTTGGTTTATGAAGACCACAAAGCACCCATTGTGGCAGTGAATGTCTGGTACCATGTGGGCTCTAAAAATGAAAAGCCAGGCAAGAGTGGTTTTGCCCACCTTTTTGAGCATTTGATGTTCAATGGTTCTGAGAACTTTGACGATGACTATTTCCAGGCCATTGAGCGGATTGGCGGTACAGATGTGAATGGTACTACCAACACGGACCGGACCAATTACTTTCAAAATGTCCCTGTTGCTGCTTTAGATCAAGTGCTTTTTCTGGAGTCTGACCGAATGGGACACTTATTGGGTGTGATTGACCAGGAAGTGTTGGATGAGCAAAGAGGGGTGGTGCAGAATGAAAAGCGACAAGGTGAAAATCAACCATACGGGCAGCAGTGGAACTACCTGACCAAAGCCATGTACCCAAAAGGCCACCCTTATTCATGGACGGTGATTGGTGAAATGGAGGATTTGAATGCGGCATCGGTTGAGGATGTGCATGAGTGGTTTAAGGCTTATTATGGTGCAGCCAATGCCGTGATTGCCATTGCTGGGGATGTGGAACCGGATGATATCTATCAAAGGGTTATGAAGTATTTTGGAGATATTCCAGCAGGACAAACGGTAGAGCGTCAGGAAGTCAATATTCCAGTTCATGCAAGAGATTCCTACCAAGTTTATGAGGACAGGGTACCAGAAAGCCGTGTACTTTTTGTTTGGAACACGCCTCAGTTTGGAGACCGCGAAGACATTCATTTCGATTTGATCTCTGCTTTGCTGAGCAGTGGAAAAAGCAGTCGACTATACAAAAGGTTGGTATATGATGATCAAACGGCCAGTCAGGTGCAAGCTTTTCAGGCATCTTCTGAAATCGCCAGTCGCTTTGTAGCTTATGCTAATGTCAAACCAGGAAAGGATGTACAGGAAGTTCGCAAAGTGATGTTGGAAGAAATCAATCGATTGGTGGAGGAAGGGCCTACCGAGGAAGAACTGAAACGGGTGAAGGCCGCTTACTTCGCCGATTTTATCAAAGGTTTGGAACGGATAGGAGGCTTTGGTGGGGTATCTGATGTGCTGGCTTCCAATGAAACTTATTTTGGAGATGCTTCCTACTACAAAACTGTTTTGCAATATGTAGAAGAGGCAACAGCGGGAGATATACAGGCTACCGCTCAAAAATGGCTAAGCCAAGGAAAACATGTTTTGGTTTGTAATCCATTTCCGGATTATACCGTCAGCGAAGGATCTGTCGATCGCTCATCTTTGCCACCTCTGGGAGAACCTAAGAGTTCCAAATTTCCTGATCTGGAAAAAGCAGAATTGTCCAATGGCATGAAAATCATTTTGGCCAAGCGTGAAGGAGTGCCCACCGTGGCCATGAACTTGATGTTTGATGCAGGTTATAAAGCGGATTACCTTACCAAGGCTGGTACAGCTGCATTGGCCATGAACTTGTTGGATGAAGGGACCACCAATATGAACACGCTTGAGATCAGCGAAAAGCTTCAAATGTTAGGAGCCAGTTTGGGAACAGGCTCTGATACAGATATCTCCAGTGTCAGCATGACCACCTTGAAGCCTACACTGGACGAAAGCTTGAGTCTGTTTTCTGATGTGGTGCTACATCCGGCTTTTGCCGAAAATGAATTTGAGCGGTTGAAACAAGAGCAACTGAATAATATCATGCGTGAGAAATCACAACCTGTTCCGATGGCCTTAAGGGTCATGAATAAGTTTCTTTATGGAGAAAACCACCCCTACAGCAATCCCTATACAGGAACAGGGTACGAAAATACCGTATCTGAATTGACCAGAGATGACATGGTGAATTTCTATGACACTTGGATTAGGCCGAATAATGCGACTTTGGTAATCACTGGTGATGTGGAAATGAGTGAGTTGAAGGCCAAGTTGGAAAGTGCTTTTAAAGATTGGAAAAAAGGAGATATTCCTAAAATAGCTTTCAATAAGCCAAGGACGGATACCAAAAACACCTTGTATTTGATGGACAGACCAGAATCCCAACAATCTGTGATCATTGCCGGTAACCTAATCGATAAATACGGCGATATTTCAGAAATCGCCCGAGAACAGATGATCAACATTTTGGGTGGTGAATTCACCTCCAGAATCAATATGAATTTGAGAGAAGACAAGCATTGGGCTTATGGAGCCTTTGGTCTGGTTTTGAATGCAGAACATGAGCGACCGTTTCTGGTTTATGCTCCAGTTCAAACGGACAAATCAGCAGAGTCTATCCAAGAATTGCAAAAGGAGCTTTCAGAGTTTGTAACATCCCGACCGGCTACTGAGGAAGAGTTGGAGAAAGTTAAAAACAATCAAGTGTTGGGCTTGCCTGGCCAGTGGGAAACCAATTCATCCGTAAACAGTTCACTGTACAATATGGTGAAATATAATTTGCCTGATGATTACTATCAAAAATATGATGCCAATGTCCGTAATTTGGATTTGTCTGATGTGAAGAAGGTAAGTGAAGAGGTGGTCAAACCTGAAAATGTAAACTGGTTTGTGGTGGGTGACAAGGCTAAGATCATCGATAAATTGGATAGTCTTGGCTTTGATCAAATTATCGAAATTGACACGGATGGCAACCCACTGAAAAAGGAACTGCCGAAGATCAAGAAAGAAGGAGAGAATTGATATAATCAAATAGAGGCTATCTAAAATTAAATGCGTCATCACGAGCGAAGCGATCTCTATGTGGACTTCTTGCACGTTTGAAAAGATAACTTTCCCTAATTTGTTGCAGGGGATCGTTATGACAGTGATTTTGAGGTAGCCTCTATTTTTTTGCCTGTATGATCTTTTCGATGATATCAGGATATTCTTGCTCACCAGTCTCCCGATTAAAAAGTCCAAAACCATGGTTTCCGGTAAAACCATTGTCCCAATAAAATGGAACTAATCCATGATCCATTGCTGACTGGGTGATGTATTGAATATAACTTTCCCGGTATTTTTCATGTTCAGCAAACTCTGTTTTGGAAATGGCACCATATTCTCCTAAGATCACGGGCATGCCCTGATCGATGTAATAAGTTTTCATTTTAGAGTATTGGTTATCGGCATGTGCTTCATTGCCCCACCCAGCTGTTTTGGAAGCATTGCTTGCATCATTGCCCCATTGACTGACAGGACTATTTTCATCCAAAGCAAATTCATAAGGGTCATAATAATGTACTTCCATCATTAAGCGATCTGCCGTCCCATCTTCAGGGATTTCAGCGAAGCTAACCGTGTGGTCAATATTCGTGTTGTAACCCTGAATCACCAAGTGGCGATAAGTATTCCTGCCTCCAGTGCCTCGCACAGCGTTTACAAAAGTCTGGTTAAAGCTGTTTTGGACAGTGTAATTTTCTTCAGTTGGAGTGCCATATTCTCCTTCTACCAGCACCTCATTGGTGCCAGCAAAGAGAAGATGATCATCATAATCCCTGAAATGCAGCGCAATCTGAACCCACATGGCAGAAAGCCTTTCGTTTACTTGATCTTGCTGAGCATAGGTGGGCTGCATCCAGCCGCCGTCCCAATGGATATTGATGATGGCATAGAGGTCATTTTCCAGTACATAGTTGACCACTTCTTCGACCCGGTTCATCCATGATTCATCGATGGTATAGGTAGCCTCGTTGGAGAATTTACTCCAAGCAACTGGTATTCTGATAGCGTTGAAGCCAGCTTCCTTGACCGCATCAATCAAGTTTTTGTTCACCAATGGATTTCCCCAGGCAGTTTCTCCGCCGATGGCCTCCAGGGAATTGCCCAAATTCCAGCCTAAGCCCATTTCCTGAGCCAGTTCCAAACTACTGATGTCACGCATTTGGCTGGCGTCTGCGGGAATATAATAATCGGGAAATTCAGGTTCATAAGCTGCTTGGGAAATGGAGACGCTTTTGGTGATACTTCCAGCTTTGATCTCCAAAGTGGTGGATCGTGGGGAGATTTCAGCATTATTGGTGGATGTAAATTTGAGCATGGCATTTCCATTTCCGCTGCTCGGTTGAAGAGAGAGCCAATCGACAGTAGTTTGGGCTTTCCAACGTGAATTCGAAGTAAGTGCAATTTCTTTGGAGCCTCCATCTGCATCAAAATCAAGTTGGGAAGAGGACAATGTCAGTTCAACAGGTTTTTGGTCAGCTTGATCTGAGCAAGATGTTAATGTTCCAAACAAGAGCAAAGCCAACAGAAAATGGCTTATGGGATGAAGAGGCTTTTTCATGATTTTGGGCAAATTGAATGGTTAAATTTATTTATAATCAAGCGCTTATAACTGGAGCATATGTTTTAGATTGGGGGTTGATTTGTAATGCATTGCCAAATAGAAGGCCTTTCTAACCATATATGACAAAAACAGCTTTCCTCTCTAACAGGAAAAACCTGATCTACCTTATTGCATCTTTTGCACTGCTAAAGCTATTGGTGCACTTTATGACCTATGATCATTATGAGTTGCACCGGGATGCTTATCTGTATTATGCACAGAGTGAACATCTAGATTGGGGATTTATTGCGGTTCCTCCCTTAGTGGGAGCAATAGGAAAATTGGCCACTACAATCTTTGGTCACACTACTTTTGCTATGCGCTTCTTTCCAGCGTTGATTGGTGCTTTGAATGTTTTCTTGGTTGGTTTGATGGTAGTAGAACTGGGAGGTAAATGGAAAGCTGTGTGCTTGGCTTGCCTGGCCTATCTGCTTTCTCCAGCTTATTTGCATACCAACTCCCTGTTTCAACCAGTGAGTTTTAATCACTTTTTTTGGCTTTGGTCAGCTTATTTTGTTTTGAGGTTGATTAATCGAAATGATCCAAAATACTGGCTTTGGTTGGCAATGACCTTTGGTTTGGGGTTTTTGAATAAATATTCCATCGTATTTTTCTTTTCAGGCTTTCTGCCAGCCTTGGCCTTAAGCAAACATCGTCAGCTTTACCTGAACAAGTATTTTCTCTGGGCTTGCTTGCTGGCCATTGCTATTATTTTGCCCAATTTGATTTGGCAATATCAACACAACTGGCCCGTGATGATGCATATGAAAGCATTGAGGGAGACCCAGCTGGTCAATGTGAGGATTTCTGATTTTTTGATTGCCCAGTTGATGATGAATGCACAAGCATTGCTGCTTTGGCTGATGGCATTAATCCTGTTACTTTTTCATCCTAAAGAAAGAACTTTCCAAGTGTTTGGTTTGACATTTCTAATGGTGGTGTTCTTACTAATTGCTGGAAGCGGAAAGGCTTACTATACGCTGGGCGCCTATCCGATGCTTTTTGCTTTTGGGGCTTACCATGTAGAAAAATATACTGGAAAATGGGTAATACCTACTACCGTGTTTTTGCTTGTCTTAATGTTTGCTGGACTTTATTTATCGATTCCCTATGATGGTATTCCATTTGTGCGTGCTGAAAATATCGCTGGCAAATCATCACATCGCTGGGAAGATGGCGAATACCATGAAATTCCACAGGATATGGCTGATATGACTGGATGGAAGGAATTGGGAGAAGCTGTAGCAAGTGTCTATAAAGGTTTGGGGCCGGAGAATAAGGATAATGTAGATATCTTTTGCAATAATTACGGTCAGGCCGGTGCAGTGATGTTCTATGGGAAAAGTGTTAATGTTCCCCAGCCCATTTCTACCAATGGAAGTTTTGTGTTCTGGTCACCGGATAGTTTGACCAAGGAATATTTTATTTTGGTGGATCATGATCCGGGTGATGAAGACGGTAGCAATGAAATGTTACCTGTATTTTTTGAAAAGGTGGAGTTGGTGAAGACCATTGACAATCCTTATTTCCGGGAAAACGGCACTAATATTTATCTTTGCCAGCATCCTACTGTAGTGGTAAAGGAACATTATAAAAAACTTATGGGAGCAGAAAAGGGAAAGTATAAAAGAAATAATAAATAGTTATGAGCACGCTAAAACAAACAGCCCAGGAATTTTTAACCTTATGTGCCAGAGGTGACTCGAGAAAGGCCTTTGCTCAATATGCTTCAAAGAACTTTATCCATCATAATGCCTATTTCAAAGGAGATGCTGAAACGTTGATGGTGGCCATGGAGGAAAATGCACAGCAGATGCCCCATAAGATTTTCGAAATCAAAAGAACCTTGGAAGATGGTGACTTGGTGGCTGTCCATTCACACTTTCGTCAGGATTCTAAAGATTTGGGTGCAGCCGTAATGCATATTTTCAGATTTGAAGGAGAAAAAATCCTAGAATTATGGGATTTTTCCCAACCTGTTCCAAAGGATATGCCTAATGAGAATGGCATGTTTTGAGTTAGTGGAAACTAACCAAGGAGGATGGATTTTAAACAATTTTATTAAAAAATATAATTTTGGTGAAGTTGCTTAATAAGGTCATTTTGAGACAAAAATAGAATCAAGTATACTTTGAAACCAAAGCGGAATATAGTTGTCTATTTAGATAAAATTAATTTTTTATTAAGTTTATAATATTAATAATTATAAATATTATTGGTAAAGTAATATAAATATTGAAGTAAATAGAAGTGAATTTTATATGTCTAATATTTTGTTTTAGTTTCAATTTAAAAAATATTAAATTGTTGTTAATATATTTTTTGATTGAATATTTTATAAGAGAAGATGTGTAGGTTGCTGAATCCTTCCGGTTTTATCTGAAAAATGTTATATTTGTACTTATGGATAGAGAAGAAATTAATTCCGAGATACACAAAATCGTCGATAAAATACCTGACGAGATTTTTGAAGGGCTAGATGATGTAGTTAATAGCCAGAAGAAAAACAAAACAAAGCTTTTACGTTTTACACATCGGCTCAATAAGATTTTAAGAGAAGATAAAAAGATCTTTAACAAGTTGAGCAAGTAATACTTCAACGATCTTCATTCATGGCTAAGCCATCATCAAGTTTTGTGAGCTCGCTGGGTACAGCGCTAATTTTTATAATCGAATTTTCGAAACTTTTTAGGTAGGGTAAAGAAGCTTCCTTTTGGGTAAAACCATTTTAGCGATTATTGATACAGGATTGACCAAATCCCCAAATGGTCAAGAGGCAACTGGATACTTCTGATTATTATGGTTATTTTCAAATTGGCTGATATTGCCAATTTCAATATGATCAAATATACCTATGAAAAAGAGATTAGTTTTTGTGGCTTGGGTGATAAGCTTTGTGCCTTTGCTGGTTTCAGGTCAAGATGCCCAACTGACTTTGGACCGCATTTATTCCAATGAATTTAGACAATCAGGCTTACCTGCCCTTCAATGGGTAGATGGAGGAGAGTCCTATGCCGTGGTGGAGCAAAATGCAGAAGGTTTGCCGGAAATTGCCAAATACACCACATCCTCAGGAGAAAGAAGCCTTTTAGTGGAGGGAAACCAGCTTATTCCAAATGGGGAAAATAGCTCCATAGGCGTGGAAAGTTTTGATTTTTCCCCCGATAAAACCAAACTGATGATTTTTACCAACTCTTCCCGGGTTTGGAGAGCCAATACGAAAGGGGATTACTGGGTGCTGGATTTGGAAAGTGGTGAATTGAGTCAGATAGGCGCTGACTTTCCTGCTTCTTCATTGATGTTTGCTAAGTTTTCTGAGGACCAAAAGAAAGCTGCCTATGTTTATCATTTTAACCTTTATGTGGAGGATTTAGAAACGGGTTCTGTTACGCAGCTGACAAAAAGTGGTGGAGAGGAAATTATCAATGGCACTTTTGACTGGGCATATGAAGAGGAGTTTGGAGCTCGGGATGGTTTTAGGTGGAGCCCTTCTGGCCAGCAATTGGCATTCTGGAACTTTGATATTTCCAAAGTGGGTACTTTTTATATGATCAACAATACCGATTCCGTTTACTCCGAATTGATTCCATTGCAGTATCCTAAGGTAGGTCAGGATCCTTCTTCAGTGAAAATTGGTCTTGTTGGCTTGTCTGGTGAGGAAGTGCATTGGATTCCCCTTCCTGGTTCCAGCATCCAAAACTATATCCCCGGGATGCAGTGGGTGGATGCTGAAACACTTTTGATCCAGCAATTAAACCGTCACCAAAATAAGCTGACGGTGTGGCGTTACAATGTCATTTCTGAAGAACTAAAAGAAGTCTATGTAGAGACAGAAGAGACTTGGGTGGACATTTATTATCCCGATGTTTCAGCGGGTGGTTGGGAAGAGAATGACTTGAAGTTGGTGGATAATGGCACTGCTTTTCTGAGAATGACAGAAAATGATGGGTGGCGACATGTTTACAAGGTGGACATTATGAGCGGAGATAAAACTTTACTTACTCCATCGGAATTTGATGTGGCTTCCATTGCAGGTATGACCGAGAAAGAGCTTTTCTTTCACGCTTCACCCGACAATACCACCCAAAGATATCTGTATAAAACAGATATAAAAGGCAAAGGTAAAATCAGCAGGTTGACGCCAGATGAGCTGGTTGGGATCAATTTGTACAATTGCTCACCCAATGGGGAGTTTGCCATACTTACCCATAGTAAAGCCCTTTCTCCAAATACTTATCATTTGATTGATTTAAAGAATCATGAAGAAATAAGGACATTGGAAGATAATGCAACCTACAAAGGTCAATTGGCTAATTTGGCATTGCCAGAGGTGGAATTTTTTCTGGTGACTACAGATGAAGGAGTCCAGGTGGATGGAAGAATGATCAAGCCAGTAGGTTTTGATGCATCAAGAAAATACCCAGTGCTATTTCATGTTTACGGTGAGCCTTGGGGAGCGGTAGCCACAGACAATTTTGTGGGATTGTGGAATATCATGTTAGCGCAAAAGGGTTATATCATCATCGATATGGATAATCGCGGAACTCCATGCTTAAAAGGCAGTGAGTGGCGTAAAAGTATTTACCGAAAAGTAGGTGTCATCAATGCAGAGGATCAGGCCATGGCGGGCAAGGCGGTTTTAAGCAAATATAGCTTTATTGACCCTGAGCGTGTAGCGGTGTGGGGCTGGAGCGGAGGCGGATCCATGACCCAAAACCTGCTATTCAAGCACTCAGAGATTTATAAAGTGGGTATGGCCGTGGCAGGGGTGTCGATGCAATTGATCTATGACAATATTTATCAAGAACGTTACATGGGATTGCCACAGGAAAATTTGGATGATTTTATCAATGGTTCACCTATCTCCTATGCCAAAAACTTACAGGGTGATTTGCTTTTGGTTCATGGAACCAATGATGATAATGTACATTACCAAAGCCAGGAATTGTTAGTCAATGAATTAATCCTTCAGAACAAACAATTCGATATGATGGCCTATCCAAACAGAAGCCATGGGATCTATGAGGGGCCAAACACAAGACGGCACCTTTACACACTATTGACTAATTATTTGATGGAGCATGTCCCTGTGAATGAATGATCTTCATGATATGAGTTGGTCTTGAATAAACTGGTAGGGGAATTTAAGCATAAATCCTCTACCAGTTTTTTAGGTACTGTCACTTCAGTATCCAATATTGATGGCAATGATAATTGCTACAATCCCCAATCCCATGAGTATCAAAGTAAGCTTCAGCGCAAAAGCAAACCATTTGTTAAAGGAAATACCGGCAATGCTGATGACAGCCATTAGTGCTCCATTGGTAGGGATAAGCATGTCCATCATAATAGCTCCATATTGATAGGCTAGGACACAGACTTGTCTTGAAATGCCCATGAGATCTGCCAAAGGTGCTAAGATAGGCATGGTCATGATGGCTTGGGCAGAATAACTTGGAACGGGAAAATGCAGTAAGGCCTGTGCGGCCATCATAAATAGGGTTGCGATACTCTTGGGTAAATACTGCAAAGGGGTAAATAACCCATAAATAATTGTATCGATAATCATTCCCTGTTGCAAGATTAAAGTGATACTATTGGCCAAACCAATGATGATGGCCGCAAAAGTCATTTCTTTAAAACCTTGAATGAATGACTCAGCTGTACCGTTGAGTCCCAGTTTTCCTACTAAGCCAGCTATGATTCCTAAAAGGAAAAACTCAGCTGACATTTCATTGAATCCCCATTCCAAGACCACTAATCCATAAATTACAATCGCAAAGGCAAGGGCGGTAAGACAGAGGATCAGGATACTTTTTCCATCCATCTGATGTTTTTCGGCTTGTTCTTTTTTTACTTTTTCAACCCGGTTTTTCTGTGCATAGCGGATGATCAGAGTGGTCCACAGCAGGTAGGCTAGAATTAAAATTAGAATGCGATAGATACTACCAGAAAAGAGAGGGATTTCAGCTGCTTTTTGGGCCACAGCCACACCAAAGGGATTCATTGGGCTAAAGGAAGAACCTACCACGGCTGCACCATAGCTGATTCCAATTGCGACTAAGGAATTATAGCCCAGCCGGTTTGCAAAAAACAATAAAACCGGAACCATGGCAATGATTTCTTCTTGGAGGCCATTAAGAGCACCACCTGTGGTAAATAGAAAGGAGACTATGGCCAGCGCAACGGATTCCTTTCCTTGTAATTTGTCGGTTATGAATTGGATGCCATCCTTAAATGCTCCTGTTCTATCTACTACAAAGAAAGCGCCTCCCAACAGGAATATCAATGCGATTAATTCTGCCCTTCCAGTTATGCCTTCGGGAATTGAAAGTAGGATTTGCCCAACAGTAATGGATGGTGCTTCGACCTTAGAATAGGAGTTTGGAACGACCGTAACATACCCAAGGTCTGGATTATGGACACGTTGGTATTCGCCTTTTGGAAGAACATAAGTCAGCAAGCTTACAAAAAGAATAAAGCCCAACATGATGACCAAGGCATTGGGGAATTTTCGCATAGGTGAGAGCTAAGTGTATTATAAATTAAGGATAATTGGTATAAATCGCTACAGGTGAAAGCTCTAAATAATGTCTTTTTGAAAAATTAGGGCGAAGTTCCAGGCGTTTTTGATTGATGGTAAAAGGAAAGTTGACAGAAATTAATAAGTTCGGGATCGAATATTCCAAATCAAACTTTAGTCTGTTTATATGAACCTGTTTACTCCAAGAATATTATTTGGATTGTGCTTGATGGCTGGTTTATCATCTTGTGAGCCACAAAAAACCGAAATTCCTATGGAGGATGGTGTTGCTAAAAATCTGGCAGATTTCCGAAAAGAGCGAATCAGCGAAGTAAAGTATACCATGAGTTTTGATATTCCTGGTGAAAAGCAACTCCCAATACCAGCTACTTTGGATTTGAGTTTTCAGTTGTCAAAAAGCAATCAGGACATCTACCTGGATTTTAGTGCTCCTTCGGATCACCTGCTAACCATGATGATCAATGGAGACACTTCTGAAATAATACATGAATTGGAGCACATTTTATTGCCTGCCGAAAGTCTTAAATCAGGAGATAATGAAGTACAGATTGAGTTTGTAGCAGGAGAAACTTCTTTGAACCGCAATGAGGAATACCTCTATACCTTGTTGGTGCCAGACAGGGCACGTTCACTTTTTCCTTGTTTTGATCAACCGAATATTAAAGCCACTTATCAACTCGACATAACAGCACCAAAAGACTGGAAAGTAATGTGCGGGGCGCCAGCGTTGGATCGAGTGGAGAAGGCTGAAAGTATCACTCATCAGTTTGGAGAGACCGATGAGATGAGTACCTATCTTTTTTCCTTTGTAGCAGGGAAATTTCAGGTGGTACAAGAAAATCGAGCTGGTTTGGATATGGAATTGTTTTACAGGGAAACCAATAAAGAAAAAGTAGAACAGAGTGTTCCCGCTATTTTTGAGCTCCATGAAAAGTCAATGGATTACTTGGCAGAATATACAGCATTTCCTTTTCCTTTCCAGAAGTTGGATTTCGCGGCAATACCGATTTTCCAATATGGTGGGATGGAACATGTCGGTGCCATTCAATATAAAGAACCTAGTTTGTTTTTGGATGCCACTGCTACGGATAGCCAGCTTTTGGGAAGGGCTAAATTGATCGCCCATGAGACGGCCCATATGTGGTTTGGAGATTTGGTGACCATGGACTGGTTTGAAGATGTATGGCTAAAAGAAGTCTTTGCTAACTTCATGGCGGATAAAATCGTCAATCCCTCCTTTCCGGACATCAATCATGACTTACTGTTTTTGGTCAGCCATTATCCTGCAGCATATGGAGAAGACAGGACCCAAGGCACTAACCCCATCAAGCAACCATTGGAAAACCTGAAATATTCGGGCACCTTGTACGGGAATATTATTTATCATAAGGCTCCTATCATGATGCGTCAATTGGAAGCGGTCATGGGTGTTGAAGCTTTTCAGAAAGGGATTCAAGAATACATGCAAACCTACCAATATGGAAATGCTACTTGGGCAGACTTGGTAGGGATTTTGGACAAAGGTATAGCCATTGACTTGGGAAAATGGAGTGATGTTTGGGTAAATCAAACAGGGAGACCTGTATTTTCCGAAACTATCGACTATAACGATCAAGGGAAGATTTCTTCTATGAAAATTGCTCAATCGGCGGAAGATGGAAGCAATAACTTTTGGCCACAGGTGTTTGATTTGGCATTTGTCTTTGAAGGTGAAGTCAAGGTTATTACTGTGGATATGGATAAGCCGCAGATCGAGGTGGATGAAGCAAAGGGACTTCCCAAACCTAGAGCCATCTTGTACAATTCCAATGGATTTGGTTATGGCGTTTTTCCGGTTCATGAGCATGAATTGGCTTATATTCCCCGTTTGGAGGATGAAGTGGCTCGTGCCCAAGGTTATATCAATGTTTATGAGAATACATTGACAGGAGAGCTTTCCTCAGAGCAGGCATTGGAAATGTGCCTTGATGGACTTCAGCAGGAAGAAAATGAACTTATCATTCGAAATATCAGCGGACAAATTGGTGATTTGTTTTGGAACTACCTTTCGAAAAAAAAACAAGAAAGTATTCAATCAAGAATAGAAAAAGTACTCTATGAAAGGTTACAAGGAGATTTTCCTTCCAATGTTAAAAAGACCTTGTTTAACCTGTATGCTTCATTGGCATATAAAGACCCTGAAAGGGGACAGTTATTCAGGATTTGGAAAAAAGAAGCCATCATCCCCGGATTGAAGCTTAATGAGGATGACTTTACCCATATGGCCATGAACCTGCTGCTTTTTGACCATCCTGCTTCCTTGGAGATTATTAGTCAGACCAAGGATGACATCAGTAATCCTGACAAAAGAGAGCGGTTTGAATTTCTTCTTCCAGCACTCTCCTCCGATGAGGCCGTAAGAGATCAATTGGCGAGTAGTTTTGCCGAGGCAGCAAATAGGGAGAAAGAGTCTTGGGTTAGTTCAGCTCTTGGCTATATTCACCACCCTGTGAGACAGCAAAGCGGGATCAAGCATTTGCGGATGAGCTTGGACTTACTTGATGAAGTTCAACGGACTGGGGATATCTTTTTTCCAAAAGCCTGGTTGAGCAGTAGTATTGGGCAATACAGTTCAGAGGAAGCCTATGATATTTTGCAAGAGTTTTTGGCTGCCAACTCTAAACTTAATCCAGTTTTGATGAAGAAATTGATGCAGGCATCCGATGGGTTGCTTAGGGCCCACATGATGCGGGAAAATGAAAATCTGTAAATGGCCGATTCAATGCTTGATTCTGAAATCTTGATCAGATTCTAGTTATATTTATCCAGTTGTAAAAAGTTTGATTATGAAAAATCCGACCTACTACCTCGATAGAAGAAAGTTCCTGCAGCTTTCAGGACTTTTTACAGGAGGGATGCTGCTTTCCTCATTTTCTCCTCGGCTAAACAGTTCAAAGTTAAGAATCGGCTTAGTGACAGATTCACATTATGCCGATGCAGCTCCAAAAGGTACACGATATTACCGGGAATCACTGGTCAAGATGCAAGAGTTTGTGGAGGTGATGAATCAGGAAAAGGTGGATTTTGTAATTCACTTAGGAGATTTCAAAGACCAAGATGAGCAACAGCGTGAGGAGGATACATTGAGGTTTTTGAAAGACTTAGAACAGGTCTACGCCAAGTTTGAAGGACCCAGGTACCATTGTTTGGGTAATCATGATGTGGACAGCATTCGAAAGGAGCAATTTTTAGCGCATGTGGAAAATACTGGGGTGCAGAGCGGAAAGAGTTATTATTCTTTTGATCATAAAGGTGTCCATTTTATGGTTTTGGATGCCAATTTCCATCGTGATGGGAGGGACCATTATTATAAAGAAGGAGCAGATTGGCAAGACCCAAATATTCCAGAAGCGGAGTTGGAATGGCTCAAGTCAGATCTTAAAGTTACCCAGCTTCCCACTGTTGTATTTTGTCACCATCCTCTTTTTAGATATGACCATGGAGGGAGTCAAATGCATGTAAGCAATTATCAAGAGGTGAGTAAACTGCTGGTTGAATCAGGGAAGGTGATGGCTGTTTTTCAGGGACATGTTCACGAAGAAAGTTTTGCTCAAGAACATGGGATACACTATGTCACGCAGTATGCCATGGTGGATGGTAGTGGATCAGAAAATAGTAGTTTTTCGATTATTGAGATAGATCAAGACGGTATCGAAGTATTGGGATATAAAAGAGCTTCTTCTGTTAAGTTTGCTGCTAAAATATAGTCGAGATTAAACTAAAAGGTGAAAATTTGGGTTAAAGACCAATAATAAAAATCGGCGTAAAATGAACAAGATAAGCTGGAATAAACCCTACTTATATTTTTTAATCCTTTGTGTGTTAAGTTGGATAATTTCCTTGATCTCAGGATTGGAAACCAAGAGCATTGATTTTCAAGTAGAGGAGACCTATTACATGGTGAATTACAAGGTCATGTTGCATGCACTTAGCCTTTTGTTTGGCGTTTTGGCTGGAATCGCTTGGCTAGTTGACTTTGTAGTTAAGCAGAATAAATTCAATAAACTTTAACTGAAAGCACATTTACTCCTTGTCAGTCTCTTCCAGGTTGGTCAGTAACTTATGAAGAGTTGCTTTAAATTGAATGAGTTCTTCAGTAGGGAGCTTGATGGTTTCGAATAGATTTTCGGGGATGCATTGTGCCTTTTTTTTCATTGACTTTCCTTTTTCAGTTAAAGTAATGTCAACCTGTCTTTCATCCTCTTTTGACCTGACTCTTGTGAGCAAATCCAGTTGCTCCATTCGCTTTAACAAGGGGGTGAGGGTATTACTGTTCAAAAAGAGCTTTTCGGATATATCACTTACTTTCAGGCCATCTTGTTCCCATAATACCAGTAATACCAAGTATTGGGGATAGGTAATCCCAAGTTTTGCCAACAAGGGTTGGTAGGCCCTTGTCAGCAATCTTGAGGTAACATATAGGGGAAAACAGATTTGGTTTTCCAATTTTAGATGATCTTCTGGGCTCATGCTTAATTTAAGCTAATTCAAGTTTTACGTCCACATTGCCTCTGATCGCATTGGAATAAGGACAGGCTTTGTGAGCGGCCTCCAATAATGCTTGGGCTTGTTCTTTGTCCAAGTTAGGTATTTTAACCAATAGTTCCACTGCCAAACCAAACCCTCCGTTTGATAGTTGGCCTATTCCTACTTTGGCATTGACTTCAGTATTTTCAACTTTTACCTTTTGTTTCTGTGCTATGAAATTGAGGGCACTGTCAAAACAAGCTGCATAACCAGCTGCAAATAGTTGCTCTGGATTGGTGTAGGCACCGCCTTCTCCACCCATACTTTTAGGAACCCTTACTTCAAAATCCAGTACATTATCACTGGATACGACATGTCCATTTCTGCCACCTTGTGCCTTGGCTTCGGCTTCATACATTAATTTCATGCTATTATATCTTTTAAGATTAAATCGTGTACGATATAAATAACATATTTCGATTGAATAAGTTCAGAACGGGTATGAAAAATTTCTTTTTTAATAAGATTGATTTTGCGCTCTGGATGCAGTGGTATAAAAATCAATTAGTTATGTGTGGAGGAGAGAATTTATTCTTCTTCGTAGGCTAAGATGTCACCAGGTTGGCATTCAAGGACTTCACAGATCAGCTCCAAAGTACTGAAGCGAATGGCCTTGGCTTTACCTTTCTTGAGAATGGATAGATTGGACATGGTGATTCCAACTCTTTCTGACAACTCAGTGAGAGACATTTTTCTTTTGGCGAGCATGACATCCAAGTTTACTATGATGGACATTTTAAATCGTTAAGTCGTTTTCTTCTTTAAGTTGGGCCCCCATTCGAAATACTTCCGCTATAACTAGGAGGAATAGAGAGCCGAAAATACTTTCAAAATTCAGGAAGGCAAAGAAGTTTATTCCTGTAAAATCCACTTCGGGAAATTGAAGGTGCTTACTCAATTGGCTAGATGTCACTGTAGATGTAATCCTATCAGTGAAGTAAATGCCTATTCCAAGCAGGGCAATCCACCTTAGCCGGACAGCATTTTCCACTAGTAGGAAAGCCTTCTTTTTGACAGATTTTAAAATACGTACGGTAAAAATAATGGAGAAGAGAATCAATAAAGTGGTCAGAATGGTCATCAAGCTGTAAAAGAGCACCAAGCTTTTTGGAGCAAAAGTAGTTTTGATGACGCCCAATGCTGATACAATAGAAAAAGGTGTAGTATTTCCATCTCCCCATTGCGCAATTCCTAATTCTTCAGGAAGGGAGAAATAAACCACAAAATTGGGTGGAGGGATAATGTTTTTCCAAGCTCCTTCATTTGGGATCAATGTAACAATTATTAAAATGGAAGACATGATTAATGAAATCCATATCAGTATTTTCATTGCTTGAAAGATGAATATCAATATGTCAATGGATTGAACACCATGATTTCTGTCCTGCTGATTCATATTGCACTGATTTTTTGAGTAATAATCATTGTAAGGTAATAAAAAATTATTGTTAATCAATAAATTTTTTGTTTTTGTCAGTTTAAAACAGTTAATACAAGCAACAGAATATTAGATTTTTTGAAGTTTTTTTGTCACCAAAGATCTTATAGAGCTAATCTAAATTTATATAGTTACAAAGTCGTGCTTAGGTTTGTAGCTTATTTTAATTATATTTCAAGCAAATTTTATTGTATAAAGTTAAGTAAACTGTAAATAAAGGAAGTGAAAAACCATATTATTGACTGTGCGTCTGATGCCATAATAGGTATTAATATTCAGGGAAAAGTTACATATTGTAATAGCTCAGCTTGTGGTTTGTTGAGCTATAGTGAATCTGAACTTCTTGGTTTGGATCATCAGTTGCTGATGCCTGAAAATGGTGAGGAGAAATTTGAGCAAATTCGTGATGCTATCCTTTTTAATGAAATTGTCACACCTTTTCAGACGGAGAGGATAGGGAAGTTCAAAGCAAAACTTGCAGTATCAGTTCAGTACTCACCGATTAAAGATCAAGAGGATAGACTTATTGGGCTTTCGTGTATCCTAAGACCTATAAGCCAATTTGAAAAGGCGGGAAATAAAGCCCAAGATTTATTGGAAACAGCACCTGATGCTATGGTTATAGTCAACCAAGTAGGTCAGATTGTTTTAGTTAATGAGCAGACAGAGATCATGTTCGGTTACAAGAAGAAGGAACTTTTAGGCAGTGAAATTGAAATATTAATTCCCAGTGAGTTTCTCAAACACCACAAGCAGTACCGGGATAAGTATATTCAAAAGCCAAAAAGTAGGAAAATGATCAAAGGGATGGAGTTGAGTGGTAGACAAAAAGATGGTCAGACTTTTCCAGTAGAAATTTCATTGAGTCCATTGAATACAGAAGAGGGTTTATTTGTTTCTGCGGCAATAAGAAATATCAGTGATCGAAAAAAGGCAGAAAATAAATTTAGGGGTTTGCTGGAAAGTGCTCCTGATGCCATTGTTATAGTGGGAGAACGTGGAGATATACAGTTGATAAATAATCAAGTGCAAAATATCTTTGGTTATAGTAAAGAGGAGTTACAAGGCCAGAAAATTGAAGTGTTAATTCCAGAGCGATATAGAAATAAACATCCGGACCATAGGGGAAGTTTTTTTGCCTCTCCCAAGCTTCGTCCAATGGGTGCAGGCCTTGAGCTTTTAGGATTAAGGAAAAACGGTGAAGAGTTTCCTGTGGAAATTTCCCTAAGTCCTTTGGAAACAGAAGAAGGGACGCTGGTGAGTGCTGCCATTAGGGATATCAGCGAGAGAAAGGAAGCTCAAAGGGCTTTGGAAACTTTTAATCAACAACTTCAAACCAAAAATAAGGAATTAGAGCAGTTTGCTTATGTAGCCTCCCACGATTTGCAGGAACCTTTACGTACAGTTACTAGTTTTACAGAGTTGTTAGCTGAGAATTATACGCATCATTTTGATGAGACAGGCCAGAAAAGTATGCAGTTTATTTCAGAGGCTACTGGAAGAATGCGTCAGTTGATCAAAGGTTTGCTGGATTATAGCCGAATAGGAAGGGACAAAACAATTAATCAAATAGACTGTAATCAGATTTTGAAAGAAATACAAAGTGACTTGACCTCCAGCATTTTGGAATCCAAGACAAAACTGCTGGTCAAGCCATTGCCTAAAATTACCGGCTATTTGACTGAAATAAGACAACTATTCCAAAACCTGATTACCAATGCAATTAAGTTTAGAAGAGAGCATGTGCAACCAATTATAGAGGTATACGCGGAAGATAAAATTGACCATTGGGTTTTTGCCGTGAAGGACAATGGAATTGGAATTGACGAGAAGCACTTAAACCGAATATTTATAATATTTCAACGCCTTCATGCTAGAAATAAATATGAAGGGACTGGAATAGGTTTGGCTCACTGTCAAAAGATTGTAGAGCTTCATGGAGGTGCGATTTGGGTTGATTCCATAGTTAATGAAGGAAGTATTTTTTACTTCACGGTACCAAAAATTATACAATATGAAAAATAAACTGAAATGCATTTTATTGGTTGATGATGATGAGCCTACGAATTATATCAATCAAATTGTTATTAATCGAATGGACTGTGCTGAAGAAGTCGTAGCAGTTCAAAGTGGCGAAGAGGCATTGGATTATTTAAAGTCTGTTGAGGACGGAATTCATCAACAGCCAGATCTCATATTTTTAGATATTAATATGCCAGCAATGAATGGATGGGAGTTTTTAGAGGAATATAAACATCTACCATTTCATCAAAAGGCTAAGAATGTAATTGTTATGCTTACCACAAGCTTGAATCCTGATGATAGAGAAAAGGCAAAAAGCTATAAGGAAATAAGTGAATATGAAAGTAAGCCACTTACCTCAGAAAAGATAGTAAGAATAGTCAACCAATACTTTAATGGTGTCGATTCTGTCTAAGTTTGTCTTTGGTTTAAATCTAGTTGGAGCATAGGAATAGATTTAACAGTTGGTAATTTGAATGTTGAAAAATACGCCATAAAACTCCAAAGTTTAATCTTTATCAAAATTGGAAGTAATATTACCAAAAAACTATGCGCAACTTGCGCAGGATATTTTATGAGTTATCTCTTCTATTCATGCTGCCTTATGAGAAATGATCGCTACTAGTGTTTCTCAGCTAAATGATTGTGAATTTTGGCCTAAAGATGATCACCCGAAAAAGTCAAAAGAAAACAACATAATACTTAGCATCAGCGCATAAAAAAGGCCTGAATGAAGTATTCGAGCTTTTCTATTATGGGTTTGTCCTGAGATTTACTTTGGCTTTGGTTGATTTTATTTAAATTGATACTGATCAATTTGAATCCCAATAGAATAGCCAAATGAAAGAATCCTTTTACCTGTTATTGTTTAGCGTTTTTACCTTAATTTTTTCAATAGATGTTAGCGGCCAAACACCACAGCGGCCTAATGTAATCTTGATCATTACAGATGACCAAGGTTATGGTGACTTTGGTTTTACAGGAAATCCACATGTGAATACTCCAAACATTGATCGATTAGCTGCTGAAAGTATCCGCTTCAATCAATTCTATGTTTCTCCGGTTTGCGCACCGACCCGATCCAGTTTGATGACAGGAAGATATTCTCTCCGCACGGGCATCAGAGACACTTACAATGGTGGAGCCATCATGGCCACTGAAGAAGTGACCATAGCGGAAATGCTGAAAGAAGAAGGTTATCAAACAGGCATTTTTGGAAAGTGGCATTTGGGAGACAATTATCCTTCTAGACCTATGGATCAAGGCTTTGATGAATCTTTAATTCATTTGTCAGGAGGCATGGGGCAGGTAGGTGATTTTACCACTTATTTTAGAGGAGACAGCAGTTATTTTGATCCTGTACTTTGGCATAATGGAGAGCAAGAGGCTTATCAAGGTTATTGTTCTGATATTTTTGCTGGCGAGGCAATTGATTTCATTGAGAAAAATGCGGATCAACCCTTTTTCTGTTACTTGTCTTTCAATGCCCCCCACACACCTTTACAGGTTCCAAAGGAATATTACAATAAATATAAGGATATAGATCCCTCAGTAGGCTTTGATGATTCTGTCAAACCATACAAAGCGATGACCGAAAAGGATAAGGAAGACGCCCGTAAAGTGTATGCCATGGTAAACAATATTGATGGCAATGTGGGCAGGTTAATGCAGAAATTGGAGGAGTTGGCATTGGCAGAAAATACGATTTTACTCTTTATGACAGATAATGGGCCACAGCAAATGCGGTATTTGGCGGGTATGCGTGGGAAAAAAGGAGAGGTGTACAGAGGTGGGGTAAGGGTCCCCTTATTGGTGAAATATCCGGCAAGATTTCATGGTGGTATAGAAATCAATACTGCAGCAGTTCATATGGATGTTATGCCTACATTGTCTGAAATCTGCCAAGCCAATTTGCCTAAGGATCGCCAGATTGATGGGAAGAGTTTGGTCCCTTTAATGCAAGGAAAAGAAGTAAATTGGTCCAACAGGCCACTTTTCTTTTATTGGACACGTAAGTACCCGGAGCTGTACCAAAATATGGCCTTGCAGGAAGGAAAATATCGTTTAGTTGCCCACGCAGCTTATGATGCTCCATTGAGGGATTTTGAGCTTTTCGACCAACAACAGGATCCTTTTGAGCAAATTGATCTTAGCAAAGAGTATCCTGAAAAGGTAAAATCCTTGAAAGTAAAACTGGATCAAATGTATCTGGATTTGATTCATTCAGAGAACATCCAAAAACAGCCTTTGATTGAAATAGGGAATGAAAAAGAGCCAATTACCTATCTGAATAGGAATGATGCAGGAGGCGCTAGGGGCATTTGGAATCAAGAGGAAATTTTCGGGAAATGGACAGTGAAGGTCAACCCAGGAAACTACCGTGTAAAATTCAAATTTATTAAGCCAGTCCCGGCTGGAGGAAAGTTGGTTTTAGAGTTGGGGCCAAACGTTTTTCAAACAGACATAGGAGAAGAAGAGGATATTTTGGTAATGGAAAACGTTCCAATGGGTGCCACAGAGGCTGATTTGATACCATTTTATTCAATCAATGGAAAAAACCTTATGCCCTTTTGGGTGGAAATTGAGAAAATGGCGTATTAATAATATGACAGAAAAAGAAAAGATGCTTGCAGGCCAACAGTACAATACTTTGGATCCTGAGCTGCTGGCACAAAACTACATAGCACGAAGGTTGATCAAGAATTATAACCATCTGGACGCAGAAGATTTACAACAGAAAGATCAAATCTTGAATGAATTATTGGGAAAAAAAGGAGATAAAGTATGGATCGAGGCTCCTTTTTATTGTGATTATGGAGAGCACATTTATATTGGCGAAAATACATTTGTCAATATGAACTGTACTTTCTTGGATGACAATACCATAAGCATCGGTAAAAATGGCCTTATTGCTCCGGGAGTTCAGATTTATACCGCAAGTCATCCTTTGAAAGCTTCAGATAGAATCAGAAGACCTGAAGAGCAATCACCAAATGAACCTATTTACAGGACTTTTTCCAAGCCAGTGGATATAGGAGACAATGTTTGGATAGGAGGAAATGTGTGTATCATGCCAGGGGTAAGTATCGGAGATAATGTAACCATTGGGGCTGGTTCCGTTGTGACTAAAGATATCCCTGATAATGTCCTGGCTTTTGGAAACCCTTGTAAAGTCATCAAAACATTGGAGGAATAAAATGGGAAAGACATTTCATATATTGAATGGGGATGCGCTGATGAGCCGATTTCCTTCAGCATTTCAAGGAGATGTAATTGTTTTTAGAGAATGTTTGGTAGATGGTGATGTAAGTGGGGAGTCTGATGAAGAATTTTACCAAAATAGAGCATCATTTATCAGTACATCATATGGAGAATTTACACCTGAGAGTTACTTTGAGATGACTGTTCCAGAATTGGAAAAGATCAAAGATATTCCAAAACAAAGCACAGTTAATTTATGGTTTGAAGATGACTTATTTTGTCAGGTTAATTGCTGGTATGTTTTGGGCAGATTGAGGAGGCAGGATCACCAGGGAAAAGTTTATTTGGTAAGACCGTTTACATCATTGGAATATGGTTTTGCCGGATTGGATGAACAAGGATTGATTTCGAACTTTGAAAAACGCCAAGAGCTTAAAAAAAGTGAATTTAATGTACTGGGTAAGCTATGGAAGGCTTATCAGTACAAAAATGACAATGAACTGTTAGAAATAGCAAATGAGTCAATCAAATTTGCTGATTTTTTGAAACCAGCTATGAATGCAGAAATAGATAGAAGGTCTACTGAAGGAGAACTGGGAAGGCCTGAAAAGAGTTTGCTAAAAATTATGGAGGACTTAGACACAAGGAATTTTGGCCCAGTTTTCCAAGAGTTCTGCAAGCGTGAAAGTATTTATGGTTTTGGGGATTTACAAGTGATGAAGCTTTGGAAAAAATTGACTGGAAGTATTTGATGGTTTAGGTGTAATTTACATAAATATAGTATTAAGCTGATTGCAACATTCGTTGTTTTTAAGACCTTAGTTGTATATTGGGCTTGAATAGTTTTAGCATTTATCTTTATTATTAGTATTTCCTTATGAAAAGAATTAAAAAGTTCGGAGTTATTCAAACAGCCAAAGTAGCTGGCTTAATTTATGCCATTGTATCGGCCATTTTCTTGGTGCCATTTGGTTTGTTTTCGATGATGTTTTCCTTTGCTGATTTTCCCATAGCTGGGATGGGCCTTGGTGGTTTTTTCTTTATAATGATGCCTATTTTTTACGGAGTGATTGGGTTTATTACTGTAGCTATTGGTTGTCTCATTTATAATCTTATTTCAGATAAGATAGGTGGGATAGAAGTGGAAGTGGAAGATACTCCGGCTCCGTATACTTATGGACAAAATATCCAGGAAACTACCGAATAGATCAAAGACCTGATAATTCGTTATTCGTAAATTCCTTCCAAAGGAATTGGAATAATGAGTTTGAATTTGGTGTGAGGTATTGCTAAGGTCATCATTCTAGGCAAAATATGTAACACCAGTTTAGGGTCTTGGAATCTTTTGAAAAATTGTATTGAATACATCATTCTTGTTTTTGGTGATCCTCACTTTTGTGCCATCTATCATTTCCAATATTCCCCCGTGTTCTTTTAAAATACGGACTACGTGGTCGGGATTGATAAGGTGAGAGTTATGAACCCTTAGGAAACCTTCTTCTTCAAGTATATGACCAAGATCCTTTAATTTTCGAGAAACCAACATCACGTTAAGTTTATTTTGGTGATTCAGTACTAGAATTTTGGAATAATTGCCATCTGCTTCACACCTCACTATTTCATCGACATTCACGATTTCATATCCTTTAAGACAGGGAATGGCGATCTTGGAAGGATGATGTTTTCGCAAATCAATTAGATTCTTAAGCAATGTTACTTCTTCAGATTTTAAGATTTTCTTTTTTTGGGAAACCCATTTTTGGATACAATTATTCAAGCTTTCTACACAAAGGGGTTTTACAAGGTAATCAAACACATTATGTCTGAAAGCTTCAAGGGCAAAGTCCTTGTGAGAGGTCAATAGAATTACTTCATATTTTGGATGAGAGATCAGCTCATCCAGTTGTTCCAAAAAGGTAATTCCATTAACCGGACTCATTTCTATATCCAGAAACAATAAATCAAAACTACCCCTTCTTGCTGCTTCGTCCTTCAAAAATAGTTCAGGACTTAAAAACTGCTTTAGTTCGGATAACTCAATATTACATTTCTTTAGGAGTTTTTTGAATACGATATGAGCTGTCAAGTCATCATCTACAGTAATAATTTTAAGTGGATCCATATCCTAAAAGTGTAGTGATTTCTTATTTTTATCATAATTTAATCAAATTAAAAACAAAAAACATAGTTTTAAAACCGTTTTTTTGTTTTCATAATTAAATTTCTTGAAATATATAATTTCTTACCTATCAACAAAACGAATGTAGTTATACATTAAAACGATATAAGTATACATCAATTCGTATTATGTGGTGTTGTAACTCATTTTTTAGCACATATATAAGTAAATTTATATAGAAAACTTTTACCATAAATAATTAACATTCAGTTGTTTAAGAACAATAAAACTCAATAACCATAAATTTTTATAAGCTATGAAAATCAACACCTTTTACCCAAAATCACAATTAAAACGGATCATTTCGGTTCTAAGCGCTCAGGCCATTTTTGTGCTATTATTAGTATCTGTTACTGGCTCTTGTACTTCAGATGAGGAAATTAGTAACGATATCGAAGGTCTTTACCAAACGTTATCTTCGCGATATGAATTGGGGATCTTTGATGCAGCTCACAGAGGTATCGATGAATTTTATTTTTTGGGCGCCACTATTGGTCAAGAGCCTGAATATAGTGGCACATTTCATCCCAATCTAAAGCCTATTATAGAAATCAGTGATGACTTTGAATTTAAAAAAATCCATGCTTCGTTTACAATGGATGAAGGCTCTATGGAAAAGATTAAAGTCGACAAGGACAAGGCGCAGTATTATGTAGATTGGGATTCCGGCAAGACAGGGGCAAAGACAGGAGGAATATATAGATTGAGGGTAAGAGTAGGTCAAAAAGTTATTGGTTCTCTGGACGTAGCAATCATTCCTAACAAAAATGTTAAAGTTAGAAATAGGCTGGTACCACTAGTGGAAGATGAAGTCATGAAGGTGGTCTTTAGGATTGAGGATAAAATATGCCCTGCCAGGATAGAGGTTATTCCAGATGAGGCTACAGTAATGATAGGAGGGACCAAGCAGTTTCAAGCAATCGTCTATAACTATTATGATGAGGTTTTAGAAGATCAAATTATCAAGTGGAAAATAGAGGATACAGATATCGCATCCGTTGATGACAATGGCTTGGTAACTGGTAAAATGTTTGGAGTCACTAACGTGATCGTAAAGGTGAATGATGTTTCGGTTTCGGTGCCATTGTTTGTTCAAGAAGGCGAAGATGCTCCTAGGCCAGGTAGGGATGTAGTGGTCTTTAATGATGTAAACCACCTAGACAATACAGGATTAAATGATCCAAATAATGTGTTGTTGGTTAGAAATCTTATCAATTATACAACCATTGGAGACAGGGCAGAGGGAACCAAAGTGCTGTTTGATTGCGGAAGAACCTCAGGGTATGCTGCTGCTTGTGCTGAAGTAGGAACACATACCGATCTGCATGAATTGATCATTTCCTATGGTTTTGATCTGGAATTTATCAATTCCTCTTTGGATCCATTGACAGATATACCTGATGATGTGAAGATTTTGTTCCTATGGTTACCTAAGGTTCAATATACTGTTGAGGAAATCAATGAAATGAAGGACTTTGCAGAAGAAGGTGGAAGAATAATCTTTATTGGTGAATGGGACGGATTTTATACCAACGTTGGTTTGAATGTTGAAAATCAATTCCTGATCAATATGGGAGCCTTTATGAGGAATGTGGGGAATGCGGTTAATTGTGGCTATAATGTGTTACCTCAGGAATCACTTAGAGAGCATCCAATTACCCGTGACATGACAGGAATCACCATTGCTTGTGCTTCCGTGATAGAACTCGGTCCAAATGATTACGCTTTGTTTTATGATTTATCCAATAATTTGGTGTTGGGAGGCGTAGCACAGATTGATACCAATCCAATTTCTGAGTTGGCCACTAGTAGGATGCAATATGATGAAAATGCAAGATTGCAGCTCGAGCTTGATCCTACGAAAACTACAGGCTACTGATTTTAAAAGTAGCGTATCATATGAAAGAGGGAGAATTGGATTCTCCCTTTTTTATTGCCTATATTATTTAGAAACTTTTTAAGAACCCATAATCCAAATTGTATGGAACTGATTACACTAGAAACTTTCGATAATGCAGTGGAGGCCCACTTACTCAAATCCAAATTAGAGAGTGAGGGGATACAGGTTTTTTTATTTGATGAAAATACCGTGACCTTAAATCCGATGATCAGCGAAGCTATAGGAGGGATAAAGCTAAAAGCTTTTCATAATAGCTTCACTTCTGCTGTTAAGGTTTTGAACAAGTACAATGATTCACCGATATTGAATGAAGAAGGAGAGGTATTAAAATGCTCGCATTGCGGTTCACATCGTTTGGTGTCGGAAACTAGTTATTTTGAAAATGGGAAAGGGTTATTGGCTATGTTTATATCTTTGATTCTAATGGTTTTTCCAATTTATGCTAAAAGAGGGCATAGATGTATAGAATGAAATGAACAGTGTGATATGGAGTATTAACGTATTATTTTTGATAATAAATTAATTTTTGTAATATTTGACAGTTTTGTACAAATGAAACTGTCAAATTATTGAACCTTTTACCTTTTTAGCATGACCAGAGACCAACAACTTGCCTATTGCAAGACCTGCACTAATCGAAAATTGGATATAGAACAAGGCTTAATCTGCTCCTTAACTTCAGAAAGGGCTTCGTTTACTAACCTGTGTGGTGATTACGTGGAAGATATTGCTGCAAAAGCCCACTTGAATAATGAAGTAGCATTAGGAAAAGAGGACCTTAGAAGTAAGCTGCCAGAGGATACTTATGAGCGGTTAAGGTTTGAGCAAAATCTTCCTATGGCTATTTTTGGTGGCTTGTTGATCGGTATAATTGGTGCGGTGATTTGGGCTGCAATTACAGTGGCAACCAATTTTCAAATAGGCTATATGGCTGTTGCTATTGGTGCAATGGTGGGGTATTGTATGCGCTATGTGGGGAAAGGGATCGATCCCATTTTTGGAATTATGGGAGCTGTCATAGCTGTTTTTAGCTGTCTTTTAGGTAATTTCCTAAGCTCAATTGGTTTTATTGCCAATGCTGAAGGTTTAGATTTTGTGGAAACCTTATTTTTGTTTGATTATAATTATTTAATTCCGTTAATGACTGAGACATTTAGCTTTATGGATTTGTTGTTTTATGGAATAGCTGCAGTCGAGGGATATAAATTTGCTTTTAGGGTAATTACCGAAAAAGACCTTTCCTCGATGAAGTAAAGAATCTGGAATATCGCTTATGAATAAACTAGTCATTAGAAGGCTGCTGGCAGGAATGATCGATTATGGTTTTATAATGATCTATGCCATGATTTTGCTGGCCTTCTTTAGTGGCTTGTATTTTCTCATTCAGGTAAACCCTGCTGAAGTCCATCCTTTGTTGGCACAGGGGATGGGCTTTTGTGTTTTGACCTTACCGGTGTTTTTTTACTTTTTCAAAGCTGAAAGTGGGTCACATCAAGGAACATTTGGAAAGCGTTTGATGCGCATCAAAGTGGTTTCGGGAAGTATCTTCATTCGAAATTTTTTAAAGCTTCTACCGTGGGAAGTAGGTCATGCTGGAGTCCATTGGATGATTTTTTACGCAGAGAAAGGGCAGGAAGTACCCTTATGGGTATGGGTGCTATTGATTTTACCACAACTGGTTATGCTGGTGTATTGGGCGAGTATCATAATTTATAAAGGAAAGAGCAGTCTTTATGATCGAGTGGCCAATTGTTTCTTTCAACACAGCTAGTCATTCTAGGATTTATTGAGTGGAAGTGGCTTGGTCAGTTCTACGCTTAATTGATTATATTACTAATGACTATTGGCCTAAATGTAGATTTATGAAACTAAGAACCCTGTCCCTTTATTGCATTATCCTTCTTATCTCCTGCACTTCTCCAAAGGATTTCGACATCATTATCCGAAATGGGGAGATTATTGATGGAAGCGGCAATTCTTCATTTATGGCAGATATAGGCATCAATGCAGATACCATTGCAGCTATTGGTGATTTAGAAGGGAAAACCGCTACCCAGGAAGTGGATGCAGCTGGACTTTCAGTTAGCCCCGGTTTTATCAATATGCTGAGTTGGGCGGTAGAGTCTTTGATTCAGGATGGCCGATCCATGAGTGATATCAAGCAGGGGGTGACTTTGGAGGTTTTTGGTGAAGGGAGTTCTTGGGGGCCCCTGACTTCTGCCAGCAAAAGGGAGATGAAGGAAGACCAAGGGAAGATCCAGTATGATATTCCTTGGAACACATTGGGAGAATATTTGAGTTTTTTGGAGAAAAAGGGAGTTTCCACAAACGTAGCCTCCTTTGTCGGGGCCACCACCTTAAGAGTAAATACAGTTGGCTATGAAGACAGGGCTCCTACCAAAGAAGAACTGGACAGTATGAAGGTGATGGTTCGGAAAGCTATGGAAGAAGGAGCCATGGGAATTGGCTCCTCTTTGATCTATGCGCCTGCTTTTTATTCCAGTACCGAAGAATTGATTGCTTTATGTGAAGTGGCTGCAGAGTATGACGGAATGTATATTTCCCATTTGAGAAGCGAGGGAAACAAGCTGTTGGAAAGTTTGGATGAATTGATAGAAATAGCCGATAAGGCAGGCATCCGAGCGGAAGTTTATCACCTCAAGCAAAGCGGCGCATCAAATTGGGATAAGCTTGACGCAGTCGTTAGAAAGATAGATTCGGCGAATCAGGCGGGCCTTAAAATCTCCACGGACATGTACAATTATACCGCAGGAGCCACAGGTTTGGATGCTGCCATGCCTCCTTGGGTTCAGGAAGGAGGGTACGAAGCTTGGTCTGTCAGATTGCAAGATCCTGAAATTCGTGCCAAAGTAATGGAAGAAATGAAAAGTCCGGAGATCGAATGGGAAAGCCTGATGCAGGCTGCTGGGTCAGCGGATAAAATGATCCTGGTAGGATTTAAAAGTGATACGCTCAAACATTTTACTGGAAAGACATTAGCTGAAGTTGCTGAGATTAGGGGGAAATCTCCCGAAGAAACTGCCATGGATTTGGTTATCCAAGATGGCAGCCGCGTAGGAACAGTTTATTTCCTAATGTCAGAAGAGAATGTAAGAAAGCAGATCCGACTTCCTTGGATGAGTTTTGGTTCAGACGCACAGTCCATGGCGGCAGAGGGAGTATTTTTGACCTCCAGTACCCATCCAAGGGCTTATGGAAACTTTGCCCGGCTTTTGGGAAAATATGTCCGCGATGAGCAATTGATATCATGGGAAGAGGCTATCTACAAATTGACCCAATTACCCGCTTCTCATTTAAAGATCAAAAAAAGGGGATTGATTAAAGTGGGCTATTATGCTGATTTGGCCATTTTTGATAAAGCAAAGGTTCAAGACAAAGCGACCTTCGATGAGCCTCACCAATATGCGGAGGGAATGGTTCATGTTTTTGTAAATGGAGAACAAGTATTGGAAAATGGGGAACATACTGGAGTCTTACCAGGGCGGGTTGTGAGAGGACCAGGATGGACTGGTTGGAAGTGAAGTGCTTTATTTGGGCGATCAAGGTTAAATTATTTTTCTAAATTAAAGTTTATCGATACCAACGTATTCCTGATTTGGCCGTAAGCTTAGAAAAAAGTGAAGAGATTCAATCATGAAAATAGAGATTTTACCCATTACTCCTGAGGACACTTGGGATCTGAGACATCGGGTGATGTGGCCAGATAGACCGATTGATTATGTGAAGTTGGAAGAAGACCAGAATGGATTGCATTTTGGTTTGAAAGCGGAGGGACACTTGGTATCGATCATTTCGGTTTTTATTGATTCAGGAAAGGCCCAGTTTAGGAAGTTTGCTACAGACGCTGCTCAACAAGGAAAGGGTTATGGTAGTCAGTTATTGCAATTTGTGATAAGGGATTTGCTTGATAAGGGAGTGACTTCTATTTGGTGCAATGCACGCGAAGAGAAAACTGGATTTTACGAAAAATTCGGCTTAAAAAAGACTAATAAGACTTTTGTCAAAGGAGGGATTGATTATGTAATCATGGAAAAGAAGGTGGAGGTCAATGATATTAAAGTATGAACGGAATTGAAATAGTAGAAACCCAGGGTATTTCGGTAGAGCAAATCTTGGAACTTTACGAAGCCAACCAATGGAGTTCGGCTAAAAAGCCTACAGCATTGTATAAGGCGCTGATGAATTCCCATTCCTTGGTTTCTGCTTGGGATGGTCCAAAGTTAGTGGGATTGGCGAATGCTATTTCAGATGGACATTTGATGGTTTATTTTCCCCACTTGTTAGTTTTACCAGCTTACCAAGGAAAAGGAATAGGCAAGCTCATTATGGAAAGAATGGAAGAAAAGTACAGGAATTTCCATATGCAGATGCTAACAGCTGATGGTGAATCAGTAGGTTTTTATGAAAAGATGGGGTTTGAGAAAGCTGGTAAGACGGTGCCCATGTGGAAATATAAAGGAAAAGAACATTAGCTAAAACAGTTCACTTACTGGAAAAACAAAGGCTAATTGGGCAGAGATACACCTTTCAATTTTGCCAGTTTTTTATATCTTAGTTTAAATATTTTTTAACACTAAACAAGGGTGGATATGGGCTATATGGGGTTCGGGATGCGCAAAGAAGATTATAAGCGCAAACCTAAAGAAGCATTGACAAGATATAAGGAAGTATATGGAAACGATTATGTAGAAATCGATCACGACCCCAATGCGCCCCAATTATCCAGAGAAGAAGTACTCAATAAAAGTAAGGTGAGAGGTTTGTTTGAATGGAAAGGGTTTCTATTGTTGAAAATAATAGCTTTACTGATCATCTCTTTCGTTTTATTTGTAAAGCTTCTCAGCTGAACAATTGTTTTTGCCTCATAAATATTAGCGACACCAATTGTCCATTGGGGTTTTCATTAACCATGAGAAAATGCTAATTTTCATTTAGAATTTCAGACAAATTGGCGGCCAAATGGACATCATCACCAAAATCATTTTATATGCAGGGTTTTCGGGTATCACTGTTTTTATCGGTGGCTTATTGGGAAATGCCTTTAATCATCATATCAAGAAGCGACAAGTAAAGTATGAGATTACTCATACTGCCGTTGCTTTTGGTGGGGGTATTATTTTATCTGCAGTGGCTTTGGTTTTAGTGCCCAAAGGTTTGGAGGAACTCTCACTTTGGCCAATGCTCGTTTCTTTTTCCTTAGGGTCAGTGGTATTCTTTTTAATCGATAGACAGTTATCTAAAAGCAAAGGAAAAATGGCCCAACTGTTGGCCATGTTGATGGATTTTGTGCCGGAGTCCATTGCCTTAGGTGCGCTTTTTGCCAGCGACCCGGCAACAGGAACTTTACTGGCGGTTTTTATTGGTTTACAAAATTTGCCCGAAGCCTTTAACTCATTCAGGGATTTGGTCTTGAGTGGATTTACTGTAAAGAAGACCTTGACCATGCTGTTTTTTTTAAGTTTTGCTGGAATTTTGGGTGCATTGATTGGTCATTTCTTTCTAAGAGATCATCCAGACATCACGGCGCATTTGATGGTCTTTGCCAGTGGTGGTATTTTGTTTTTGATCTTTCAGGACATAGCTCCGGAAGGAAAAATGAAAAACCATCAATGGGGTGCCATTGGGGCTTGCTTGGGTTTTATGATTGGAATGATCGGAGAGAAGGTCATTTGATTTCTGAAATTGAATCTACTGTTATAATTTTAAAGTATGAATAAAGCTTATATCGATAGTGAGGAATTTTCTGGACTGGATTTTAGCCAGGAGAAGTTAACATATGGAGAATATGAATCCTGTACTTTTAGTAAGTGCAATTTTTCTGGACTGGACCTAAGGGATATCAGTTTTATGGAATGTGAGTTTGACCATTGTGATTTCAGCAATGCCCGATTGCAAAACACTGCTTTTCAGGATGCTTGCTTTATAAACTGTAAGTTATTGGGATTACGTTTTGACAAGTGTAATCAGTTTTTACTCACTTTTTCCTTTGATGCTTGTCAGTTGGATTTCTCGTCATTTTATGCCTTGAAATTGCAGAAGACGATTTTTAAGAATTGTAAACTTGAAGAGGTAGAATTTGTAGAAACTGATTTGACAGGTTCTTCTTTTACCAATTGTGATTTAAGACAGGCTGTTTTTGACCGGGCCAATCTTTCCAAAGTGGACTTTAGAACTGCAGAAAATTTTTCCATCGACCCGGCAAGCAATATTATGAAAAAAGCAAAGTTCAGCCGAGCCAATATTCAGGGTTTGCTGGACAAATATGATATTTCAATTACTTGAAGGACAAGGTGGTAAAAGTTTAAGGGATTATATCAAGCCAATAATCCCTTAATGATTAATAACCTTATTTGACTTCCTCATATTTTCCTAAGAAAACATTGACGCCTTTGGGCATGGGATTGCCGTTGGCGCGACGCAATGTGGCGATCTGTCCACTATGCCAAAGGGCATCAGCCAAAGGCCCATTGATTACCACCCAAAAAGGGTAGGATTCCTTAATGGTAATTTTATTTAATTCAGCTTCGTCCATTCCGATCAAATGGTCATAAGTGGCTTTGAGCACATGAAGTGTTTCCGCTCTGATTACCATGGGATCGGTTGAGGTGATTTTTTTGTAAGGCTCTTGAATCACTGCATTTCTGATGACCATGCTCAAGCCATAAATGTGTTCGATAGTTTCTCCAATGGTTCTGGCTTCTTCTTCCGCTTTGAAACCAAAATCTGATGTTTTTAAATCTTGAGAGGCATAACGATACCTAAAACCAAGACTTTCTACCATTCTGGCCGCCACACTGCCCGGAGCATAGGTGTCAGGATATTCGGTAATGTCGTCAAAAGGCAGATTTTCCGGTTTTATTGGACTCTGTGCATTGGAATAGTTCATGGCCAAAGCAAATAGGGAGATAAGGAGAATGAGTTTAGATTTCATGAATTTAAGTTGATCGATAAGCTAGTTCAAACGAGTGAATGAAAAGAATGTTTGGATAAAATAGAGGTTATGCCGTGGTTGATCCAAGGTTGCGGTAATGTTTCATTTTGTATTTTAAGTTCTTTTTTACCCCATGCCATTCTTGTTTGATGATGGAGAATACCACGGTATCCCTGTAGGTTCCATCAGCATTTAAGCGGTCATTTCTGAGCACACCGTCTTGTTTGGCGCCCAGGCGACTAATGGCATTTCTGGAAGGAAGGTTGAACCAATCTGTTTTGAATTGGACAGCAATACAGTTTAAGTGCTCAAAAGCATATTGGAGCATGAGGTATTTGCACTCGGTATTTATCCCAGTTCTTTGTGCGCTTTTGGCATACCAGGTATAGCCAATCTCTAATCTTCTATGTATTACCGCAGCGTTGCAGAATCTGGTGCATCCCACGATCTTCTGGCTGCTTTTGTCTATGATCACAAAGGGCAAAGAAGCTTGAGCTGCTTTTTCCTCCATTGCTTTGGAGAGATACTGATCAATGGTCTCTGCAGATGGCACTGAGGTAAACCAAAGTTCCCAAAGTTTACCGTCCAAAGCGACCTCCAAAAGTTCGTTTCTATGGGATTTTTGTAAAGGAATCAATTTGACTTTATCCCCTTCCAAAATCGTTTCTTGCAACCAGTTTTCCATGCTAAATATTTTACGGGCATAGGTAAGAAAGGTGGCAAGTTAGGAATTTAATAAAATGAAAGGAAAACCATTATGATTTTCCTTCATGGAATTAGTAGTGACCTGAATAGGTATGGTTTAATGGTTGAGGAAGTCCATCAGGTATCCTCGGTAATCATAGTATGCTGGGTGTTCCAAAACTTCTTTTCTTATGCGGGGTCTTTCAAAGGGAATGACTAGTTCATCGCCAATTTTGGCATAAGGACCACTGGTCATCATGATGACACGATCTGCCAGAAAAATAGATTCATCTACGTCATGGGTGATGGCAACGGCGGTGATTTTTTCCTTTTGCCATATTTCCAAAAGCACATCTTGCAACTCTCCTCTGGTCAATGAATCCAGCATCCCAAAAGGTTCATCCAGTAAAAGGATTTTAGGTTTCAGCGCAAAGGCCCTGGCAATGCCTACCCGTTGTTGCATACCTTGTGACAATGAAGTGGCTTTTTTATCAAAATCATTTCCCAAGCCAACTTTGTCCAAATAGTATTTACAAATGTCCAGTTTTTCCGCTTTGCTGGCATGAGGAAATACCTGCTTTACGCCTATCATAACATTCTGCAGAGCGGTTAGCCAAGGTAACAAGCTTGGAGATTGGAAGACTACTGCTCGGTCTGGTCCTGCTCCAGAGATAGGTTCTTGATCTACTTGGATTTTGCCACCACTGACATCATTTAGGCCAGCAATCATAGTAAGCAAGGTGGACTTTCCACAGCCGGAATGTCCAATAATAGACACGAATTCTCCTTTTTTAATGGACAAGTGAAGATCATCTAAAACTACGTAATCCCCCTTTGGTGTAGGGTACACTTTACGTAGTTCCTCACAAACCAACATTTCTGGTTGATTGTTAAGGTGAGGGATATGTAAGTTTTCTTTACTGAGCATTGCGTTCATAATGGTTGCGCTTTGGATTAGAAGTATTTCACTTTTTCGTTTTTCTTCTTTCTTCCGAAGAATACCCTACCAGGCATGACTGGTTTCAAGTCAGGGAGGATGTATTTCTGATCACTGGTTTGCTTTCTGGTAGTTCCTACTTCTATCAAATATTCAAGAATATCATTTCTCAACCTTTTGTAGTGAGGATCTTTATTGATCTCAGTTACATCCCTTGGCCTTTTAAAATTAATTTTGAATTCTGGGCCAAGCGTAGCCTTTGGGCCTGGGGTCAATGGGATTATCCGATCCGCCATGAGTATTCCCTCATCGACATCATTGGTAATCAGGATAGCAGTCTTTTTATCTTTGCTCCAAATTTTAATAATTTCCTCCTGTAAGGTGCCTCTTGTTAGGGCATCAAGGGCACTTAGAGGTTCATCCATCAATAATATTTCAGGGTTCATAGCCAAAGCCCTGGCGACAGATACCCGCTGTCTCATCCCGCCTGATAATTCCTTAGGATATTTATGAGCGGCATGGCTTAGATTAACCATTTCGATGTACTTGTTGATATGTTTTTCTATTTCTTGTTTTGATAAGTTTGGAAATGCTTCATCCACAGATAGCTTGATGTTTTTGAATACATTCAGCCAAGGCAAGAGAGAATAGTTTTGGAAAATGACACCTCTGTCAGGACCAGGGCCAATGACAGGATTTCCATGCAGGAGAACCTGTCCCTCATCTGGAAATTGTAGCCCATTGATCATGTTGATCAGTGTAGTTTTGCCACTCCCGGAAAAACCTACAATGGCCACAAACTCTCCTTCTTCTACACTGAGGTTGATATTACTAAGTACGTCCACTTTTGAAGTGCTGGTACCATAGGATTTGCTGACGTTTTTAAGTTCTAAGATGGGCATGGTTTTACGCTTTACTAAATGTCATGAAATTTTGTACAGTTAGCATGATCCTGTCCAATAGAAACCCGATAATGCCTATCACAAACATGGCCACAATGATTTTGGCGTTGGAGTCACTGGCTCCGTTTTGGAATTCTTCCCAAACAAAAGACCCTAGTCCTGGGCTTTGGGCAAGTAGCTCAATGGCAATCAAAACCATCCATGCTACCGAAACTGTAATCCTAAGACCTGTAAAGATCAACGGGAAGGAAGCTGGGAGGATGATTTTAAAGATTTGCTTACCGATGCTAAGCTTTAATACTTTGGAGACATTGATGTAATCTTTGTCTACTGTGGCCACTCCCATGCTGGTATTGACAAGGGTGGCCCACATGGCACACAAGCCCACGCTGATAAAAGAAATGATAAAAGACTTGTCCATATTGGGATCAGTAATTACCGTTTTGACAATCATAAAAACCAATAACAGCCAAACGACAGGTGATACAGGCTTTAAGATTTGGATTAGCCAATTGAAGGAGTTTCGGAGCACATCGCTCAGACCGATAATGATCCCAATGGGAACAGCGATAAACAATGCAAGCAGGAATCCTGCGGCCACCGTTTTTAGGCTTGTTCCTATCTGATCCAAAAAGGAAGGACGCCCTGTGTAGGTGATAGGAGACAGGCCTTGTTCCTCCCGCTGGGCATTGGTATCAGCTACTTTTTCCCTGAAGTCACTTTTGTTTTCAGAAATCTGTAAATGGTCTTTCCAAAGGGCAATATAGGCCTGATATACCTGCTTTGGGGATGGAAGTGTGTTAGGCTGACAACTGACATCGCCAGAAGCAATACAGTCAGCCATGGCCTTTGCGGCTTCCTCGCCTTGTTCAGTTTTGGCTTTTTCAATTCTGGCTTCTGCTTCCTTGTTATACAGTGCTGAAGCCCCCAAATGCCAAACCAAGATAAACAGTAAGATAGAAGCGATTGGGAAGAGGGTTTTCTTAATAAATTCGGTAAGATTTTTCTGAGTTTCTTCACCACTCAGCGCTTTAAGCAATGGCTCCAAAAAGCCAAGGCCAAAGAATCTCATGGTTTTGATGGTTTTGTCTTTCATGGTTTGAACAGTTTAGGAGGTTCAAGGATAGTCAGCGGCCTCCCTAGAGCCAAGGTGACCACTTTGGGAAGGCTGCTTTTTCAGTTTTTATTTCCGATCTTAAAGCTGTTGATATAGGCAATTGGATCTTTTCCATCGTAGGATATGCCATCGATAAATTCCGCTGTAGGGGCTTTGTAGCCATCCGTTTTGGGAATGTCGTCTGCTTCTAGTTTGCCTTCTTGTAATAGTATTGCTGCTGCTTGTTCCCAGATATCAGGTCGGTAAATGTCTTTGATGGTTTTATGGTACCATTCTTTGGGTTTGCTTTCAGGAATTTGGCCCCATCTTCTCATTTGGGTCAAGAACCAAATTCCGTCGGAATAGAATGGATAAGTGGCATGATAGCGGAAGAACACATTAAAGTCAGGCATGGACCGCTTATCTCCTTTTTCAAATTCAAAAGTGCCTGTCATGGAATTGGCAATGACGACTGAATCCGCTCCAACATATTCTGGCATCGATAGAATACCTACGGCTTTTGGACGATTGCCGGGAGTATCCAACCATTTTCCTGCTCTAATCAGGGCTTTGGTAACGGCAATAGCTGTATTTGGGTTTTCATCCACAAATTTTTTGGTCATGACAAAGACTTTTTCGGGATTATTCTTCCAGACATCATAGTTGGTGGTAACGGGTACGCCTATGCCTTTAAAGACTGCTTGTTGGTTCCAAGGTTCTCCTACACAATAGCCATAGATAGTCCCTGCCTCAAGTGTAGCGGGCATTTGTGGTGGTGGCGTTACCGATAGCAATACATCCGCATCTACCTGTCCTTGGATATTTTCTTCTGTATAAAAACCGGGGTTGATTCCAGCTGCACCCAGCCAATACCTGATTTCATAATTGTGGGTGGAAACGGGAAATACCATTCCCATTTTAAAGGGTCTACCACTGTTTTTATATTCCGTAATTACAGGAGCTAGGGCCTCAGCTTTGATAGGGTGAACCGGCATTCCATCGTCATTGGTAGGAATGTTGGGTTTCATCTTATTCCAAACATCATTGGAAACTGTAATTCCATTTCCATTTAGATCCATGGAAAATGGAGTGACCAACTCGGCTTGTCGGCCAAAACCAGCCCCGGCTGCAATAGGCTGGCCGGCCAACATGTGTGAGCCATCTAATTGTCCATCGATAACTCGGTCTAAAACATTTTTCCAGTTGGATTGTGCTTCTATGGTTACATAAAGCCCTTCATCTTCAAAGAATCCCAACTCTTTTGCAATGGCCAGTGGAGCCATGTCTGTCAGCTTGATAAAGCCAAATGTCAATTGAGGTTTTTCAACGGCGAGCTTATCGGAGCTGCTTTTTTCAGTTGGGGTAGCAGTTTCTTTATCCTTATTAGATGCACTGCTTCCGCAGCTGCTGAGTATATTGCTGATGCCAATTGCCAGAAACAAAATGGCGATAAATTTATTTTTTTGTAAGTTTTTCATAATGATGGTGCGTTAAAGTGGATTATTTTGCTGAAGAAAAGAGGGTAGGTTTGAACGTGATCATGGTCCAGGCCCAATTTTGCATATGGGTTTTGTCTCCTCCTCGGAGGCTTTCCATGGTGTCAGTGGCAAACATCTGGGAATAACCTATATTCCAGGTAACACCTCCCTTTAAGTTGATTCCATATACCAAGTCGATTTCCGTTCCCATGCTTTTGCTTAATTCTGTGCCCATCTCATCCATTTGGGTAGAGCCAGTGAGAAAATGGTGGGCGTGAGCTTTCAGGCTTCCTTTTCCCAGCTTCCAGCTTGTTTTTAGATAGAAGTCATTGACCCCGACTGCCCCGTTGGCTGGTCCTACATAGAAATAGTCCATAAAGCCATTAAAGGCATGGTTGGTACCAAAGTCTGGGCTAAAGGTTTTGATCTGATCGTTACTCGGGTCATCATCTCCTGATATATATTCCACGCCAAAGGTCAATGGTGTCACTGAGGTTTGTATGGTGGCATTTATTCCCGCCAAAAAGGCATTGACATCCCTGCCCCCGAAAGAGCCGGTTTGGTAATAGAAGTCCCCAGCAAGCTTGAGACTTCCGATTGTGGTGGAAGGAATAAAGCCAAACGTCTGCTTATTGGAAACAGTACTGTCTGCATTTTGGTAGCCAGCATTTAAGGCAAGAATAGAAAATGAAGTGGACTCAAAATCTTTATGATACCAGCCATACTGCATGGTCTTGTAATTGCCACCCACACTATAGAATCCTGCTCCTTCACCTTGGATAAACCCAGGCTCGGGTGTGTCTGCGTCTTGGTTATAGGCAAACCCAAAATGTAATTGGCTTTTACTTTCTTGGCTTTCGTAGATAAACAAAAGTGCATCATGTCTCCTGCCTTGTTGTGCCCATTCTAGTCCACCCAAAAACCTTTGGTTATCATAGGAGATAATTTGGCGACCGGCTTTCACTGAAAATGAAGGTGAAATAAAATATTGTCCCCAAGCTTCGCTGATAAAGGTATTGCCTGGTTCTCTTTTGTATATTTGTGGACTCTCACCCCACATTCTTATATCCTGGAAGGCTAACTTGAATTTGAAGTCGTCAGAGAGATAGTCCAAATAAAGTCTGGACCGCTGTTCAGTGAAAAAGACAGGGTCTTTGCTATCATCAGTAAGTGTTTTGAATCCATTTCGGAATTCTGAGCGAGGTCTCACCTCTGCAGAAACCGTGAACTGTGCCATTGCCTCGTTCCTAACAAGACAAATCAGAAGGGCAGTTAAGAGTAAAAGCTTTTTCATTTTGGATATGTTTGTAGTGGTTGTTTTTTAGATAAATTAAGTATTATTACGTATTTACGTACAAACATATAAGGAATGAAATTTAAGTTTTATGAATATTGACAGGTAATAAGCATTTTTTAGACCATAAAAAAACCTGCGGTTTCGCAGGTTTTTATCATTAATGTTTACATATGGGCTATTTTAACGGTTTAGCTATCAATGAAGTAATTGTGTTCTGAGATCTCTTTTCTAAGTAAATTTACGTTTTTTGTACCTATGTTTTTTCCAGATGTCTGAATTAGACCCTCTTTTTTTAAGCTGGAAAGAATTCTAATTACCTGTTCATCTGTAGTACCTGCAAAGTCAGCAATGTCTTTTCTAGACAATTGGATATCAAAAAAATCATCTTTTTGACCAAATTTTCTAAATATATAAAGTAGGGCATCAATTACTTTTTCTCTAACGGTCATTTGGGCAAACTTTTTAACTTTCGTTTCGCTTCTACTTAACTCTTCGGCATAGAAAGTCATTAAGTCATAGGTGAGTTTTGGAATTTCTAAAAGCATTTGATTCATAGAATCCAAGGAAAAATTACATAAGGAGCTATTTTCAAGGGCTGTAGCGCCAATGTGATAAAATTGACCAGCGGCAAAACCGCGGTGACCAATGATCTCTCCATCTTTGGCCAGCCTAACAATTTGTTCTTTCCCGTTAAGCCCTGTTTTGGTTACTTTTACAGCTCCTTTATTAACAAAATAAAGGCCTTGTACCGGAGCTCCTTCTATAATAAAAGTTTGACCTTTTCTACAATTTATGGTATTCTTTTGATCAATGTATTTACTCAATTGTGACAAGTGAACATTTCGCTTAATGATGCATGATGCATTTGTACAAACACTACATGTGGTCTTTTCGTAGTTCATAAGCAAGTATTTTACGTAAATATACGTAATATTTTCGTAATGATAATATCTTATCAAATAATTTTCTAGGTTAAATTATTTAAAATGAGTAAGTTAATTGTGTTAATAAAACACGTTTTCAACCTGTAATTACCATTATTTGTGCGCATTTTTTTGCGAATATGCTTTTCTAAGGGGTACCTATGTTTTTAATTAGGTGAATTGGAATAGGAAAATATGCTATTCTTAAAAGCTTTTTATCCTAAAATAGTTAAACTTAGGAGATTAGTAGAAATCAATAGAACTTAACCTGATTTTGTAAAAAGAGATTGTCAAAGAGGTATTGTTTTTGAAGTGTATTATATCAAATGCTCATTATTGTCGTTTTTTAAACTCTTTTTGTCATCAGTGCTTAATCTATAAATGACAAAAATTACTTAATTTAATTCAAAAAATTGTAGTTATTATGAACGCCTACGAAATTAAGATTAGACCGGCAAAAATGGATGACATGTCGAAGATCCAAAAGCTGTACGTAGAAACTATACAGGATTCGTGTAAAAATGATTACAGTGAGTCTCAGATAGCTGCTTGGATTTCTAGTGTTGTCAATGAAGAAAGGTGGCGAATGGCGTTGTCCAGTGAGTTTTTTTTAGTTGCTGAGGATGAAGACAAGGTGATTGGTTTTTGTGCCTTGGAAAATGGAAACTATCTGGATTTTATGTATGTCCATCATGATTATCAAAGGCTGGGATTAGCAGAGCGGTTACTTAAGGCTTTGGAAGTCGAAGCCCAAAGATTGGGGGCAAGCGAAATCATCACTGATGCGAGCAAAACGGCCAAACCATTTTTTGAAAAGAAAGGGTTTCAATACGTCAAGGAAAATATCAAAAATATCAATGGTTTGGAAATCACAAACTACAAAATGAGCAAAGGGATTTAAGTTTTTCTAATCTTTTAGACTTTGAATTTTTGGAGTTTCTGAAGTGAGGAACATTGTTTAATGCTACTGTTGTCAACGCGTCATTAGTTTTCAGGGTCTTCATCATTTAAATTAAACCTGTAAATTTGCTTAGCCAAAATCAATAAGGTAAAATGGAGAGCCAAAGTGTCAGGATTAATAAGTATTTAAGCGAGATAGGTTATTGTTCTAGAAGGGCTGCAGATAAATTACTGGAGGAGGGTAGGATTACGATCAATGGCAAGGTTCCAGAGTTAGGTACCAAGGTAGAAGAGGGAGATGAAGTTAGGGTGGATGGAGAGTTGGTTTCTCCTCCTCAGGAAGAATTTATTTATTTGGCGTTTAACAAACCTATAGGAATTGTTTGTACCACAGATACCAAGAGAGAGAAGAACAATATCATTGACTATATCAATCATCCCAAAAGGATCTTTCCAATAGGTAGGCTGGACAAGCCAAGTGAAGGCTTGATTTTTTTGACCAATGACGGGGATATTGTCAATAAGATTTTGCGTGCAAAAAACAATCATGAAAAGGAATACGTGGTAACTGTGGATAAGCCGATCACTCCACAGTTTGTTCAAAAGATGTCCAACGGTATTCCTATTTTAGGAACCATGACCAGAAAGTGTAAGGTGGAACAGATTGGAAAACAAAAGTTTAAGATTGTGCTCACCCAAGGTCTCAATCGACAAATCAGAAGAATGTGTGCTTACTTGGATTATGAAGTGACCAAGCTCAAACGGATAAGAATCATGAACGTGGGATTGGACATGCCAGTAGGAAAGTGGCGCTATTTGACTGCGGAAGAGCTGGATGAGATCAACAAGCTAACTTCTGATTCTAGCAAAACTTTTGATGGTTAAAAAGTGATATGGAGAAAATCAGGACACTTTTTGAGCAGCAGGTAGGTATGAGCGATAGGGATTGGGAGATTTTTTCAAGTAAACTCCAGACCAAGACCTTTTCTGCTAAAAGCAGCATTCTGGAAGTAGGCAACACGGAAAACTACCTTTCTTTCATTCAATCAGGAATGGTTAGGTATTTTATTCCTGAAGAGCTAGATGACCTTACTTTTGGATTTTCCTTTGAGGGAGAATTTATGAGTGCTTACGATGCTTTCATTACTCGGAAACCTTCCGCTTATACCATTCAAAGCTTGGTGCCTACAACTTTGTGGAGGATTCATTATGATGATCTGCAAGTCGTTTATGATAAGTCAACGGTTGGAAATACAATAGGACGATTTGCTGCTGAGGGTTTATTTTTGAAGAAAGCAAAAAGGGAATTGGAACTGTTAAAAGAAACAGCCGAGGAACGTTACTTAAAGCTTTTCGAGGAAAGGCCAGAGCTGATCAAAAAGGTTCCCTTGAAATACATAGCCAGTTATATTGGAATTACCCCACAAGCCCTTAGCCGGATAAGGAAAAGAATCTCATAAACCACATAGTTTCCTTACAATCAATCTTTAATAAAGCTTAAACTCAATTTTCCATGTTGCTCTTCAGAATCGTTCGCATCGATCTGGTAAGTGTATTTTCCGTTTTTTAGTGGAGTTTCTCCAACAAAATCAATAGGTTGGATGACATAAGCATCACCTTCAATTTCTACTTTGATATAGGCATATCTGTAAGCAGATTCATACGCCCTGTAGCTAGAAGTATGATTGGCATCTAAATCACCTAACTCTGCATTTCCCGTTCCAGTATTGATGACAATATTTTTAAAATCATAGGAACTTACATTTCTCAATCGAATATTGACGGAATTGGGTTCGGTATCATCAGTGCAGCTAATGAAAATGAAAAAGTAGAAAAACAATAATAGCAATTTTTTCATCTTTATAATTTTTTGAAAATGGACATCTAAAAACCTACGCAACCTTCTAAAATACATCCGTTTATTTAGTGTTTTTCTTAACCTAGGTTCATGGTGTCAAGACGTAATTTGTTGGAAATTTGTCTCAAACAAAAAGGTTAAAGATGTTACCATTTTACGTACTTATTATCGTCTTTATTCTGAGTGGTATACTTATTCGGCTAATCCATAAATCTTATAAGTGGACGCTGGCAGGCAAGCTGGCACTGTCTGTCATGCTGGGTTTTACCGCTCTTGGGCACTTTTTATTTCCAGAGGGAATGAGCAAAATGTTACCAGATTTTATCCCAATGAAAGAAGGGCTGATTTATTTGACCGGTTTAATAGAATTTGCTGCGGCTTTGGGGATTCACTTCAAAGGATTTCGAAAAGTGACCGGATGGCTATTGATTCTTTTCTTCGTCATCATTCTTCCTGCTAACATCAAAGCAGCGATGGACAATCTCAATTACAAAACTGGAAACTATGATGGGCCAGGGCTGAGTTACCTTTGGTTTCGGGTTCCTTTTCAACTACTACTGATGGGCTGGACCTATTACTTTGTGATAAGGGATAAAGGCTAGAAAGCTTCACCAATTCGGAAATAGATTCCCCAGTCATCCTTGCCCACAGCAGCGTCCAAGCCAATATTGAATTTAACATCTTTGAAAGCCCGGTACCGGTATCCCACACCTGCACCTGGGTATAATTTCCAGTTAAAGTCTGTATTGTCTGATCCATAAATGGTGGCCAATCCAGCAAATCCCACCAAACCCATTTTGGGGTTAAAGTTATAGCGGTATTCTCCTTGTAGTGCCACCAGCCCATCTCCTCTGTATTTGCCTTCAGAATAACCTCTGATATCTTTCCCTCCAATGGTTTCCTGTTGCTCAAAGGCAATATCTCCCAATCCAAATTTAGCAGAAAAGCGAGTAGCTAGGACATCCGTATTTTCGCGCATGGAAATATACCTGTTGTATTCTGTGACCACCTTATTGGCGGCTACATCATTTCCAAACCATTCTGGGTAAGTGATCCATTTCAGGTTGGATTTACTGCCTTGAGTGGGATAGTAAATTTCATCTCTGGTATCGTAAAGAAAGTTAAAATCGAGGCCATTGGTAATGGTGGTGGAAGCAGGTTGGACATCATCCTCATATTCGGTGTCATAGTGTGAATAGGTATAGGAGATACCACCATAAAGTCCTGGGATAATTTTTCTCTGGGCACCAAGGCTCAAGATGGTTGTATTGGTCCCATAATCATAGAATCCAGATGATTCCTGGTCATCCATAAAAAACTGAGAATAATGGTCACCGGTTACTGCAAATAGCTTGACCCGCCAATTGTCTTCATCAAAGAAAAGTTTATTGAAAAAAGCAAAGAAATAGGAGCCATTGGTGGTGTAGACTGCTGAGAGTCCTGATAGGGATTTTGGAGAAATAGTGTCTTTCAGGTCTGTTTTATACATGACCATGGGAATTGCTCCGATCATGAATTTCAAGTTTCTATTGTAACTCAAAAAAGGCATTAAGCTAAAATCATATTTTTTCTCCACACTTTCTTCTGCATTAGCGAGACTGTCAGTTTGGGATTTTTGGGCATGAAGCACAGAAACAGAGAAAAACAGTAAAATAACGATTATATACTTTTGCATTCAAAAAATGTGTTAGTGTTTTAGATGGTTTAGATTTTAATATACAATTAAAAAATTAAATAAAACACTGAAAATTAGCTCCTTGTTATAAATATTTGTCTTTGTGATAAGCTAGTTTTTTAGAGTTGGGATTTTGATTTAAAAGATCGATGATAAGCGGTCCCAATAAATTTAGGTACCTTCGTTAGCAGTCATTTAGTATATCATCAATGTAGTTTTTCAAATAAATGAAACAGTCATTTACTGAAGAGGATCTGAAGGCCATTGCGGCACAGCTGAGTCACCCAAAAGGGGAAATGGGCATAGAAGTGGGAGATACCATGCATGAGTCCAATATTACCATGACCAAAAAAGCAATCGAACTTTGTCACTTTGAAGGAAAGGAATTGTTATTGGAAATTGGGCATGGTAATGCCAATCACTTAAGCACTTTGTTGACTGAGAATTCTGGCCTTAATTATACCGGATTGGAAATTTCGGACTTGATGTATCAGCAAGCTCAAATGACCAATGAAGCATGGATTAAATCGGGTAGGGCCAGTTTTCATGTGTATGATGGTCAGAAAATTCCCTTTGAGAAAGATTATTTTGATCAGATTATGACGGTAAATACCATCTATTTTTGGAAGGAACCCAGTAAAATGGCTCAGGATATTTATCGTGTACTCCAGCCAGAGGGACGCTTTACGATCGCTTTTGCACAAAAAGAATTTATGGAAACACTTCCCTTTACGAAGTACGGGTTTACCTTTTATGATGATGAGAAGGTGGAGGAATTGATGTACCATGCTGGATTTACCATTGTAGAGCAGGTGGATGTCAAAGAAACTGTTAAAAGTAAGGCCTTGGAAGAAGTGGAGCGAGAATATACAGTCATGAGTTTCTATAAATGAGGATATTTGTCGAAATTGGGTTAAGCTAAATGCTCTTGCTCAATGAAACGTATCCATCTATTTGAATTCGAAGATTTATCCTGGTTTCCTGTTTTTCTCCGAAATTATGTGACTGACTTTTTGAGATTTTTGGCCAATGCCACCAAAATGTTTTTGCCAATACTTCCAGTTTTGGTAAAAGGTATTCATGCTGGCAAAACAGGTCACTTTATAGATTTAGGTTCTGGCAGTGGTGGAGGTATACTTTCACTGAATGAGGCATTGCTCAAAAAGATTCCTCACCTGAAAATCTGGTTGACGGATTATTATCCCAATCTTGAGGCTTTTGAATATACCCAAGCCAAAGCTGATAATATTGAATATGTGGACAAGCCTGTGGATGCTAGAAATGTTCCCGATGAATTGAATGGTTTGAGGACCATGTTTTTGTCTTTTCATCATTTCAAACATGAGGATGCCAAACTTATTTTGCAAGATGCTGTTGATGCAGCTCATCCCATAGCTATTTTCGAAGCACAAGATAGGAGCTTGCCCAGTTTGCTAGCCATGCTATTTTCACCGATTACCGTTCTCCTGACCACTCCATTTATAGCTCCCTTAAGCTTGGGAAGGCTTTTCTTTACTTATATAGTTCCAGTGGTTCCTTTGGTGGCTTTATGGGATGGGTTAGTTTCTTCCTTAAGAACTTATTCCCTGGAAGAAATGCAGGAACTGATCGATGACTTGGAAGGTGGAGATCGCATGAATTGGGAAATGGCCAAAATAAAGTCAGGGCCTGGTTTTGTGATTTATTTATTAGGTACTCCGAAGTAGTTTCGTTTTTTAGATTTCTGCCCATCATGATGAAATGACCATAATGAGCAGAACCTTAAACTCCAATTAGTTTTTTTAAACAAACATGCCGCCAGAAACTTCAATTCGCTGACCATTGATCCATGAAGCTTCGGGGCTGCATAAAAAGGCTACGACTCCACCAATGTCCTCTGGTAATCCAGCTCGTCCCAATGCGGTGTTGCTGGCCACCATTTGATTGACCTCTTTGTTGTCCCTGACATGGCCGCCCCCGAAGTCTGTTTCGATAGCTCCCGGAGCCACTACATTGGCACGGATTTGCCTTGACCCCAGTTCCTTGGCCAAGTATCGGGTGAGTACTTCAATCGCTCCTTTCATGGCGCCATATGCAGAAGAGCCAGGCAGGGAAAATCTGGCCAGACCAGATGAAATATTGATGATGCTTCCTCCCTCGTTGAGCTGTGGCAAAGCCTTTTGTGTGAGAAAGAAAACGCCTTTATAGTGGATGTTCATCGCTTCATCAAATTGCGCTTCCGTAGTTTGGGCAAAAGGTGCATAAAGGGCTGTTCCAGCATTATTGATTAGAAAATCAAAATTAGGACTTCCAGTTTCCTCCTTCAAATACGCCGCCACGGACTGCAAGAAAGTATCAAATTGCTTGATGTCGCTAGTGTCCAACTGATAAGCAATTGCTTTTTGACCCAAAGTTTTGATTTCTTCCACCACTTCTGTGGCTTGCTCTTGATTGCTGTGATAGGTAAGAATGATGTTGATTCCTTTTTTAGCCAAGGCAATGGCCATGTTTCTTCCCAACCCTCTGCTTCCTCCGGTGATCACTGCGATTTTATCTTTTGAACTTGTCATCTTATTGATTTTTAGTGATTAATAATCGATAAGACAAAGTTCCGTTAAAAAGCGGAGGAGTGTTTGCAAAAATCAATGCATGGTTTGCGAAATTCAAATCATTGGACTATGAGCGGTAGGCCAGGGGAGCCATAGTAGTTTGCTTTTTAAAGAAGTTGGAAAAGTGAGCGACTTCTTCATAACCCAAACTGTAGGCAATTTCGGAGACATTCCAATCGGTTTGCTTTAAAAGTATTTTGGCTTCCTGTACCAGCCTTGAACTGATCAGCTCAGTAGTTGTTTTTCCGGTAGTTTCTTTCAGTACCTTGTTTAAGTGATTGGCATGGATGGCCAACCTGTCGGCATATTCTTTGGCAGTTCGTAACTGCAATTTTTGGTTGGGGGACTCGATGGGAAATTGGCGTTCTAAGAGTTCTACAAATAATGAGGTAATTCGCCCTGAAGCATTTTGGCTGGCATGCAAAGTAGAGGCAGGCTGCAGTTTTTGTCCATAGTGAATTAACTCGAGGACATAGTTGCGAAGCAGGTCATATTTAAACTCATAATCTGAAGCAATTTCTTGTTTCATCTTGTTGAAAATCAGTCTTATTTCTGCTGCAATTTCATCGCTGATTTCAAAAATGGGATAGCCTCCAGACTTGAAAATGGGCAACTCATCCAAGACTACTCCACTTTTGTTTTTGAGTAAAAACTCATCGGTAAAAACACAAAAACTTCCTGCTTGGTTATCATCTTGAGGAACCCAGTGATAAGGGACTTTTGGGGTGCCAAAGAGCAAGGCATTTTTCTTGACTTGGATCACCTTGTCCGCATACTCCGCCCTGTTTTTGCCGATGATCAAACTGATCTTATAATAGGCCCAACGGTTATAGGGCATCACTGATTTTTGCTTGAATCCTTTGATGGTTTCAGCCACATCAAAAACATTGAAATGACCTATCTCCTTATGGATTCCAGGGGGAAGAAGAACCTTCACATCTTTCCCGGTAAATGCCGCTGCTTCCTGATAGAAATCTTCCAAAGAAGTGTTTTTGATATTCTTCATGATCAAGGGCCATTTGTGAAATTCAAAGTTACGAAATGTAATTTAAAACCATTTTTGGATGGAATTGGTTCTCTGATAAATAAAAGGATATTGTGATTTTAGGTTCACCCATTTCCCTAAAACAAAAAAACACCCCAAGTTTGGGGTGTTTTAAGTCTTTAATTTTGTACAGGTTTTACCAACTGCCGCCAGCGCCGCCGCCGCCGAAGCTTCCGCCACCAAAGCCGCCGAATCCTCCGCCACCACCTCCAAAGCTGCCACCGCCGCCTGAGAAGTTACCAAATCCACCACCGCCTCTACGGCCACCACCAAGCAGGTTCATCAGCATTAGGGTGGTGAACATGTCCACTCCACCGCCTCGGCCGCCCATATGATTATCATTGTCATTTCGGTTTCGAAGAAGCGGTAGGATGACGAAGATAAAGACGAAGAATAGAATGAAGAAAATGGCTCGGCCATGACTACCTTTCTTTTCTACATTTTCTGCATCGTATTCTCCACTGGCCAACTTGATGATCATGGTAGTTGCTTGGTCAAGTCCATCATAATAAGCTTCGCGCTTGAAGGCAGGAACAATCACATTGTCCACAATCCGTCTGGCCAAAGCATCCGGAACTGCGCCTTCCAAACCATAACCAGTGGCAATAAATACTTTTCTGTCTTTCATGGCTGCCAAAATCAGCAGGCCATTGTCCTTTTCCTTTTGACCAATGCCCCACTTGTCCCCCAGTTGGAAGGCGTAGTCACTGATATCATATTGACCTACAGAGCCCAATAGTACTATGGTAATTTGGGTGGAGGTGCTGTCATTATATGCCACCAGTTTTCTTTCCAAAGCAGCTTGTTCAGAACTTGAAAGCGTTTGGGTGAAATCATTGACCAGCTTGGGAGGGTTAGGCCGAGCAGGAAAATCGTCCTGTGCCAGCAATATTTGGCCAATCAATAAGAAGAAAAGGGTGAGTAAAGTAGTTTTTTTCAAGTGCATATTATCCAAAGGAGATTTCATCGGAGAGTTCATTTTCATCGGTATCACCATCATACGGAAAGTGTTCCTTAAGCGCTTCGCCGGACATGCGAATTCCGGTGATCAAGCCTTCAGCAAATTGTTCTTTTTTGAAGTGTTTGATCATGGCTTCTTTGATACTTTCCCAAAAGTTATCTGGAACGACATTATTGATTCCTCCGTCTCCTAAGATGGCTAACTTATGGTCTTCTACTGCAAGGTAAAAAAGCACACCATTACGAAGTTTGGTCTTGTGCATTTTCAGCATGGCAAAGACATCTGCTGCTCGGTCCAAGACTTCTCCTTTACAGTGATTTTCGAGGTGTACTTGTATTTCTCCGGAAGTTTCCAGTTCTGCTGCTTTGATGGCAGCGACGATCTGGTCTTTTTCTGCTTTGGTAAATAATTTTTCGGCCATGGCCAATGTATTTTTAATAAAGATGCCCGGTGTTGGCCGGGCAAAATAGTTCGATTTAGAATTCTACCGTTGGTGCGTTTTCAGCCCCTTCAGAGGCTTCGAAGTAACCTTTTTTCTCAAAGCCATACCATCCCGCAAAAATATTGTTGGGGAAAGTTCTTAGGTTAGAATTGTAGGCCTGTACTGATTGGTTAAAATTTCTTCTGGCTACTGCAATCCTGTTTTCAGTTCCTTCTAATTGGGCCTGAAGGTCAAGGAAGTTTTGGTTGGCTTTCAGGTCAGGATAACGCTCCACTGCTACCAAAAGCCTGCTCAAGCTCCCGCTTAACTGATCTTGTGCTTCTTGGAACTGGGCAATTTTTTCTGGGGTCAGTTCATCAGCATTGATGTTGACAGAAGTAGCCTTGGCTCGGGCATTGATCACGCCTTCAAGGGTTTCTTTTTCAAAGTCAGCATAACCTTTAACGGTGTTTACCAAGTTTGGGATCAGGTCTGCGCGACGTTGGTATTGAGTTTCCACCTCGGCCCACTGACCATTGATGGTTTCTTCCGTTTTCACAAATTGGTTGTAGGTGCCTACTGCTTTGGTGTAGACAAAAATACCTACGACAACGAGGATAAGAATGGGGATAATCGCTTTTTTCATGAGTTTGAAATTAGTTGGAATCTTGAATGGCAAAGTTGAAATTCACTTGGCCAGTTGGATTTCGTAGTTTGTGTTGAAATGTGATATTCGAATTTAGGTATTATCACGCAAAAGGCACCGAATGGTTGGGAAAAATTACTTTCAGGATAAAATTATTGAGTGTTTTCTTGGCTGAATTCTATACTTTCTTGGTCGGGGTGAGGTAGGTTTTTGATGGTGATAGTGAAGGTGGTTCCTTTGCCGACTTCACTTTTAATATGAATATCACCATCTAGGGAGCGGATCTGTTCCCTGACAAGGTATAGGCCTAGTCCTTTGCCTTCTACATGGGTATGAAAACGCTGATACAATCCAAAAATTCGGTCACCATATTTCTCCAAGTCGATGCCAATTCCATTGTCAGAGAAGCTAATAATGCAATTATTGCCATTCATTTTAGTCTTGATATGAATTTCTGTATTTCGCTCTGGATGGCTGTACTTAATAGCATTGGTCATGAAATTAAGAAAGAAATTTTCAAGATGACTGTGCACATAGTTAATCTCGTTTATAGCAAAATCTCGTTTAACTTTTACTTTGGCTTCTTTGAGCTGTTTGAAAAGGCTCTTTTCTATGTTATTGATTAAGCTTTCAAAGTTGACCGTTTCTACTTTTCTGATTTTTTCTTTCTTGATGGACACCACCTCGATCAGATCCATTAAAGTAGCATTGAGGATTGCGACAGAGGTTTTCAAGCTATCGATCAATTCTACATTGTTGGGGTCTGCTAAATTGTCTTCATTGAGCAAATCGAGTAAGGAAGTAATGTTAACGATTGGTGCGCGAAGATTATGGGAGACGATGTAAGCAAAGCGCTGCAATTCATCATTGTGGCTGGAAAGGTCTTTGATGAGCTTTTCGCGTTCTTCCTCTGCTGATTTGGATTCTGAAATGTTTTGGGTTACCAGCAGGATGCGGTCAACTTCCCCTTGTTTATTGATCAGCGGTACCCCTGTTTTTTTATAGCTCTCTCCATTAAAGTCAATTTCATATACGACAGTTTGGCCCAAAAGAACCTTGTCCAATTCTTTTTTGGCATTAAGGGAAGTCACTGCATCATATTTCATCAAGTGGTAGGTCCCAATAAGTTCCTTAGGGTCTATTCCTATTTTCTGGTATTCACTTCCTTCGGTGTAGACGTACCTGAAGTTTTTGTCTAACACATCTACTGTCCCTCTAGGGAAGTTTTCTGCGATGCTTTTATAAAGCTGCTGTGATTCGAGAAGTATCTTTTCATATTGAATACGCTGAAGTTCTGCACCTGCTCGGTCACTGAGGATAGAAACAATATTAATAATTCCTTCCTCATTTTGCATAGGCTTACTATCGGCTAATACAAGTATGCCTATTTTTCTTCCATTTTTGTCATTTATTCCTGTAGAGCAATAGGAGGTAATGTTTTCTTCTTGCAGGAATAAATCTTTGGGATACTGTTCAGCCACTCCATTTGAAATCAAGACTACTTCTCTTCTATAGTTGCTGATTGCTGTTTCGCAAGGAGTATTATCTAATGAATAGATGAAATTCGGAATGATCTTACCATCTTTGGCAATAGCAGTGGTTTGAATTGATCGACCATTGGGGATATACTCTCCGATTAGACAATACTTTAAATTCAATTTTTTTGATAGCAGCTTTACCAACTCATAAAAAAAATCCATATCATTAAACTGGGCGGAAATAGTGGCCACATCGTTCATTACACACTGAACAAAATCCTTTTCGGTGATGTCTTCAAAGGCTGCTTCAAAACCATTATCAAATTTCAACTTTGTGATTTTGAGTTTGATATAAAAATGCGTGTTAGAGAAATGCGTGATAAATGAGCCTTCATAATCAGCAGAACCACTTTCAATCCCCTCTAATAATGTATCATATATAGAAGAGTGCTGATAGAGATCATGGATGCTTTTTCCAAGAATAATTTCACCATTTTCTAGATTAGCCTTTTTTACCAGAGTGTTGTTGACTTTCAGGATAGTTCCGTCTTTGTCATAATGAAATATGGCCAAGGGATTGTTGTCAAAGCTCTGCTTATAACGCAAGTAATTGGACTTGGCCTCTTCTTCTTTTTTCTTTGTATAACTAATATCCAGAATATACCCTGCCCAAATGTCTTGGCCATTTTGTTCTTTCAAAAGGCTAGAAGAGCAAAATACCCACTTAACAGTTTCATCGGGATTGATGATCCTAAAAGTTATTTCCATTGTTTTGGAATGAGAGGCATTTTTGTTTGTCTCTAAGATAATATTAAGGTCATCTGGATGTATTCGATTTTTAAGCTTTCGGAAATGTTGAGTAAAATATTTAGTGGTGACACCGAAAATATCTTTGACCCCTTCGCTTACAAATATAAAATCATATTTGCCTTCTGGGGATTTCTTGAACATATAAATCATTCCTGGCATGATGCTGGAAAGCTCATTTAAGGTGTATCGGTTTTCAAGCAGTTTTTTTTCGATGTTTTTGAGCCCACTGATGTCAGTAATACTCCCAAGAATAATTTTTTTTCCAGTTTTTTCATCGACAAATACCCTGGCGATGTCTTGAACATAAAGGTAGTAGCCCTCTTTATGTTTTAGCCTGTAGAAGGTGTCGTATGGATTGTCCAACTTAAAATCCTTTTCGAAGCCAGTTTTGAGATGTTTTAAATCTTCTGGATGGATCATCTCCACCCATCTTTGGATGTTTACTTCCGTGAATTCTTCCCTTGGATATCCTAATATATCGACATAGGCCCCACTCCAGTGAATTTGGCTATCTCCCAATTCGTGCTCGTAATAAATAGCCCTGGAGTTATGTTGGACCATTTGGTCCTTCTGTTCGAAGATAAACTTTTGGAAGCGGTTTCCGATAGGGGGCGCATGAACAATCAGGGAGCAAAATTCTGATTCAAAGAGAATTTTTTTCTCCAATATTTGGCCATTTTGCTGAAGGTCTAATTCGCCTTCCTTTTCATTAGTGATAAAGTCTTGAAAAACGGCTTCACTAATGTGCGGGTAGTGATTGTGAAAATGATTGGGAAGAGCTGATCCGATTTGAAGCCTATTTGGGCATTTGTTTAAACTACTGCTGAAAAGCAAATCAGTGCTCAGCTGAATCATCCAAAGGTTCTTGATTTCTGGTTTTTCAAGCTGAGGGATCATTATCAGGTTAATGAGATAATTCTCAGCTTTCTGTTCTTTTATTATATTTCCTTCTAGGAGAACAGGAAAACAAGTGCCTCCTTGTGTGAAAAAAATGGTGGAAAGAGTTTTATTTTGCTTGAGAGAATTGAAAATATGACCTAGGCTAGGTTTCGGCAAGGTCATCAAAATCTGATCAAATGTGTTGATGCTAGGTTTTGAGCCCAGCATTGATTCAAAGGCAGCATTAAAATAAAGCAGTTCAAAGGTAGAATTGCTTGTCTTTCTTAATGTTACAAAAGATGACGATATATGATTGTAATTTTTAGATTCCATTAGGCAAAAACAGAAACAGCCTAAAGTTAGCTTTTTTGACTAATAAAAATACATTCATTTACTTTTTACTCAACTTTATAAGGTAATGCAAGCAACAAATAAGTAATTTATAATTGTTTTTGGAGCATTAGGGTTTTATCCAATTCCACAGGAATTTCCCTTATATTTCTTTTTACCGTAATAATAATTTCCTTTCCTTCTTCAGATTTAAGGAGATCATTTATTTCAGCAAGGTCCCAATATTCAACTGGTAATAGATTGATAGATAGAATTTCGTCACCGGGTTTGATGTTTGCCTTTGAAGCCGGGGAGTTTTCCCTTACGCTACTTACATAATATCTTTTTTCTTCCACATTGGTCATACGAACTTTAATACCACTCATATCATATTCAAAAGGGTGATGAAAACCAGCCCCTTTTTTGAATAATAACCTTTCCCTAGGATAGTCTATAATAAAAGTCATCCTGGCCAATACTTCAGAACCTAAGCTTCCCAAACGGCCTGACTCTATAATGATGGATGAAAACTCTGTCTCATCAGGATAGGAGGTAATCACCCTTCTGAAATTTAAATTGCCCAAAGAGTATTTTTTTACTCTTCCAACATAGCCAAAAAGATCTCCTCCCAAGGATCTGCCCAAATCGGTTTGTAGCCTCTTGGGGGGAAGTTTAATTTGGTCTGAGGTCTCACGGTTCAAAAGCAATCCATGATTGGCGCCAGTGTCGATCAAGAGCTTTCCGTTTATTTCTGGCCCTTCGATTTGCTTAATAGTACTTTCCACATAAGGCTTATAGTTGTCGAAAGACAAATCAATCTTCCTGTAGCCAAAAGGCCTCCAATTCATTTTATCAGCGTGATAAAAAGTCAAGATATTAGAATCGTAATCTATCTTGATGGGATTAAATTTAAAAAACTCATAACCTATAATTCCATGTACCGGTATACCGATCACTCTTTCCAACTCCAAGAAATCCTCCTCAAGGACTAATACTGCTTGAACAATTCCTTCTACAGGTCCCATGTTAAAGTGATTGTTGGGTGATACAAGGGCGGTAAGGACTGTTTTTCCGTCTGCTCCCATTAAATTCAGTGTCCTGGTGTAATAGAGTCCCAATTCATCGCCAACAGTTTTGCTGAAAAGAATATTGGATTTTACGCCTGTGTCAATAAGGAAGTTAAGCTCGGGCCCGTTATTGATAGCAATGGGCATAATGATCAAGTTGTTGTAATCGAAAAATGGGAGATTGACACTGTTTTTTTCTTCCTTCATAAAAAATCCGGGAATCTGGGCCCAAAGTTGAGCGCCCGTCAAAAATAATACGGAAAGAAGTAAAAGTCTTTTGGTGAGCATACTTAACTAATTTAGTATTATCCATTTAATATAAAAATTATTGATACATGAGAAGAAGTGAATTTGGAAGATTTTAGGTTTGAAGAGAGGCTTTATTTTACGTTTTTATTTATGCTAATTTAGACTGATAGCAAATAAGCAGGGATAAGGTCTCACAAGCGGGTCTTAGTTTGATAAAATCTAAAAAATGCTGCATCTTTAATTTTTAGTAATGAAAAATATGGCAGAGAAGTCGGTTGTAGAAAAAGCAAAAAAAATATTTGAGAACTTTTTGCAAAGGCATGGTAGCAGAAAGACCCCAGAAAGGTTTTCGGTTATCGATGAATTATATGCCTTGCCTCAAGATGAACATATTGATGTTGAAGGGCTTTTTCTTTTGATGAGAAATAAGGGCTACTCGATTAGTCGCGCCACCATCTATAATACCCTGGATCTTTTAGTAGAGTGTGGACTTGCTGTCAAACACCAGTTTAAGGACAAGGTGGCACTATATGAGCAGGCATTGACCTATAAGCACCATGATCATCATGTTTGCAACCAGTGCCGTAAGATCCGTGAATTCTCTGATGAGCGGATCAACTTGATCAAAGAGGCCATGGGCAAGGAGTTTTCTTCAGCAATTACCAGCCACTCTTTGGTCCTCTATGGGGATTGTCAGATTCCTGATTGTAAAAATTTGAAATTGGTCTAATTACTTTCCAACAATTTTCTTTTTGGTTTAAATGTAACTAAAGGGAAGGGGTGTGCCTTCAATTTAAACTAAAAGATTCCAGCCGAGGTAAAATTACCAGTGCATGGGTTGTGTTTATACCTTAGATTTCCAAATGTTACTGATAACACGCCAATTTTTGTCGTGTATTGTAGGGTTTTTGTAGTCAATTGCAGCATTTGGAAACGTTTGCAGAAAACAGTGATAATTGGAAGGAATTTGGTGTAATATTTTATTCTGAATTTTGATTTTTTGAAGGGTGTTTTGAGTACCTTTTTCAGTTAGTAATCAAGTGAAAAATAGGTCTTTATTTACTGGAAAAGCGTCCAAAAAAAATGTGAAAAATTTATCCACAATTATCAACACTTATCCACATAACATTAAGTTAATAGTGTAACTATCTGTAAATCAATAATTTAAATCGTTTTTATTAAAAGTGAATTTGTGGATAAAACGCTGGTAATGAATTTTTTACAAAAACAGGTGATGTGTGTAAGCGTGGATAAACAGGTAAACCAAATATTATTTTTTGCCTAATCTTTTTGCTGCCTGATGAGTCTGGTTCGGTAGGCGTTGAAAATTCTGGACTTACTGATGAAGCCTAAATATCTTCCATTATCTACCACTGGTAGGTTCCATGCACCAGACTTTTCGAATTTGTCCATTACACCCCTCATGCTTTCAGAAGGTTGGATGGTGTCAGGAGGGCTGTGCATGAGTTTTCTGATATGGGTTTCCTCTTGTTTATGCTTGTCAAACATAATGTCCCTAATGTCATCCAAAGTCACTATTCCGTTGAGGTTGCCTTTTTCATCCACCACAGGAAAAATATTTCTTTTGGAAAGCTTTACCAGACCACATAGGTCCTTAAGGAGTGCGTCTGGATGGATTGGAAGCAAGTCCTTTTCCATAATTCTCCTAATGTCAATCAAGCCTAAAACCTCCTCATCCTTTGTTTCAGGAATATGTTTTCCTTGTTCCAGCAGTTGGTTTTTGTAAAGAGAATTTTTGTCAAAATAATTGGTCGTGGCCAGGGAAATAGCAGATACCAGCATCAAGGGTACAAAAAGCTCATAGCCGCCAGTTACTTCAGCAATTAAGAATATGGCTGACAAGGGTGCATGCTGAACACCACTCATCACGCCGCACATGGCCACCAGTGTAAAGTGGGCCAAGGGGATGGGAATGTAAACCCCAAAGAAATTATTGGCATAGGCAAAAAGAAAGCCTGTAAGTCCACCCACATAAAGTGAAGGGGCAAAAATCCCCCCGCTACCGCCGCTGCCTATCGTCAGTGCTGCAGCAATGGGCTTCGCAAAAATGATCAATAGCAAATAAATCAGTATAAAGTAGGAGTTGTTAATCTCCGAAAAGAAAGGGCTTCTATTCAACAATACAAATGGATCGCCTGCTATCAATGAATTCAGCGTGTTGTAGCCTTCACCATAAATAGGGGGAAAGAAGAAAATCATCAAACCTAAAACAGCACCCCCACATAGAATCTTTAGCCAAGGGTTGGTAAAGCTTTCAAGGAAGTTTTCGGTCTTGAGAACAGACTTGATGAAGTAAACAGAGATCAAGCCTGTAATGACTCCCAACATCAGGTAGTAGGGAGTATGCGCGGCAATAAACTCTCCAGTAAGGTTAAAAGAAAAAATGGCATCATTGCCAATCAATACCATTGTGGTCAAAGAGCCCATCACAGATGCAATCAGCAATGGAATGAAAGCGCCCACATTCACTTCCATTAAGATTACTTCTATGGCAAATATGACACCTCCGATAGGAGAGCCGAATATAGCAGAAATGCCACCTGCAGCACCACAGCCGATCAGAATATTTCTTTTTTTGGCATTAAGGTGCATCAATTGGCCGGAATTGGAACCTATGGCAGATCCTGTCACCACAATCGGGGCCTCCAAACCAACAGATCCCCCAAGTCCAACTGTCAAGCATGATGTAAAAACCCTGCTATACATCTTCACCTTTGGGATAATGCTGTTTTTCTTTGAGATATTATAAAGTATTTCGGGAATACCATGTCCACCATAATCCTTGACAATATATTTCCCGACGATGTAGGTAAGGAAGATGCCGATCAGCGGATAGATGATGAAGAAAAAGTTGGCATACTCGATATGGAAGCCTTCAATCAGCCAATGTTGGATGAAATGAACGGATTCCTTGAGGATCACTGCAGCCAAACCAGTAAGAATACCGATCACCCCACTAAGAATCATCACAAAATTCTTGGTGCTGATATGTTTAAGCCTCCAGATTAAAAACCGGGTAATTATATCTGTTTTTGCCAAAACGGAAAGTTGTTGTTAATCAAAATTTGTCGAGCAATAACGGCTATTTGGCTTCCGATAATTAATGCCAAAAGTAAATATTTATTATTTGCTAATGTCATGAACAGCAGAAAAATCCTTTACTATTATTTTTTTTTGGCTTCATTCCAATAAACATCCATCTCCGCAAGGCTCATGTCTTCAATTTTCTTTCCTGACTTGCGGGCCGCTTCTTCTAAGTACTGAAAGCGGTGGATGAATTTTTTATTGGTTTTTTCCAAGGCTTCCTCTGGGTTGATGTCAATGAAACGGGCGTAATTGATTAAGGAAAAAAGTAAATCTCCGAACTCTCCAGTTGCCTTATCTTTGTCAATAGATGCATCATCGACCGCATTAAATTCGGCTCTAAATTCCTGCATCTCTTCCTCTACTTTTTCCCATACCTGATGTTTCTCTTCCCAGTCAAAGCCTACACCTCTGGCTTTTTCTTGGATGCGCATGGCTTTGATCAATGCCGGCAAAGACCTGGGTACTCCCCCCAAGACACTTTTATTGCCTTTTTCTTTAAGCTTGATTTTTTCCCAATTTTGCTTGACGGCTTCCTCATCCTCTACTTTGGTATCGCCATAAATATGAGGATGTCTTCGGATCAATTTTTCGCAAAGGCTGTCAATGACAGTGCTGATATCAAAAGCTTTTTTTTCGGAACCTATCCGAGCATAAAATACGATATGCAATAGGATGTCGCCCAATTCTTTTTTTATTTCCTCCAGATCATTGTCAATGATAGCATCTGACAGTTCGAAGGTCTCCTCAATAGTAAGGTGACGAAGACTTTCAATGGTTTGTTTTCGGTCCCAAGGACATTGCTCCCTTAGTTCATCCATGATGGTCAGGAGTCGGTCAAAAGCTTCTAACTGCTGTGCTCGGGAGGAAATTTCAGACATGTGGAATTGGGAAACTATTAGTAAAGTGTGGACGTTTTCAAAGTATTACGTAAATTTGTGCAAATTAATTTGATATGGCAACTGTATATTTGACTTTGGGATTTATTGCTCTGTTTTTCATTTTGATGTCTGTCCGACTGATATTTTTGAAAAATGGGCAATTCAAAGGAACCTGTGCTTCTCAAAATCCTTATTTAAACAAGGATGGCGGGACGTGCAGCTATTGTGGGAAGAAAGTGGATGATAATTCGGAATGCGGAAACCCGGATTCTGAAGTCAATAAAGTAATGGCCAAATTCAAATAATCACCAGTATCTCCTATGTGACACCTAAATGCATAGGATTTTTTATCTAGTTGAACTAAACTCTTTACAAGTGGCATTAATCAAGTCTATTTCCGGTATTCGAGGAACTATCGGAGGAAAAGTAGGGGAAGGACTTACTCCAGTTGATGTGGTCAAATTTGCTTCTGCTTATGGAGCATGGATTGTCGAAAAGACCAACAATCCCAAGATTGTAATTGGTAGAGATGCCAGGATATCAGGTGACATGGTTTCCAAGTTGGTTACAGCCACTCTTCAAGGGTTGGGCATTCATGTGATCGACCTTGGCCTGAGCACTACTCCTACAGTGGAATTTGCTGTTCCGTTGGAGAAAGCAGGAGGTGGAATTATCCTTACTGCCAGCCATAATCCGATCCAATGGAATGCCTTGAAGTTGTTGAATGATAAGGGCGAGTTTATCTCAGACCAAGATGGAAAAGAAGTCTTGGAAAAAGCTGATCAGGAAGACTTTAAGTTTGCTGAGGTCAGAAAACTGGGTGGCTACACTTTAGTGGAAGATTATATCGATAGGCACATTGAGCATGTCCTCAGTTTATCTTTAGTGGACAAGGAAGCGATAGCCAAACGTGGTTTTAAAGTGGTCATTGATTGCGTTAATTCTACTGGAGGTATTGCTTTACCAAAATTACTTAACGCTTTGGGTGTGGAGCATGTGGAAGAGATGTTCTGTGAACCTGATGGACAGTTTCCTCATAACCCAGAGCCACTTCCGGAAAACCTAAGAGATATTTCTGCCAAACTGGAAAACGGAAAGTTTGACCTGGGCATCGTGGTGGATCCAGATGTAGACCGTTTGGCTTTTTTGACAGAAGATGGCTCTCCTTTTGGTGAAGAATACACTTTGGTAGCAGTAGCAGATTATGTGCTTTCAAAGGAAGCTGGAAATACTGTTTCAAATCTAAGTTCAACCAGAGCACTTCGTGATGTGACGGAAAAGCACCATGGCGCATATAATGCAGCCGCGGTAGGTGAGGTAAATGTGGTCAATAAAATGAAAGAGACCAATGCCATCATTGGTGGTGAAGGAAATGGTGGGGTTATTTATCCAGCATCACATTATGGAAGAGATGCTTTGGTAGGTATTGGTTTGTTTTTGACCCATTTGGCCAAGTTTGGTAAAACTGCCAGCAGGTTAAGGGCCAGCTATCCCAATTATTACATATCAAAAAATAAGATAGAATTAACTCCAGACATTGATGTAGATGCTATTCTGGATGAGATCAGCAGAAAATATAGCAAACAACCTATCAATACCATTGATGGAGTAAAGATAGAGTTTGAAAAAGAATGGGTTCATTTGAGAAAATCAAATACAGAACCTATTATCAGGATTTATTCTGAATCTGAAACGCAGGCGACTGCTGAGCATCTGGCGAATAAGCTGATCACTGATATTAAAGAAGTGATTTCAGCGACCAAATAAGTAACAACCTACCCAAGTATATATTATTTAGAATGAAAGTTTATTTAGATAACGCTGCTACTACGGCATTGGATGAAAAGGTATTGGAGGCCATGCTCCCCTATTTGTCGGGACACTATGGAAATCCTTCATCCGTTCACTCACATGGCCGTGAAGTACGTACAGCTATCGAAAGGTCAAGAAAAAAAGTGGCTGAGCTATTGAATGCCAGCCCGGGAGAAATATTCTTTACATCAGGAGGTACTGAGGCGGATAATACCGCTTTGGTCTGTGCGATAGAAACTTACGGCATCAAGCATGCACTGACTTCACCGATCGAGCACCATGCGGTTTTACATACCCTTCAGGAATGTGAAAAGCGTGGACATATCCAATTGGAATATGCTCAAATTGATGAAAATGGAGCCATTGACATGGGGCATTTAGAGGCCTGGATTCAAGCTCATCCAAAATCATTGGTTTCCATCATGCATGCTAACAATGAGATAGGAAACTTGAATGATATTGAGGCGATTGGAAATATCTGCAAGGAGCACGGGGTGTTTTTCCATTCTGATACCGTTCAGACAATGGGCCATTATGTGCATGACCTGAAGCAATTACCTCTGGATGCCATTGTAGCAGGTGGACATAAATTCCATGGACCAAAGGGATCAGGATTTTTGTATTTGAATAAGAAAAATAAGATTCGACCGTTTATCTATGGTGGTGCTCAAGAGCGGAGCATGCGTGGAGGAACGGAAAATGTTTATGGGATTGTGGGAATAGCCAAAGCTTTGGAGCTGGCTTATGAAGAAATGACAGATCACCAAAAGCATGTAGAAAAGCTGAAAAGCAGTTTTATCGAGCAGTTGAGAGAAGGAATTCCGGGAGTGGAATTCAATGGCCTATCTGCCAATCTCGATAAAAGTTTATACACCGTTTTGAATGTGAGTTTGCCTCCTTCGGAAGAGAATAGCGGAATGTTGTTATTCAATCTTGACCTTCATGGTATTTCTGCTTCAGGCGGTTCAGCTTGCAGCAGTGGTGCTACAGTAGGTTCTCATGTGTTGAGGGCATTGAATGCTAAAGCAGATAGGGATTCGGTGAGGTTCTCTTTCAGCAGGTTCAACACCCAAGAAGAAATAGACTATTCCGTCGGAAAGTTAAAAGAACTATATGGCGTGATTGCCTAGGGTTAATAAAGTGAAACAGCAGTAAAAACCGGTCTAAAGGCCGGTTTTTTTATGGCTAAAATCTGATGAATCATTGAAAGGGAAGTTTGCTGACATCTACATTTCCCCCAGAAATGATTATGCCTACTTTTTTATTTCTAAAAAGCTCCTTATTGGCCAATACAGCAGCTAGAGGCACAGCACTACTAGGTTCGATGACCAACTTCATCCGCTCAAACACCAAGCGCATGGCAGCAATAATCTCTTCATCGGTCACAGTTAGGATGTCTTTGACATGTTTTGAAATCAAAATAAAGTTTCGCTGCCCCAAGGAAGTTAAAAGCCCATCGGCAATGGTATTAGGGTTTTCCATGGGAATGATTTCTTTGGCCTTAAAGCTTCGCTGAGCATCATCGGCTCCTTTGGGCTCAGCCCCGTAAACCTCCGTTTTAGGAGAAACATAATGGGTGGTCAATGCAGTGCCAGCCAAAAGCCCACCGCCACCAACAGGGGTGATGATGACATCAAAAGGAATTCCTTCATCCCACATTTCCAAAGCGCAGGTGGCTTGTCCTTCAATCACATCCATATAATCATAAGGAGGAATAAAAGCAGCGCCAGTTTCTTCTACCACCTTTTCAAGAGTTGTTTCGCGGGCTTTTAAATTAGGTTCGCATTCAATAATTTTTCCTCCATAACTTTTGACAGCTGCTTTTTTTATTGCGGGAGCATTGGAGGGCATCACGATATAAGCAGTAGTTCCTGTTTCCAAGGCGGCTCTGGCCAATGCAGCAGCATGGTTCCCACTACTATGTGTGGCGACCCCATTTTGTTTTAGTTCTGGAGGGAGTTTCAGGATGGCATTGGTGGCGCCTCTGGCTTTAAAGGCTCCGACCTTTTGCAGGTTTTCACATTTGAAATAGAGCTGACAGTCAGCTATTTTTTCAATGGCTTCGCTGGTTAGGATGGGCGTATGGTGAATGTAAGCCATGATCCTTTGGTAGGCTTGCTTTACATCCAGTAGTTGGGGAAATCTATAGTCGTGCATGTTCTTTAAAGTTAACACATTGAAGTCAAAATGTGTATCTTTCGACAAAATATCCACCATGCAAAAATTAACACAGCTGCTTAAAGAGACTTCTTTTTATCCAATTATGGGTGTAGAATTAAACCATGAAAATACCATTGTGATGGATTTTACGGCCAATAATATGGTTTTGGAAGCCATTGATTTAGGAGATACCAAAGCTTTTAGTGAGTATGTTTTTGGGTTGTTGGCGGATGCAAGTTGTGCTTTTGGCATAGGAGGATATATGGAGCCAAGGGCCATTTATCAAAGAAGCGAGGTATTTGGGACTTCTCCGGAGGACTTTCGAAATATCCACGCCCAAGTGGATATTTGGGCTGAACCTGGACAAGCGGTTTACGCACCTTTGGATGGAAAGATCCATAGTTTTCAGGACAATGGCGCCTTTGGAAATTATGGTCCTGCCATCATCCTGGAGCACCAACTAAAGGGAGAGATTTTTTACAGCCTTTATGGTCATTTAAAGCGTTCAGATCTGATCGGCTTAGAAGTGGGCCAACAGATTTTAGCCGGTCAAGTATTTTGCCATATTGGCCCTTATCCAGAGAATGGGGATTGGCCTCCTCACCTGCATTTTCAATTGATAGTAGATATGGAAGGCAATCAGGGGGATTATCCAGGGGTATGTGCTGCAAAGGATCAAGACAAGTACCAAAGGAATTGCCCTGATCCCAAATGGATAATTGGTTTCGAAGAATCTTTTTGAGGATCCGTTGATGGATTATTTTTTTCTGCCCTTATCTAATTGTTGCTTTTTGTTTTTGGCTTTTTCTAAAATGGTGTTCAAAGACATGCGGTCATAGTAAAGACCATCATTGACCACACCAAAAATATTTTGAGTGGCACTGATGTCTTCAAGTGGATTGCTGTTTAGAATGACCAAATCCGCTTGTTTTCCAATTTCAATGCTTCCCATGGTATTCGACTTACCCATAAACTTGGCGCCATTGATAGTGGCAGCCTGCAATGCCTCGATTGGACGAAGACCAGCTTCTTGAAACAATTCTAATTCTTGGTGCAAGGCAAAGGCTGGATAAACGAATGTGTTCAAGGCTGCTGCATCGCTTCCTGCTAAAATGGTCATCCCAGCTTTTTGAATGTAAGGAAGCTGTTGGGCAATCAGCTGGTATCGGTCCTTCCTCTCTTTCCATTGCTTGGGTGTGTAATCCTTTAACCTGTCAATTCTCCATTGGTAATTGGAAGTAAAGCGGTCGGTGAGAAAATTAAGAAACTCATCATCAGCATGGTTATCTTCGTCATAATAAGCCAGTTGTTTCCCTCCAATTAAGGTAGGAGTGATGGCCAAGCCTAAGCTAGCCAGTTTCTGGTAATTCATGAAAGCAGTGTCCTGATCAAAGTGTGTGCTGTAAAAGGCATTGGCTTCGGCATGGGTCATGCTTCCATTGGCTACTTTTTGGGCAATTTGGTTTTCATGGGTTCCTAGCCTCAAGAAGTAACTGGCATGTTCTACACTAGATAGACCTGCTTTAGCCAATTGCTCAATGCTGAGGTCCAAAGGAACGTGGGAGGAAACTAAAAATTCCCGGTTATGAGCTTCTTGGACACTCTTGAGAAATAATTCTCCGGAAAGCGCATTCTCCGTAACCTTGACCAGATCCACGTCATAAGCCTTTAACTTGTCCAGCATTTGGTGCAGCTCTTCTTCATTGGCAATTTCAAGGTCTCCTTTCCAAAAAGAATCAATTCCTTCCAACTTTCTTCCGGCCGTGAAAATCTGTGGAGCCAAAAATTTATGTTGTTCAATCTCTTCTCTCCACTGCAAAACCTGCTCTCCTAAATCACTGGCCATATCCCGAACAGTGGTGATCCCATAGGCAATGAATACCGGAAATAGCGCCATGTTGTCCTCTATCAACTCCTGGCCTTCAAAGTGTACATGCATGTCCCACAGTCCTGGAATAATGTATTTGCCTGTTGCGTCAATTTGATTTTCAACTGGAAGTTGGGATTGGAGGTTTCCATAACTTCCTATTTCAATAATTTTGGCACTATCTATCAAGATGGCATCTGCCTCAATAAAACCACCTGTGTTTACATCAATGATATCGCCGTGGTGAATAAGCCTTGCTTGTGGTGAAAGTTCAAATTGTTTTTGAGTGGAGGGTTTACAGGAAATAAGTAAGATCGATGAAATAAGTGCGGCCAGAGTATATATTTTGTTCATTTCGGATTTGGCAGTTGGAAGCTTTTAATTTTGATGATTTAAAATTACTGATAAAAAGACAAATCATGCTTGGTAAAAAAGGATTTAAATAAGTTGGTCCAATAATCTCAAATGCTATCGATGGCAGGAAACGCAGCACTGTTTCAAACGTATACTTTTTAAGATCAATGCCCAAAGATGATGAAAACCTCATTAGTTATACTTCTTGTGATCTTTTTTGGAGTAGCATGCAACTCAGATGGTACTGAGCCCCAGTCACCTTCTATGACAATGGATCCAAGTGATTCGAGCGGAGGAAACGAAGGAGATGTTTTGTATCAAGGAGATTTTAAGTCGGATGCGCACCCCACTTCTGGTGTGGCCACCGTCAATCAATCCAAAAGTCAATTGAGCTTTACCAACTTTAAAACCGATCCAGGACCATTGTTGGAAGTGTACTTGGCCACAGACCAAAATGCAACAAATTATGTTTCATTGGGAGAGCTAAAAGGTATTGAAGGCGATTTTTCTTATGCGATTCCAAATAATGTAAACTTAACGACCCACAATTATGTCTTAATTTGGTGCGTGGATTTTTCTGTCAATTTTGGATATGCCATTTTGGAATAAGTGGACTTTTGCTGAAAGAATCAGTTCTTTATTTGATTTCTACTTTGGGTCCTTCTTCCAGATAACCCAATGACTGTAAGAACTGATCAGTTTTGAGGATAGTATCTTTATAATTATCAAACTGGGCATAATTGAAAAAGCCATGGGCTTCTCCTTCATATAGGTAGAGTTCACATCGACTTCCCACTTTTTCGTATACCACTTGATAGTATTCAGCTGTTTCTACTGGGATCAGCTTGTCCTTTGTCCCTAAGAAAAAGATAGTAGGAGGTGCTCCTTTTTTGATGTTGTGCAAGGGAGAAAAGGCCTTGTATTGATCTCCAATCCGTTCATATCCATATCCTCCTGGGCCATTATCAATAACGGGATTAAACAAGACCAAGGCGTTTGGAATACTACTGATGTTGAGGTCATCTTTGGGATCATTAAAGCCTGGAATAAGGGCGGTGGCAGCGGCCAAGTGCCCACCTGCAGAACCTCCCGCTGCTATGATTTTGGTAGTATCAATGTGCAGTGCTTCGGCATTTTTTCTTACATACCTTATCGCCGACTTGGCATCCATCAAGGATTCATAAGGGCTGGTTTGGTGGATGTTTTTTACCCTGTAGTCAACCAAAAAACAGACCATTCCTCTTTCTGAAAAATACTGTGCATGAGGCTTAAATTGGTTTTTACTGCCTCCAATCCACCCTCCCCCAAAGAAGAAAATTATAGCGGGATAGGCCTTGGAAGTATCAATTGAGGGAGGTGAATATACTTCCATATATAATTGGGAAGTGTCGGCTGTCTTATACACAAAACTTTCCTGAGCCCAAGAGAAAGATTGTAGCGACAAATAAATGGTCAGAAAAGAGATGAAAGCTTTATTAGACATAATTTGATTCATTAAAGTCAATTCTGTTTTACGGTTAGAGGTTTTTCGTAAGCTCTTTCTCGATAAATTCACCGTGATCAGAATCCTGAATAAAACTATTACAAAGGCTAATTGTAACGGTAGTATAGTTTTCAGTTATGTTGTTCCAATAGTCTAAAAAAGGTTTGGGTACATTATAGCGTCTTACTTTTCCATTTTTGGTAGGCTCCATAGGAGGCGGTGGAGGCTCTTGAAAGTCTTCAGATTGTTCCTTTTTCAAGTGAGGAAGCTTAACTGACTTAAAGGATTTAATTTTATTTGTCAATAAAATATATTTTTCTCCCTTGTGAAAGCTACGGTCGCATGATCCGCCGTGTTGATATATTGCTATAGTATCCGATTTAACTTTTCCTTTATGGACTTTATTTACTTTGAATAAAATGTTGCGTCCCCAATCGCTTTTGTTCAAAAGTCTCTCCATGTTTTCGTCAAAATGGATAGTTTTAATGTATTCTCCTTCTACAATCAAATTTGCATCAGAAATCATTTCATTAGCAAGTGAAGTAGTCAATGATGAGCAAATACATGCAAAAGCTGACTTTGGCTGTTGACTCAAAAGGGCGAAGCAAATAAGAAGTAGGGCTTTCATTGGTAGTATTAGAGGTTTAATTTTAAGAAGCTAATTACTATTACCAAACACTTTGTTTCAAGCCTTCAGCTTTTGGTTTTTTTAGGTCGATCAGGTAACCATTGACAATGGCATAAGCCAGCTCGCCATTTTTCTTTAAAAAGAAGTTGGCCGGGCTTCCCATGCTGTGTCCGCTTGGGATGCTGTCTTTTTCCTGAAGCACCAAAATTGGCAGGTCGTGCAATGGGTTTTCTGGGGTATGTTTTATTTTGACTGCTAGGATGCCTTCATGGAGCATTTCAAAAGCCATTTCTTGGCTAATGCTACTCAATGAATCTATAGTGGTTTCGGCTACTTTTCCTAGAGTGAATTCCATACCAGTAGCATCCATTTCTTTGTAGCCATAATACACCGAGAGGTCACCTACATCGTCCAGCCTTCCACTGACATGATAGCCGTTTTCTGTTTCCACATTGCGTCTTTTAATGCCTAAATCTAACTGGTATTGGTTTTCTCCATCATGGATGGATACGGTTTTCAGGATCAGGTCCATGAGCATATTGTCATTGTCGGGGATGCGGAAGTAGTCTTCTACGGCATATCGGGAATAGTTGCCATTGGCGATTTCATATAGGGCATTGAGGATGATCATAAAGTTCAGCTGGCGGATATATTGCTTCTCAGGGTCATTGGGATAGCCTCCAGATTCTATCAGGATGGTACTGGTTCCCCATTTCTGGAAATTATCCCCAAAGGCTCTTGGTTCAAACGCGTCATTGTATTTGCCTACTTGCCCTGGAGTAACTTCCTGAAGAATTCGGTTCATGCCCACAATCACCTGCATGGCCCTGGCCCGCACGTCATTGATTTCAGTTTTATAATTGAAAGCGGGTGCAAGCACAGATATGGTGGCAGGTTTTGGAGTTTGTTCCACATTATAATAGATCTGCTGGTCGTGGAGGTTGAAGCCAAATTCCGCCCCGAAATCCTCTCGGGCTGATTTAAGTATGCTAGCCTCGGGAGAAACTTCCTTGATGGCATCCCGGTTGAGGTCTATGCCGTAAGCATTGCGTCGGGTAAAAACTTCTGCACCATCGGGATTGACCATGGGAATAAAACGAATTTTTAGGTGCTCCTTGATCACCTTTCTGATCACCTCAAAGGTGTCACTTTTGGCTTCCAAGAAGTTAAATACATCAAAAAGGGCCATGGTAGCGGTACTTTCATCCCCATGCATTTGGGACCACAGCAGCACTTTGGTTTCCCCTTCCCCATATTCCAGCTGGTGAATTGACCGTCCTTGAACCGATTTTCCCAGTTCCTCGACTTTGAAAGTGCTTATATGTTTTTTGATCAAGGGTTGCAGGTCTTGATGCTTGAACCTTCTGTGAGTGATGGCAGATTCCTTGGCGGATTCATAAGCAGCACTTAGGGTGGAAGGAGAAAGTTTGTGTAATTTTTCTTGAGGGCTTTTACAGGAAAAAAGTATGCATATTATAATGAATGAACTTATAAAACTGACATTTCTAAAAGCAGAAATAGGCAAATTATCTAATTGGTTTTTGATCATCTTGTTTGAGTTTTTTTCAGCTTTTCCTCATCAAATATCAAATTACAATTTAAAGTATCACTTTTCGATCCCTGAATTCAGTGAAATATGGACCTTGATGAATAGAAGAAGCTATAGGAAATTGAAATTCGCTTTTTATTATCAATCAAAATACTAAACTTCATGTAAATTTAATATCGAAGGACTTTAAAATACCCAATATATCATGAAGCTACAGGTTTTCATTAAACAGCTTCCTTTGAAGCATACCTTTACCATTGCGCACCAAAGTCGTGATGTACAAGAAACATTGATTGTCCAATTGGAGGATGATGGACTTTATGGTTTGGGAGAATCCACTACCAATCCTTTTTATGGGATGACTGTGGAAAATATGACGGCAGCATTGGAAGCGGCAAAGCCTATTGTGGAAAAAGGTGAATGGGAAAGTCCTGAAGCACTTTGGGAGGAGTGTAAGGAGATATTTGCCCAAAACCCTTTTGCCCAGTGTGCGCTGGATTTGGCCGCTTGGGATTTGTTTACCAAAAAGCAGGGTGTAAAACTATATGATTACCTGAAGCTGGATCCGACCAATATACCTACTACCAACTTTACCATCGGTATTGCGAGTACAGAAAAGATGGTGGAGAAGATGAAGGAGCTAGACTGGCCTATCTATAAAATCAAGTTGGGCACAAATCATGATTTGGAGATTGTGAGGGAGTTGAGGAAACATACCAATGCTGTTTTTCGCATAGACGCCAATTGTGCTTGGACAGCAGATCAGGCAATTGCCTATTCTGCAGAGCTAAAAGAACTCAATGTGGAGTTTATGGAACAGCCTTTGGGCAAAGATGATCTGGAGGGAATGAAAGAGGTTTATCAACATAGTGCTTTGCCGGTAATTGCTGATGAAAGTTGTATTGTAGAATCTGATGTGGAAAAATGTCATGGACTTTTTCATGGAATCAATGTAAAGCTGGTCAAAGCAGGTGGGATAACTCCAGGATTAAGAATGCTCTATAAAGCCAAAGAATTGGGAATGAAAACCATGGTGGGCTGTATGACAGAATCTTCTGTTGGGATCACTGCGATTGCTCATATAGCGCCATTATTGGACTATGTGGATATGGATGGAGCCATGCTGCTATCAAAGGATATCGCTTCTGGGGTAACAATTGTTCCCGGAAAAGTGACTTTCCCGGAGGGGCCTGGAATTGGAGCTAAACTACTATAACCGCACATCGGCCATAATTTTATATGCCTCATCATCCTATAGCGCACAAAATCGATCGAGTTATTCCTTGGGAAGGAAGAGATTATCTTTATTTCAGCGGCACGGCTTATTTGGGGATGGGCAATGTGCAGGAATTTGAGGATTTGATCACAACAGGAATAAAGCAATACGGTCCCAATCACGGAGCCAGCCGCTTTAGCAATGTGCAGTTGGAGGTATATGATCAATTGGAAGAGCATTTTGCCAAAAAAGCTGGAGCACCTCATGCAGCCTTGCTCAGCAGTGGGTTTATGACTGGATATATTTGTCACACCCTTTTAGGAGAGATGGCTGATGAAATGTGGGCGGCACCTGATGCCCATCCAGCGATTTTACCGCCTAATTTAATTTACAATCAGGACAAAGCATTTTTAGAGTTTACTACTGATTGTATCAAGAAAAGCCAAAATATGCAGGGAAAGACTGTAGCAATCCTATCCAATGCGGTAGATACGATGAAGCCTGCCATACATAATTTTGAATGGGTTGGATCTTTGTCACCTGATAATACCTATTACTTATTAATAGACGATAGTCATGCCTTTGGTATCCTGGGGAGAGAAGTATATGGGACTTATTCACAATGGAAAAGTTTGCCTGTGAATTTAGTTGTTGCTGGGTCTTTGGGAAAGGCCTTGGCTATTCCTGCGGGGATTATTTTAGGTGATGCCAAATTCATAGGAAAAGTGCGATCAAGTCCATTGTTTATGGGAGCTTCTCCTCCGGCGCCTGGGTATTGTCAGGCATTTTTGGAGGCAGAAAATCTCTATGATCAACAGCAGCAACTTTTGAGGGAAAATATGGCATTTTTTTACCAAAGGATTAAAGGTATGCCTGGTTTAAGTTATGAGGAGCATTTTCCCGTGGTGACGTTTAAGGAATGTGGTTGGGCTGCCAAGCTACTGGAAGAAGGAATTATCATTTCCTCTTTTTCTTACCCGAGAGCTGAGGATCCACCAATCGATAGAATTGTTATTTCAGCGTATCACAAGAAATCTGATTTGGAAAAGCTGGTTCAAGTAATTGCTTCAATTTAATACATGTTTAACAGTTTGTATTCATTGAAAAGATTCAATAAATGAGCAGCAATTTTAGTAAGCGAAAGAAATATGATGTTTATGTGAAGAAAATTTTAATAAATTTTTTTCATTTTAGATTCAGGTAAAAATACCTTATAATAGTCATTTATAACTATGTGTGATAAATGTATTATATGCATTTGTATGTAATATAATTAGTTTGTTCGTGGTTTATTTTAAATTTAAAAATATAATTTTTTGTTTTTGATCAGTTTCAATCCTTGATTTTTCAAAAATCAGTAAGTTGGATATGATGATTATTAATTTTCAAATAGGGGTGAAAAATACATGTTTGTTGGTAAATTTTCAATTTTTAAATAGAAATACTATAAAAAATTAAATATGTCAGAATATTTAATGTAAAATTTTTAGATTAAAATCATTTTCTTTTTGAAATGGTTTTGATAACTTTAGTAAGGTTAAGATTTGAGTGATTTACGGATATATTTCATGATTATCGGAAAATCAATAGTTTGAAGTAACTATATAATCTTAACTTTTGAGTACAAGGATGGACTGATTTCAGTCTCTGTTTAATGGTCTATTAACAAAAACATTAATCACCTATTTTATCAAATTTCTTAATTAACAACCTATGAAAAAAAAATTACATGCCCTATTGTTGTTTGCGCTAGTGCTGTTCAGTCATGCACTCTGGGCGCAGACCAAAACGATTACGGGTACTGTTACTGATGCGAGTGATGGTTCTGCCATTCCCGGAGTAAACGTATTCGTAAAAGGAACTTCATCAGGAACCTCTACAGACCTTGACGGTAAGTATTCATTGAGTGTACCTGAAGATGCCATTGTAGTATATTCCTTTATTGGTTATACAATCCAAGAAATTTCTGTTGCCGGAAAAAGCACCATTGACGTTGCTTTGGTTCAGGACAGTGAAGAATTGGGAGAAGTGGTGGTAACTGCCTTAGGTATCAGTAAGGAAAAAGAAAAGTTGGGCTACTCCGTCACGGAAGTAGGCAGTGAGACTTTGAACAAAGCCCGTGAAACCAACGTGGCCAATTCCCTAGCGGGTCGCGTGGCCGGTTTGGTGGTAAAAGGCACAAGTAGTGGACCAGGCGGAACCGCTAAAATTACCTTGAGGGGATTACCTAGCATCAGCGGTACAGGCTCTCCACTTTATGTGATTAACGGTATTCCGATGGACAACTCTCAAAGAGGGTCTGCCGGTCAGTGGGGAGGTAGTGATAACGGAGACGGCATCGGTAACCTCAGTCCAGATGATATTGAAACCATGACGGTGCTGAAAGGTCAGTCAGCTTCTGCTCTCTATGGTTCAAGGGCTTCAAATGGGGTGATCTTAATTACAACCAAAAAAGGCAAGAAAGGAAGTGATTGGTCATTGAACTATACCATGAACTTTATGGCTGAGCAGCCAGTAGACTTCACCGATTTCCAAGATGTATATGGTCAAGGTACCGGCGGTATTAAACCAACTACTGCTGATGACGCCAGAACCACAGGTAGACTAGCATGGGGAGCACGAATGGACGGTAGTCAAGTTATCGGCTATGATGGTAATCAATACAATTATTCGCCATCAGGAGAAAACTATATTGATTTCTATGAGACTGGGACTAACCTGACCAATACCGTGGCGGTATCCAAAGGCTTTGCGGAGGGTTCCTTCAGATTATCCTTATCAAATTTAGATGCCAACTCAATTGTTCCAAACAGTGGTGTGAAGAGGAATACCATTAACTTGAATGTAGAGCAGAATTTGACGGATAAGCTGAATGTATCCGCTATGATCAACTATATTGATCAGCAGTCGGATAATATTCCTTTCTTAAGTGATGGACCTAAAAACCCGAACAACTTTTTGTTCTTGGCACCGAATATCAATCCAGCAATTTTTTCACCAGGTTATAATCCTGAAACAGGAGCAGAGATTGTGTTTAGTGACGATATCTATGTGACCAACCCTTATTTTATTGTCAATCAAGGAGAGAATGATTTGGGAAGAAGACGTACCATAAGTGCTTTATCCGCTAAGTATAACTTCACAGATAAGATTTATGCTATGCTGAGATTGGGTAATGATGTTTCCAATGACAAGTTCTTTGGTGTTGATCCATATGGTTTGGCTTACTCGGCTGACTTAAAAGGTAATTTGAGTTCAAGAGGCCAGTCTGAAAGATCAGAATTGAACCTAGAAGCCATTTTTGGAGCAACGGTTGATTTGACTGAGGATATCGAGTTGGATGCAGTTTTAGGAGCTAATAAGCGAAACAATAAATTCGAAACTGTTGGAGTAGGAGGTAGCCGATTTGTACTTCCTTATCTGTATTCTCCTTTCAACGTAGAGACTTTCTCAAGATCATATGATTACAATGAAAGAGAAGTAAACTCGGGATATTACTCCTTAGGTTTTGCATACAAGGATTTCTTGACCTTGACCACTACTGGACGTTACGATGTGTACAGTACCTTGCCATTAGATAATAATAGTATCTTTTCTCCTTCAGTGAGCATGGCCTTCATCTTTAGTCAATTTATGAACGTTAGTGCTCTTGATTTTGGTAAGTTGAGAGCCTCTTATGCGGTGACCAGTGGAGAGCCTTTTGATGCCTATCAAAGTAAATTCTATTACACTTCAGCTAACTCCTATAATGGTGTTCCTGCTGGTTCTTCCCCTACGGCTTTGCCAAACCTTTCCCTTAAACCGTTTACTACTGATGAGTTGGAATTTGGGTTGGACTTGAGTTTCTTTAAAGGAAGATTATCATTTGATGTCGCCTACTTTAATAAAACCACTCATGACGAGATCATGAATGCTAACCTGAGTGTTACCTCTGGTTTTACCAGTGCTGTGGTTGCTACAGGATCTACCAGCAATAAAGGTTTAGAATTGTTGGTTTCAGGTTCTCCGATTGTAACCCCAACTTTCAGCTGGACTTCTTCCTTTAACTTCACCAATGTAAAAAATGAAGTGTTGAGTACGGATGACAACAATAATCCGGTCAACCTAGGACAAAACAGAGCTACCTTGGGTAATGCCGTAACCGCATATGTAGTAGGCGAATCGGGTCCTCAGATAAGAGCCTATGATTATGCTTATGATAGTAATGGGGATATTATGGTGGATGCCAGTGGTCTTCCGGTAAGAGGAGAGCTTAAAAATTATGGTTCTGTATTGCCGACAGTATATGGTGGTTGGAATAACGAATTTAGGTTTAAGCAAGTTAATTTCTCTTTCTTGATCGATTACAACTTTGGCAACAAAGTGTTGTCAGCTACAGAATTCTACTCTCATTTCAGAGGCCTTCATAAAAACACGCTTGTGGGTAGAGAAGATGGAGTTACTACCAATGGCGTAACTGCAGACGCACAAAGCTATTACCAAGCATTGGTCCAGAATGTGACCAGCACGAGTGTGGTTGATGGAGACTTTATCAAGTTGAGACAAGTAACACTAGGTTACACTTTCCCTGACAAATGGTTTGCCAATACACCGGTGTTGGGCGGAATGAATGTTTCATTAGTGGGTAGGAACCTGGCCATCTTGATGCGAAAAGCAGACAATATTGATCCTGAGGCTAGTTTTGGTTCAAACATCAATTATACTGGTATTGAAGGAACCAGTTTGCCGAGTACCAGATCTTTCGGGTTTAACCTTAATTTCAAATTGGACTGATTATGAAAAAATATATAAGCATATTCCTAACAGGATTATTTCTGGCAACCACTGCCTGTGACGGTGATTTCGAAGAAATCAACACTGATCCAAACAGGGCTGATGGGGAAGTTTTTGACCCCAATCTTATTCTGCCAACGGTATCTTATAACTATGGAAATATGATCACTGGTTATACTGGTGCCATTCTTTTCCAAAGTATGTGGGTGCAAGTGATGGCTTCCACTTCCACAGGTGGAGCAAACTATTACTCCAATGCTGACAAGTATGTGCCTTCGGGAAGTACTAACAGCTATATTCAAAATGTTTGGAGCAATGGTTACTCTGCGGCTTCAAGGGTCAACCAAATGCAGAAACTTTCCATGGAGAAAGGTTACACCAACCTGAATGCAGTAGGCGGAATTATGAAGGTGCTGATTCTTTCTTTTGTGACGGACATCTATGGAGACGCTCCTTATTCAGAGGCTTTAATGGCCGAAGAAGGAATTACCCAACCAGTCTATGATTCTCAGGATGACATGTACATGGCGATGTTGGCTGATCTTGAAACAGCATTGACTACGTTAAGTACAAGTGGAGATCAAATCAAGAATGATGTGCTCTATAGCGGAGATGTGGCAAAATGGCAGAAATTTGGTTATTCATTGATGCTAAAAATGGCGATGAGATTGGTGGAGGTTGACCCTTCCACTGCCCAAAGTTATGTACAGAAAGCAATTGCTGGAGGTGTATTTGCTTCTCCAGCTGATGAAGCGGTTTTGGTGTCAGACCAGGCCAATGGTTATTCCAACTCAAGTGCCAATGCCTTGAATGTAGTAGATGATATTTATGAAGTTCGTTGGTCAGATGTTTTGATCGATTACATGAAAGCAAGTAATGATCCTAGATTATCCGTGATTGCGGAAGTGCCACCAGCAGGTCTTGCCGCCAATAGAAATGGTAATGTGGTAGGGAACAATGATCCTGCTGCCCAAATCGGTATGCCAAACGGTTATGATATTAAAGGCGGAGCTACAGATATCTCCAATGAGCCTAATTTCCCCGGTCCAACGGGAACTGGGGATGATGCGACTCCAATTGGTGCCTATTCCAGACCTACTGCAATCTACAGGGATCGAGAAGCCCCGGTGTTTATCCTTACTTATGCGGAGGTTCAGTTGTTATTGGCTGATGCTGCGGTAAGAGGATATAGTACACCAATGACTGCTGCTGAGCATTATGAAGCAGGTGTTTTGGGAGCCATGACCACTATAGGTAAATTTGGTGGAGGTACAGTCTCTACGGCCGCCGCGCAAGCTTATGCAGATGCCAATCCGTTGGATATAAGCACGACTGATGCCGCTTTAGAAATGATCAATATGCAGATTTGGGCGACAACTGGTATTCAGGTGAACTTTGTGGAATCTTGGAACAACTGGAAGCGTTCGGGTTATCCTGAATTGACTCCTATAAACTACACTGGTAACTTCTCTGGTGGTCAGATTCCAAGGAGACAGCCTTATCCAGCTTCTGAGAGCACCACCAATGGTACCAACTTACAAAATGCCATCTCCAGCATGGGAGGTGATACATGGGTCAACACCGTTTGGTGGGATGCCCAGTAGTAAGTAAAAGAAAATAAAACTGTAAAAAGGAGGGTTTCGGCCCTCCTTTTTTTATGGTTAATCTAAATTTCTTTGACCTCCATGACTACAAAGGCCATTTCATCCTCTATGTTGATAAACTTGTGGATTTTACCATCTTTAACAAAGATGCTTGAAGGGTAGCTTTTCAAGGGAATGTCTGCTGTTTCATAAAGCTGATTAAAGTGCTCATCAAATACGGTCAATACATATTTGTACTTAAGATTGTCGGCTGCAATTTCCTTGTCTTTTTCTTGGGAGAAGCGATAAAACAACTTGTTTTTCTGATCAAAATAAAAGCTTGAAAAACTGACTTCCCCGCGTCTTTCTCTGGAAACTTCTCTCATTTCCTCCTGGGATTGGACCAGTGTTTTGGGATTATCAGTTTGTCTGTCAGCAGTGATTTCACTGTGAAAGGTCAAGTGGGAAAGGCTGTCAGCAGAGATGTCGTAGATATACACCTCATTGATGGCTTGAGAGGTAATCAATAGGCTATCCCTATGGTTTTGGATATATTGACTGGGATAGGAAGCGGATTTGCTGTTTTCCGTTTGGAACAGCACTTTGAATTTTGCCAATGCATCTAGGCCTGGAATAGGGATGGTTCTAAGTGATTTTTGATGTACATCGATTATGGCCAATCCAACAGGCTCACCAAAATCCCTCTCATAAAGAGAATAGAAGTTGTTTCCCTCAGCGTCCATTAATCCACTGGTTTTAAGGGTTTCTTCCCCCTGTAATGAATCTCCAGAAAACTGTTCTTGCTGAATATTCAGGGAAAGAATTCTTTGTGCAGTGCTGTCAAAGGCATTGATTTTATGGAATTCAGAAAGTAGGAACTTGTTACCAAATCGGTCGAAATTTTGGATATAGCCACCAGTCCCATTGGGACCTTCTTTTTCCAGTTTGATTTTCCTTTCAAGTTCCATTTTATCCAAATCAATAATTTCGATTGCATTTTCATGCTCATTGTAATTGTATAATTTGGTAAAATCTTCATTGAAATCAGCCCTGTAGAGCCCATATTGCGTAAAGATAATTTCCTCGCCCGGGTCCACCATGACTGTGTCCAACACTTCTAAAGAGAATTTTCTATCAGCGTTATTGTGAGCACCACCCTTTTCTTGAGAGGATTTTTCAGCGCAGGAAAAGATCAAAAAAGGTAAAGCGGCAAAAAGTAGTTTTTTCATCATTGTAAAAAGAATAAAGGTTGAAATATTGATTTAGATTTCTTGAATTTTCAGTACCACGAAAGCCATTTCATCATTGATGTTTTCAATGGTATAGATTTTCCCATCCCGCACAAAGCAATTATTTAATATCCCGTTATACTCAACTCGATCGGTTTCGAGTAGTTGATTGAACTTCTCATCAAAAACAGTCAATACCTTGTGAAAATTGTTTTCATTCTTACCTTGTGCTAAGGACAATCTATAATACTGTTTTCTAATCGGGTCGAATTGCATTGGCCCGAAAATAGCATCCAGAGGTCTTGATTTTCTGATATGGTCAAATTCTTCCTTGGAGTCAGCTTCATTTTTACTTGGTTTTGTTCGTTGATCTATGGTGATGTCACTTTGATAAGTGAAATGCTTACTCAATTTCATTTCCAAATCATAGACAAATAGCTCATTGATAGTTTGATTGGAAAGCAGAATTTTATTTCCAATTTTGTTAAAGCTTAAACTTGGATAAACGGCCATCTTATTAAATCGTATACGGTATGCTTTTATGGCATCGAGATCTTCAATGGATTTCTTAAAAAGGGTATTATCATTAAAATTGATTTTAGTAATACCGAGTGGTTCGCCAGCTTCTTTTTGATATAATGAATAGTATATATTCCCATCGTCATTTAGCTCACCGAAATTGTTGGATAGGTTTGAATACTCTTCTTCCCTGTCAAAGTCTTTAAGTTTTAAGAGCTTAATATTTCCTGAATTAGAATCATAAACTTTTGCAGACTTTTCGTTAAAAATTAAAAATTGACCATTGTCATTAAAATCAATCATTTCAACAGGTCCAGTTCCATTTGGTCCTTCTTTCTCCAAGTATAATTTTTTTTCCAGCTTGGCTTTCTCCAAATCAACGACTTCAATGGCATGCTCTTTTCTGTTGTAATTATAATACCACTTTCCATCATCACTAAAATCAGTTCTTGATTTGTTTGAGTCCATGTAAATAATTTCCTCGCCAGAATCAACCATGATGGTGTCTATGACCGAAAGTGAATAGGTTGCATCAGCGCTTTTAGTAAGTTTAAGGGAATTGGATGAATCATTAGACTTTTCAGAACAGGAAAAGATCAAAAAAGGTAAAGTGGCAAAAAATAGTTTTTTCATAAAGGTTGTATTGAAATCGTGAATCAATCTAGCTGGATCTTTTTAGATTTTAAACTTTTGATGGTTTCTAATAAATCTTCCTCTACGCTTTCAAAATCCGAATTGGCGGCTGTTCCCAATATTTTAAACAGTTGGTTATTTTTTTCGAACATAAAGTAGACATTAAGCTGGTCTGCTTCCTGGAATTTTGAATGATATTTTACCCATTTGGCTTTTTCTCCATCTATAATTTCATCACCTGTGCCTACTACTTTGTATCCTTCATTATTCCTAGGGAGTAAATATGCCAATGCAAACTTGAAATCCTCTTCCAAGTCCGTCCTTTCTGTAACTTCAAAGTAGGTGATCGAAACATAAGCGTTTTTTAGACTAGGTTTATAGATTAGATAATAAAGTTCGTCGTCGTATATTTTCCATCCATTAGGTTTGGTAATTCTAAATTCGATGTCAGGATCACTCACTGTAATTTCGCTTTGGGCAAATGAGGAGAAGCTAGTCATTCCAAATAAAAGTAAAGCTGCAAAAAATAGCTTTTTCATAGAATGTAAGTTTTGGTTCAAAATCCTTGTAAAACTAAGGCTTTTGGTGAACAATGCAATTGATGGTGGATGCCTGCGCAATTACAAGCTCCCAAAAAGAAATAGGCCGGGATCTGAATTCCCGACCAGCAATTAATTATTTGCTCTCTAAAGCTCCCATTTTGGATACAAAGTCCCAAATCGTGATTCCCATGCTTACAGAGATATTCAAGGAATGCTTAGTGCCCAACTGTGGGATTTCAAGAACATGGTCACTGGCCAAGATCACATCTTCTTCCACACCGAAAACCTCATTTCCAAAAACCAAAGCATATTTTTGATCAAGGGAGGGTTGGAATTCATGAAGCAAGGTACTTTTGTCCACTTGTTCCAAAGCACATATTTGGAAGCCTTCTTGCTTTAAACTGCCGATGGCGTCCAAGGTGCTTGTGGCGTATTCCCAGGCTACGGATTCTGTTGCACCCAAAGCCGTTTTTTGAATGTCTCGATGGGGAGGGGTTCCGGTAATTCCACACAGATAAATTTTCTGGATCCGGAAAGCGTCAGAAGTCCTGAAGGCCGAACCTACATTGTTCAGGCTACGAATATTATCCAGTACGATGACCAAAGGGATTTTATCTGAGGCTTTAAATTCATCTACAGACAAGCGGTTAAGCTCGTCCATGTTTAATTTTTTCATTCGGTTTTTGTTTACCTTTTTGAATCGATTAATTTCAGGCTTTGAATAATATCCAAAAGTAACATTTAAGATTTAAATCAGGTAGAAGATGGCCAAAGCAAAGGCAAAAGAAGCGAAAGAAACCCCTTTGATGAAGCAATATAACAGTATCAAAGCCAAACATCCTGGTGCATTGTTGCTGTTTAGGGTGGGGGATTTCTATGAGACATTTGGGGAAGATGCCATCAAAGCCAGTAAGGTACTGGATATTGTCCTGACCAAAAGAGCCAATGGTTCCGCCAGCCATATAGAATTGGCAGGTTTTCCACATCATTCGCTGGACAGCTATTTACCCAAACTGGTTCGTGCCGGAAACAGGGTGGCCATCTGTGATCAACTGGAAGATCCCAAAGAGGTCAAAGGAATTGTAAAGCGGGGTGTGACCGAATTGGTGACACCAGGACTTTCCTTCAATGATAATGTGCTGGATAAGCGCCGAAACAATTATTTGGCTTCTATTTATTTTGGGAAACAAACCTTGGGCATTGCTTTTCTGGACTTATCCACAGGCGAGTTCATGTGTGCCGAGGGAAACAGTAGCTATATTGAAAAATTGTTGCAAAGCTTTAGTCCTTCTGAAATTATTTATTCAAAAGCGGATAAGTCCCGGGCAGCCGAACTGCTACGAGATGATTTCACGACCTTCCACTGCGAGGATTGGGTGTTTCAGTATGATTATACTTATGAGAAGCTGACGAATCACTTTGAAACAAGTAACCTCAAAGGTTTTGGAATTGAGAACCTGGAACATGGGATTGTTGCTGCTGGAGCTGTGCTTTATTATCTAGAAGAGACGGAGCACAAGGAAGTGAAGCACATTGCTTCCATTTCCAGAATCGCAGAGGAGAAGTTTGTGTGGCTGGATAAATTCACCATTCGTAACCTTGAATTGGTTTATCCACAACAGGATGGAGGAGTTCCACTTATCCACATTTTGGACCAGACAGTAACACCAATGGGCTCTAGGATGATGAAAAAGTGGATGGTGCTGCCATTGAAAGAAAAAGCACCTATTGAGGAGCGCTTGAAAGTGGTAGAACATTTCCATGCCGAAACGGAATTGTCGGAGGAGATTCTTTCTCATCTTAAGCATATAGGTGACCTTGAAAGGCTGATTTCAAAAGTGGCTGTGGCGAGGATCAATCCCCGTGAAATGAACCAGTTGAAAAAAGCACTAAAGAGTACTTTGCCGATCAAGCAACTTTTAAAAGGCCAGAAAAATCCTTCCCTGAAAAAGTTGGGCGATCAGATCAATGCCTGCGAGTTTTTATTGGAGAAAATAGAAAAAGAACTCAAGGAGGATGCTCCAATGCTGGTACATCAAGGCAATATCATTTGTGATGGTGTGGATGCAGAACTGGATGAATACCGAAAGCTGGCTACCTCAGGGAAAGATTATTTAGTGCAGATTCAGCAAAGGGAAATTCAGCGAACGGGGATCAGTAGTTTGAAGATTGCTTACAATAAAGTCTTCGGGTATTACTTGGAAGTTTCAAATGCGCATAAAGACAAAGTGCCCGCTGAATGGGTCCGAAAGCAGACCTTAGTGAATGCTGAGCGATACATTACCGAAGAGCTAAAGGAATATGAAGATAAGATTCTCCATGCAGAGGAGAAGTTGATTGTGCTGGAGCATAAGTATTTCAACTTATTGGTGCAAAGTGCAGGAGAATACGTCACACAAATTCAAGAGAATGCACGCATATTGGCCACGGTAGACTGTTTGGTTTCATTTGCACTGGTAGCCAGCATGAATGGTTATTGCAGACCGAAAATATCGGATACGGATACTTTGGAGATCAAAGATGGCCGTCATCCCGTTATTGAGAAACAGTTGCCTGTGGGAGAAGATTATGTGCCCAATGACATTTACTTGGACAATAATTCCCAGCAGGTTATTATCATCACAGGGCCCAATATGGCGGGTAAATCAGCCTTGTTGAGGCAGACTGCTTTGATTGTTTTGATGGCGCAGATGGGCAGTTTTGTTCCGGCTTCCTATGCCAGGATAGGTATCATAGACAAGGTCTTTACAAGGGTAGGGGCTTCAGATAATCTTTCGAAAGGAGAATCTACCTTTATGGTGGAAATGACCGAAACGGCCAGCATCCTGAACAACCTTTCAGATAGAAGTTTGGTGTTGATGGATGAGATTGGTCGGGGAACATCTACATATGATGGGATTTCGATAGCTTGGTCCATTGTGGAGTTTTTGCATAACCACCCAAAATTCAAGGCAAAGACCCTATTTGCCACGCATTACCATGAGCTTAACCAATTGGCGGAGGATTTTCCAAAGGTGAAGAACTTCAATGTGTCGGTGAAGGAAGTGGGGGATAAGGTGATATTTATGCGCAAACTAAAAGAAGGAGGTAGTGAGCACAGTTTTGGTATCCATGTGGCCCAAATGGCAGGTATGCCCAATCCAGTAGTGCTAAGAGCTGCGGAAATAATGGGGCATTTGGAAAAGGACAAGGACATGCATCAACAGAAAGAAAAGATGAAGGATGTGCCCAAAAACAATTTCCAATTGAGCCTTTTTGAGATTGATCCTAAATTCAAGGAAGCGCAGGAGTTGTTGGATGCCATAGATATTAACACCATATCTCCAGTGGAAGCCTTGTTGAAGCTGAATGAAATCAAGAAAAAGTTGGAGTAAAAATCTGCCTGAAAATCAGTGTAATAGTGTATTGGGTGCTTGAAAAGGAGAAATTTTTTTTGGGCATCTATTGCAGTTTAAAAAAAGCTGCGTACATTTGCACTCACAATGACGGAGATAACACGGTCAAAGTCATAGATTTCATAACAAGCGAAAGTAGCTCAGCTGGTAGAGCACGACCTTGCCAAGGTCGGGGTCGCGAGTTCGAATCTCGTCTTTCGCTCTCAAGGGCCCTTAAAAGAAGGGCTTTCTTGTTTCTGAAGTAAGGGTTGACAAAAAGCTTTGGAACAAGTAAAGGTAACTTCTACGAAAACTAGAAGAAGCCGGGATGGTGGAACTGGTAGACACGCAAGACTTAAAATCTTGTGGCCATTAGGCCGTGCGGGTTCGATTCCCGCTCCTGGTACGAAAGCCTCGCGAAAGCGAGGCTTTTTGTATTTTAGGGTTATGTATACAGTTTATGCGATATCGAGCGAAAAGAGGAATTATATTTATGTAGGGCTGACAGCCAATTTGGAGGATCGACTTCACCGCCACAATTTGGGCTATGAAAGGACAACGAAACCCTACCGTCCCTTTCGATTGATCTATAAGAAGATTTTTACAACACGGTTGGAGGCAAGAGATCATGAGAAATATTTGAAGGGAACATCTGGAAAACGGTTTTTGATGTCAGGCACTTTAATTTTTAGCTCTTCTATTTGATTTCAAACTAATAAAGAAAATCCTTTAAAGACTGTATTGGTGATTTATGCATTTTTTTTGCTTTAAGAAGCTAATTTATTGGTTTACAAATAGGTGTGGTTAATTGATGTTTTTGTCTCATTGATTTATCTTTAGAGTTGAATGCATTGGCACTGTCTTTGTATTTCAACACGTTTGAAAACTAAACCAACACCACATGACTATGAAAAAATCGATAGGAATCTTTTTGGCAGTACTGGTGCTGCTAGGGTCTTGTACCAAAGATGACGAACAGCCAAACGGACAGCAGTCGGAAAAGCCAACCATGCCACCTGAAAGCAGCATGGCTCCGGATATGACCATGTTTGATGATCAAGGCTCTGAAGGATCAAGGGAGATCGCTGTTGGCAATTGGGCCTATGCTGCTATTAACGTAGGAGTTTATAGTATGATTCTTTATTCGCATTTGGCAGTACCTGTGACAGCATTTAAGGCGACTGTTGATGTGGAAGCGGTATACAATGAGAGCCAAGAACTTTGGGTCTGGGAAAAAGGCTTCCAAGTGGAAGGCAAAGGATCTTATGAGGTACGCCTTACTGCCGATGTTGATGGACAGGAAGTGGCTTGGACAGGTTACATTTCTGGTGAAGGAGTTAATAACTTTGTCTGGTTTACTGGGACTTCCAAACTAAATGGTGAAATGGGCGCTTGGGAATTGTATGAATCTCCATCATCTTCCTCTGTGTGGTTGTCCAATTCTTGGGAATATGATCACGAAGCTGCCAAGGGTACAACTACCTTTACGGTAGAGAAGGAAGGAGAAAATAAAGGCAGTTCCATTACTTATGGAGTGGATGGCTCTATGGATATGGATAGAAGTGTGATGATTAACAATGTAAGTTCTGGAGATGAAATCTATGTCAATTGGAGTAAAGAGGGGAGCTACGGAAGGGTAATGAGTGAAATGCACTTTGACGATGAATTGTATCATTGCTGGGATGCAAGTCTCCAAGATACGCAATGTGAGTAAACAACCAACTATTATAAATTGAACCAAAACCTGATAGACTTCCGTTTATCAGGTTTTTTTATATGAAGTTCTTTGTAGCTACCTTTATTAATAAATTGATCACATAAACTTTTAAACTATGGATTTAGAACAGCTTCGGAAAGATTTTATGCCCAAAGAGCTGGTAATGAAATTATTTGTTGAGATACCAAAAGGACACTGGGAAAAGAAATTCAAAGTCCTAGATGCGTATTTTAGAAGTATCAAAGATCAAATGGATCCTGATGTATTTTTTATCAGGACAAACCAGGAATATGGCTTTTTTAGTTGGGAGGCTGGTAAATATTGGGAAGCAGTTCACTATTATGAGCAAGCAATTAGTCGCTTGGCTTATGAGGATTATGAATTTTTGTATCATAATATTTCTTCGCAGTTGATTAGGTGTAATGGATTGGTTGGAAATACTCAAAAGGCATTAGAGTGGTTGGAAACTGCCTTGATGAATAAAAGGAAAGGAGATAATCTATTTCACCTTTTGGATTTGATGAGGGAATACTGGCAAATACTGGTTGCTACCAAAGGACAATTTGATGATAGGTACTTGAAATATATACAAGAAGTTAGCCTTGGACTGGGCTTTTCAATAGAACTAAGTGACCCACTCACTGCTATAAAAGAGATGGATGGTCTCAATAAAGAGTGGAACCACAAATTACAAAGGATTGGAAAGGATACGAGAGATAATGTCTCCCTCAAAAAACAGCATTTGGAAAAATTTAAAGGTGAATGTCCAATAGCTTGGTATCAAGATTATGCTGCAAAAGCCTTGGAGAGGATAGGTTAAAGTTGCAGTTAAACCCTTAAGTTTATGCCCCTTTTTCCTGCAACCTAAAGACCAAGTCCTTGACCAATGTCCCTATGGTACGGACATTGTACCAAACAGCATTGACATCCATCAACAAACCATTGGCTAGATGGCCGACAGCATAGATTCCATCTCCTCCATTGGGTGATATTACCTGCATCGTTCTTTCATTGATCAGCGCCCCTCCTACTGCGTAAGGACTCAGGTATTCTCTTTGGAGTAGGTTTTGAATGAGCGCCCCATCCATATTTTCCAAAGCGGAAGAACTACCTGTGGCATTGATCAAAAATGCTGGTTCAATGACTTCTTCCTTGTCAGTCATGATGCTAAATCCACTTCCAACGGGTGTGACTGCATCAGGGCTTTTCATGGAATGGACATTCAGTTGACCTTTTTGAAAAAGCCTAAGGAGCTTTTTGGCATTATGAAGCGGGGTTGGATGTCGGTTGATTGCCCATTGGCCACCTACCCACTTTTTGAAAAGTACTTTTTGGTCTGTATCCATCCAGCTCCAAATGGTGGAGCTGTCATATCTTAGGGAGTAGGCTACATTCATCAAAGCATCTCCCCCTTTTTCAGCACAAGCTATGTCCCATTCGAGTAGGTCTTTGGGTGATTTATCAGTCCTATCAAGGCTTTTCCAATCCACAGGTTGGCCTTCATAATGTTCTACCTCTTTCATAAATAGCCTGATCAAGGTTTTTACCTGGGGCTTGGAAAGGCTTTTTCTTTTGATCTTGTGGATATTTTCAAGAGTCAAATGTTTTCTTTCGTATTCACCTTGTTCTATTGGTTGCGCTCTGGGCAGGCTTCCATCGGGTGAAAAAAGACTGATCTTGCCTTTATGGCCATTATCCAACAGGGTCATCACGCAATCAATGGCACTAAGGCTGGTTCCTAGTACACCTACATGTGAGTTGCTAGGGATTTTTTCTTTGATCCTGGATGTTGGCCAAGGGAAGTCAAGGTAAGCGGGGAATTGAATCAATGATTTAAAGGTGCTGGGTTTGGGAGTGCCAAGGGCCAATACAATATAATTGGCTTTTAGACTTGTTTGGTCGGCAAAAGTAAGTTCATATTCATTTTTTTCCTTTATGATATCAATGGCTTCACTGTGGATAACTTTTACCGATAAGTGGTGTTTTTTGGCCCTTTTGAGATAAGTGTTGGCTTGTTCCGCGATATAATCTCCATAAAGCATTCTGGTGGTATAGGCATTATCCATGTCGTGATCCACTTTGATGTCAGCACGATGTTTTTCGCCATTGATTTTGAGCCAATCTGCAAAGTGTGCAGGTTCATTGGCAAAGATGCCCATCAGATTGGCTTGAGTATTTAGGATATGTCCAGGTTGGGGAGTGCCAAAGGCAAGACCGTAGCCCAATTTTTCATCTTTTTCTATGAGGGTTATGCTAACCTTGTTCTGGAGTTTAGCGGTAACGATTTGAATAAAAAGTTCGATAAAGGTGGAGATGCCATTGGCTCCTCCGCCAATGATGGCAATGTTTTTCATATTGGGAATCCGTTCAGGCTATCAAAATGCTTACTCTGTCTAAGTTAGGGAAAATAAATACATATGGGATAAGTTGTGCAGCTTGGTTAAAGAATTTAATTTGTGAAAACGAATAGCTAATTTGAATGACTTTACAATGCTACAAAAAGCCTTTACGATCCTCTTTTTTGTTTCTTTAAGCTTTTGCCTACATGCCCAGACCAAAAGTCCTGAGGTTTTTTTAGGATATAAGTTGGGAGAGCGATTTACTCCACATTACCGGATTGTGGATTACTTTGAGCACGTAGCCGCTAATAACAGTAATGTGGTATTACAATATTATGGCCATACAAATGAAATGAGACCCTTGTTGGTGGTATTTGTGTCAGCACAGAATAACATCAATCGGTTGGAACAAATTCGTGTGGATAACTTACGTCGGGCAGGTTTTGAAGAAGGAAGTCCAGAGACCAATATCCCCATAACCTGGTTGAGTTATAATGTCCACGGCAATGAGGCCGTCTCCTCGGAAGCTACGATGAAGACCCTTTGGTCTTTGGTAGATCCAGCAAAAACTGAAAACAAAGGCTGGTTGGAGAAAAACCTGGTGGTAATCGACCCTTGTATCAACCCTGATGGTAGGGATCGCTATGCCACGTGGTACAACCAAAAGATGAACATCCAGCTCCAGCCGGATCTTCAATCCATCGAGCATCAGGAGCCTTGGCCAGGAGGAAGGGCCAATCATTATCTATTTGATCTCAACAGAGATTGGGCTTGGCAGACTCAAGTAGAATCCCAACAAAGGATGGTTTTGTACCAAGATTGGATGCCACAGATTCACTTGGATTTTCATGAACAAGGTATCAACAGCCCCTATTATTTTGCTCCGGCGGCAGTCCCTTTGCATGAACAATTGAGTGATTATCAATTAGAGTTTCAAGATACATTTGGCAGAAACACCGCCCAGTATTTTGATGAGAACAACTGGTTTTATTTTACCAAAGAAGTATTTGATCTTTTGTATCCTAGTTATGGAGATACTTATCCCCTTTACAATGGTGCCATTGGGATGACCATTGAGCAGGGAGGGTCAGGTGCAGCAGGGATTGGTGTGCATACTGCTGAAGGTGATACGTTGACCTTAGAGGATCGGATCAGTCACCATCATACTACGGCCATGTCCGCCATCGAAATTACCGCCAAAAATGCTGATAGGCTGTTGTCAGAGTATACAGCCTATTTTAAGAACAATCGTGAAAATCCTAGAGGGAAGTACAAGAGTTTTGTGATCAAAGGGGACAACCCTCCAGCTCGGATCGCCGGTTTATTGGCTTTATTGGATAAAAACAGGATCAGTTATCAACAGAGCGGAAGAAGCGGAAAATTCGAAGGTTTTAGCTACCAGAATGGGAGGGAAGTATCTTTTGGTTTATCAAAAGAAGATATTATCATCAGTACAGCTCAGTCAAAATCGGTATTGACACAAGTGCTCTTTGAACCTTCACCGTATTTGCAAGATAGTTTGACATATGATATTACGAGTTGGGCTTTGCCCTATGCTTATGGTTTAGAAGCTTATGCCTTGGAAGAAAAGCTGGCTGGGAATCAACCTTATCCACAGCCCGGTTTTGAAGAAAATAATGTGGATAACGCTGTTTTGGCCTATATCGCACCTTGGAATGATGTCAAGCATGCGGCATTTCTTGCGGCTCTTTTACAAGAGGGTATTCGTGTAAGGTATGCTGAATATGCATTTGATGTAGGAGGACAATCCTATCCAGCAGGAAGCCTGATCATTACTCGAGGAGGAAATGAGTATTTGGATCATTTTCATGAAAGGGTAGTAGGCCTGGCCAACAACTTTCAGCTTGAATTGGGCAAAGCCAAGACAGGCTTTGTGGATAAGGGCAAAGATTTTGGCTCTTCATATGTGAGGACCATCATGGCCCCTTCGGTGGCCGTGCTTAGTGGTGAGGGAACCTCATCTTTGAATTTTGGAGAGGTTTGGCACTTTTTCGAACAGGAACTGGCCTATCCAATTAGTGTTTTGGATGCCAAAGAAGTATCTCGATTAGATCTTTCGAGATATGATGTGATCCTAATGCCTAGCGGCCGGTATACTTGGAAGGATGAGGAGAAGGAAAAAGTTGATAATTGGGTAAAGGATGGGGGCAAGCTGATCGCCATAGAAGGGGCTTTGGACATGTTTGTGAATAAAGAAGGTTATAATTTATCTACTTATACACATGAAGAGGATATGCCTGAAGAAGGATCTCTTGATTTGGAAGATGATACTGAAAGTTTGATAGCTCCTTACCAAGAAAGAGAACGAATGTCAATTTCAGAAAATGCATTAGGAGCTGTGTTTGAAGTGGAAATGGACAGTACTTATGCCTTAGGGTTTGGGACTTCTGGTAAATACTATACCCTCAAAAATAATTCTAAGCGATATGGATATCTCAATAATGGTGTAAATGCAGGGACTATTAGAAGTACCGAGCAATACCGCACTGGTTTTATTGGCTATAAAGTGAAGCAGAGAATGGAAGAGTCAATCGTATTTGGTGTTGAAAACCGTGGTAGCGGTGAAGTCATTTATATGGTAGATAATCCATTGTTCAGGAGTTTCTGGGAGAATGGTAAACTGATCATGAGCAATGCCATCTTTTTAGTAGGGCAATAAAGCGCTTCAACTTCTATCTAACTTGATCCGTTAGAGTTAGTATGAAAAAGCAGAAGAAATCTATAAAGGAGCTTAAGGAAGAAATTGCAGAAGAATGGGATGTGGAGGAAGGTTTTGGTGGGCTGCCTGATGATCTTGATCTGAGCAAAAATATAGGCTGTGCCTCCAACAAAAATAAAAAGGAAAAAAGAAAGGATGATTGAGCAATCATCCTTTCTTTTTGAATCGTGAGGATTAATCCTCCTTTTTCCCTTCTGGATAGAAATGGTTTACATCTCTCTGGGGGAAAGGGATTTCAATATCATTAGCTTCAAAGGCCTCTTTCAAGGCTTCCATATTGTCAAAGTACACAGGCCATAAGTTAGCGGCATCAGTCCAAACCCTGGCGACCAAATCCAAAGAGCTATCGCCGAAGCTCGTAAAGAAAACCACCGGCTCTGGGTCTCTATGGATTCTTTCGTCTTTGGCAAATACATCCTGCATGATCTGTTTGGTTTTCTTCAGATCGGTTCCATAGGCTACTCCCACATTAAATTCTGTTCTTCTGGTTGGCTTATTGGACATGTTGATAATATCAGAATTGGCCAAAGCACCATTGGGAATAACAATGTCCTTATTGTCAAAGGTATGCATCTTGGTATAGAGAATGTCGATGGACTCTACCACTCCCAAATGCCCTTGAGCCTCGATCACATCATCAACCTTGAAGGGTTTGAATAGTAATATCAACACCCCGCCAGCAAAATTGGACAGGGAGCCTTGTAACGCCAGACCAATGGCCAAACCTGCAGCACCCAGAATCGCAACGAATGAGGTGACTGGAATACCTACGACGTAGGCAATCGTCAAGAATAATAAAATATAAAGGAGTGCACTTGCTAAAGAAACAAGAAAGTTTGTAAGAGAAGGGTCAGAGGCCTTATTGGTGATGATTTTTTTGATAGTTCCTACTACTTTGTTAATAATAATTTTACCAACAATGTAGATAAGGATCGCATAGAGTAAACTTGGGATGATGTCCCATAAGAGCTCAACACCTTGATCATAAAAGGACTGTAGAGTTTCTGCATTGATTTCCATAAAATATAAAGTGATTAGTTGAAAATTTAAATTAATTGAAAGTGCAATGGATCACAAATAACTTGCCATTGGAATAATAAAATTCACATTTTCTTAATTTAATGCAATAAAGTGAAACTTTGAAAAAGAAATAAGATGTTTTAGTGGATAATTTGAATTTTAGATAGCCTTTTGGTTAATGATCAGCCAAGCAGCTCGTTAGTTAGTCATTGGTCAGGGTTGGACGCCAACCAAATTATGTACTGAAATGGCATAAATTGACCATTCATAAAAAACATCGTTGTTGTGTATCTCTTTTCACCAAACTAATGTTTATTTATAGTTAAAATCTAACCTTTAACTATATGAAAATTTTTACCGGAAAGTGCTGGAAAAGCATGTTGATAGGTGCCATGGTATTGGGCACATTACTGTCAGGGCATGATGCATTAGCACAGCGCAAAAAGAAAAAAGACAAAAAGAATGAAGAAACTGAGGTAGCCAAGCCTAAGGAAAACAAAAATGGCATAAAACCATATGCAGAAATAATCACCTCAAAGGCCAAGAGTAAGGCAGGTCTATTTTCGGTTCATCAGATTGACAACAAGTATTACTATGAAATACCTGATAGTCTTTTAGGCCGTGAGATGCTTTTGGTGACGACCATAGCAAAGACAGCAGATGGTCTCGGTTATGGTGGTGAGCGTGAAAACACTCAAATGGTGAGATGGGATAAAAGAGGTGATGATATATTCCTTAAGAAGGTTTCCTACAGCAATACAGCTGCTGACTCATTGCCAATTTATAATGCAGTCAAGAACTCCAACCTGGAACCCATCATTTTTAAGTTTGACATCAAAGCAAAGTCAAAAGATGAGAAGGGATCAGTGATTGATGTTACAGACCTTTTCTCCACAGATGTAAAGACCATTGGGCTATCCAGTAACAATAGAAAGCAATACAAGGTCTCTCGATTGAGCAGTGACCGTTCTTATATTGATCGGATCACGCCATATCCCATCAACATAGAAAACAGGTATGTGATGACCTATGAGGCTTCCGAGCCGCCATCAAATTCAAGCATGGGTTCCATCACGGTGGAAATGAACAGTTCTATGGTGTTGCTACCTGAGGTTCCTATGATGCAAAGGCTCAGGGACCAACGCGTAGGGTGGTTCTCTACTTCAGTGGTAGATTATGGTTTGGACGAGCAAAAGGCGACCAGAAGAACATATCTGGACAGGTGGAGACTTGAGGTGAAAGAAGAAGATGTGGATAAGTTCAAGGCTGGAGAATTGGTAGAACCTAAAAAGCCTATTGTTTATTATATAGACCCGGCCACGCCAAAAAAATGGGCGCCTTTTATCAAGGCTGGAGTGGAAGATTGGAATGTAGCATTTGAACAGGCAGGTTTCAAAAATGCCATTCAAGCCAAATATGCACCAACTCCAGAAGAAGATCCTGAGTGGAGCCCAGAAGACGCCCGCTATTCTGTGATTCGATATTTCGCTTCGGATATACAAAATGCTTATGGCCCTCACGTATCTGATCCACGATCCGGAGAGATCATCGAATCAGATATCGGTTGGTTTCATAATGTGATGAACCTTTTAAGAAACTGGTATTTTGTTCAGACTGCTGCAGTCAATCCTGATGCACAAGGTGTGAAATTTAAAGATGAGGTAATGGGAAGATTGGTGAGGTTTGTCGCTGCTCACGAGGTAGGTCATACCTTGGGCTTGCCGCATAACTTTGCTTCTTCACATGCTTATCCTGTGGATTCATTGAGAAGTCCTGAGTTTACCAAGAAATATGGCACGGCTCCATCCATCATGGACTACGCACGCTTCAATTATATTGCCCAGCCAGAGGACAAAGGTGTCAACCTTTTTCCAAATGTAGGGCCTTATGATAAATATGCAATTGCTTGGGGATATACGCCGATTCTAGATGCTAAGACCCCAGAGGAAGAGCAACCTATTTTGGATGAATGGATTTTGGAGAAGCAAGGAAATCCTGTATACCGTTATGGTCGTCAGGGAAATAGTTATGACCCAAGTACCCAAAGTGAGGATTTGGGAGATAATTCCATGAAAGCCTCCGAATATGGTATTAAGAACTTGAAACGCATCATGCCGAAACTGCGTGAGTGGTCATTGGAAGAAGATCAGCCGTTCAAAAATTACGATGATTTGGAAGAGATGTATGGTCAAGTTGTGACCCAGTTCAACCGATATATGGGACATGTTCGTACCAATGTAGGGGGCGTATATGAAGTGTATCGTTCAGCAGGTCAGGATGAGGTAGTTTATACCCATGTGGACAAAGCCACTCAAAAAGCAGCGGTAGCCTTCTTGAATGAGCAATTGTTCGATACGCCTGATTGGCTTATTGATGATGAAATTGTTGCCAGAACAGAGGATTTCGGATATACGGATAGGATAAGAAGTTTGCAGGTAAATGCCCTTAACGGTTTGTTGGACTGGGGAAGGTTGGCTCGTGTGATAGAGAACTCAGCCTTGAACGGTGAAGAAGCCTACTCCATGTTAGAGCTGTTCGATGACTTAAGAAAAGGCATTTGGACAGAGCTTCCTGCTGGAAAAGCGATTGATGTCTACAGAAGAAGTTTACAGCGTGCCTATGTGGAGAAAATGGAAAACCTACTTACAGCTGATGCCAGTGGAAGAGGAAAAACCATCAATGCATCACAATCGGACATTAGGCCTATAGCAAGAGGGGAATTAAAGACACTTCAAAAGCAAATAAAATCAGCTATTCCAAGAACTTCAGATAAGATTTCCAAATTGCACTTGGAAGACCTTTTGGTAAGGATAGATCTAATCCTGGATCCAAAGTAATATCAAAGGTAATTTGAAATTGACAGCATCATGATTAGAAAAGAAGGGGAACGATTTCTCCTTCTTTTTTGGTTTACAGGGTGTTATCAATTGCCTTAGTATTAGGCATGGTTTTACAGGTAGGAAAAATTCCATAAATTACCGTATTTTACCATTCACAATGTTCATCCTTAAATAGCCAAAGCGTATATGTCTTTAAAAACTGCAGAAATATTAAAAGACCATCAGCTTCGCGTCACCAGTTGCCGAAGGGATGTATTGAAAACCTTCTTGAACAAAAATATAGCTTTATCCCATTCCGATTTAGAAGAGGCTTTAAAGGAGAATTTTGATAGGGTTACCATTTATCGAACATTAAAAACTTTTTTGGATAGTGACCTTATTCATAAGGTACTGGATGATACAGGAGTTACCAAATACGCCCTATGTCACCACGATGCTTCAGAGGATCATCATGACCATGAACATGTACATTTCAAATGTGATGTGTGTGGAGAAACACAGTGCATTGCTGAAATAGCACTACCTGAGATCGAATTGCCTGAAGGCTTTGTGGTCAAAGAGAAAAGTCTGTTGGTATTGGGGATTTGTGATAAATGTAGCTAAACCTCCATCGGGGAGGTAGGTTTTTTGCTTTTAGGCCCATCACTCGGCCAGATCACACCAGGCGGCAAATCAATTTTTGGAGGAGTAGTGTCTTCTATGCCTCCATCACCATCATCGCCATTGTTGTTTTTATCGCGGTTGAAAGGGGGCTTGTTCATCGTGGCGATAAAATAGATGAGCAGCACATAGGCTATTCCGCATAATATCATATCGATGACGAGGCTGCTCATAATAGTTTTTTAGTTTATGATAATTTACAAGAAATATTGTTAGAAGTCAATAAGGTGAAATTCAGGATGTAGCTATTTTTCGAAATGGGAAAAAAATCAAGGCTATTTCCCAATTGATTTGTTAAATAACTCATATCGTTAGATATTTGCCGTTCGAAAAACTATTGTCATGATTGTAAAAACCAAAAAATATAAACTCGAAACGGGTACATATGTGAAAATGGGCTTGACGAATGTCCTCAAAGAACAGTGGTGGGTAATTTTGATTGCCGTGGCCATTGGCTGTGGATATTTTTGGATCCCATCATGGTGGTGGATCAGCATGGCCATCGTAGCTTATTTACTTTATATCCTTTTTTGGGTGATCCAGTTTGCAGGGGTAAGCCAGATGGAACAAAACAAAATCATGTTTGATAAGCTGGCCTATGAGATCGATAGCCGTCAGATTCTAATGAAGATCAATACCAAGCAGGGGATGCCTATTAACTGGTCCATGATCAAGAGAGCGGAGATGACCAAAGATGCTTTTGTATTGACCATGTCCAAGGCACAGTTCATTCATCTGCCTTTTAAAATTTTCAATACGGAAAATGAAAGGAAGTTTGTAGAAACAATCCTTAGAAGAAAAGGATTTATCCAATAAGTAATAAGAAAGGCCGATTTTATCGGCCTTTTTCTTTATCATCAATTACTCAACATGGTTTTCAAATATTGACTGGTTGGGTGAAGAATAGGATTTTTAACTTTTGGCTTCTTATTTCTGCGGAAGTATTTACGGTGATAAAAAGCATGATCTGCCTTCACTCGGATTTTGACATCATCTTCACAGATAGGTTGGCAATGTGAGCTTACAGGTTTGTCTTTCCACTCCATACAGGTAATCCGAAGTCCTTGTTCCAAAAAGAACCGACTCAAGCCTATTTCTCCATTCAGGATAATTTTGAGTCTTTCTGATTCACTTTCTGCTGGGAAAGCATCACCAAACATGTTGAGAAATTTAGGCTTTGTGAGAAAAGCGTAAGTTTGCACGTGCGGTAAATTATCTTGACTCCTGCCATGGTGGTCTTTGAAGTTGATGGTGCTGCCACAGATGGCTATGTTATCAAATCTGTTGAACTGGTGGGCAAATGATGCCAACCAGCTTTTTTTATAAGGACCAATGCCACTTCTATTCTGGAAAAAAATATAATCTTCATTGTTGGCCATGGATTTTACCCTTCGGTGCAAGGTGGCGTAAGAACTGAAATCCCGACCAATATTCTCTTTGAAATAGATGCTTCGTAGTTCAATATTGGGATGTTGATCGAACAATTTACGGATGGTCCTGATAAAAAGCTTATCAAAAACCGTTAAGCTCTTCACCTTACTGATAGCAATCAAAAGAATCACCTTATCAACACCATGAGGGGTATTTCTTATCCTGATCAGGTTTTGTATGTCCTTCAGGTAAAGTCTCTTATCATTGGCGGTGGCATAGCAATGAAAATACTGAGCGCTGCGGTCATGGTGCATGTAGAATGGTTTAGTTTCGTGAAAGCGGAATATTCTTACCAATTTCAACAATTGGTAAGGTGCAAAAATAAATATTTACTTTTTCAAAACAAAAATTTGAAAATCTGTCCTTGTCTTTATGAAAAACTTACTTTTCTGCAAAAAATCCTAATAATATCGCCCCATCAGTGGGTGGTTGACTATGGCTTTTTTGAGTTTTAATGGGTCAATGCTTCCTGGTACTTTATAGGCTACTTTTCCTCCCGACTCTATAAGCAAGGTGAGAGGAAGGCTTCCATCCCAGTCATTCTTGACCAAGTCAATAATTTCATATTTGTCTTCTGTATTAACCAGGTAGTTATTGACCGCAGAGTACTTCTTTTTGAGAAATTTAAGCACTTTTTCTGCTGCGTTGGGATCGTCTAAACTGATGGAGACAAAGTGGAAATTCCGGTCACCGTACATGCGTTGGATTTCGATAAATTCTGGATATTCAACGATGCAAGGTCCACACCATGTAGCCCAAAAGTTAAGAAGCAGTAATTCATCACTGTCATTTTTCAACAGGTTCTCTAGCTCACTAAGGTCTATTTTGTTCAGGGTTACAGGTTTTTCTTTCCAGGCTGCATTGACCTTTTCTCCATATTGGTTTTTCCAGGCCCACTTGATGGAGCAGCCAAAAGAAGGTAGGATAGCTTGCTGATCCGGCAAAGGCTGATTATTTAAGGTGCTTTCAATAGCCAACCTTAAGTCCTCCGCTTGACCGGTTCCAGGCTTTTCGGAATCATCGATTCTGCCGGAATAGGTTAGTTTTCTGTTTTGGTCAAATACAAATACATGAGGAGTGGCGGTAGGACCATAAGCCAATGAAAACTCATGCTTGTCGCCATCATAAAGGTAGGGGAAATTATAGGCCTTGTCCTGCGCCCTGACGATCATCTCGGGGTATGTATCGCTCAAGTCAGTGTATCCGAGTTCTTCTGGTAAAATTCCTATCGGTGAATTGGAGGAGATGGCCACAAAAGCTACCCCTTTATCCTGATAATCTTTGACAGCTTGTATAAAACGGTCTTCATAAGCCTGAGCTGTTGGGCAGTGGTTGCAGGTAAAATTGATGACCAGTACTTGGGCATCTTGGTATTCCTCCAAGGAATGGTATTGTCCATCGACACCTGGAAGGTTAAAATAGGGAGCAGAGTCGCCAATAGAAAGCTGACCAACTTTTTGTTCTGAAAGTGCTTGCGGGTTTGGGGTGAAAAAGGCTTTTTCTTGAGTGTTGGGTTCAGGCTTGGGGATGTCTTTATTCTTATCATCACCAGACTTTCCTCCACAGGCAAAAAGCCCGCAGAGGATCACCCATGATAGAAGGATTATTGTTTTTTTATGTTTTGAGTTCATAGCCATTTTCATAATTGTAATGGAGCATGCCCATAGCTTCCTCGTCCCCAATAAATACTTGCTGGATAGGGTCCCATTTGAGTGTACGCTGAAGTTTATTGGCAATGTTACCCAAACTACAAACGGTACAGGTACTGTGCCCGATTTCTACAGTGGCAATTGGGTCCTTTCTTCTGATAACACTTTCAATAAAGTCAATATAATGGGGAGGGGCTTGAATGAGCCTTTCTTCATCTTCAGGGACTACCAGATTAGGATCAGAAGCTTTGAAACCACCTCTTGAAACTTGGATCCAGCCTTTTTCTCCTATGAATTTTATTCCACGGGTATCTCCATCAAATGGCTCCGTGGTCATCACTATACCATTTTCATATTTGAAGGTCAATGGGCTGTTTCCCATTGCTGGGATAACCTCCACTGGTCCATTTCGGTCCATGCTGATTCCCCATTGGGCAATGTCAAACATGTGGGCTCCCCAGTCAGTCATCAAGCCTCCACCAGTTTCTTCGTACCACCTCCATGCTCCCCAGAGATCTTCGTTTTTGGCTGGATTGATCGAAATAGGCGGGTCTAATTCATGGTTATAATGTACAGGCTTGATTGGTCCAAGCCAGAGTTTCCAATTTAAATCTGCCGGAACGGTTTCTTTGGGGAGATCATATGGTTTTGGAGATTCCGGTTGGCCCACATTGACCATAACCTTTTTGATTTTCCCAATGTGTCCTTTTTGGACCAAGCGAACAGCATACTGGAAATTGGTTTCTGAGCGCTGTTGGCTTCCTACTGCCAATACGGTGCCGTTGTCTCTAACCGCTTTGACCAGCGCTTGTCCTTCTTTGATGGTAAAGGTCAAAGGTTTTTCCAAGTAAACATCTTTCTTGGCGCGGCAAGCATCAATGGCAATCAGCGCGTGCCAAAAATCCGGGGTGGCTATGACCACTGCATCTATATCTTCTCTGGAAAGCAAATCTTGGTATTTCTCATAAACCGGAATTTCAATTGGGTTTTTACCATAATGTTCGCCTACTGCATGTTGGAAGCGTTCTCTTTTTATCCCATATACATCACACCCTGCGATGATTTCCACTTGGGGAATGGACATCATTCCCTTCATGATGCCGTAAGATTGACGACCCATACCGATAAAGCCAAGCCTGACCTTACTGGATGCAGGTAATGTGCTAAGCTGATCCTTAGATTTGGCAAAATTGAGATGGGGCCATAAGCTGAGGCCTGTGGCACTCAAAAGGGAGGCTCCCATGAACTTTCTTCTGGAAAAATGGGAGTCATTCTTTGTAGACATGATTAGAAGGGTTTAGGTTAATGTGACAGAAAATAATTCCTTCAAAATAACCTTTGATATTTGATTTATCAAGTATCCGTTTCTAATCCTTAAGATTGATTTTGTGAATGGTCAATTCTAGAAAGCTTCTTCTATTTCGTATTTACCAATGGTAAAAAACATGCGGTCGTTTTTGACAAAGTTGCGGTTAGGAGCTGCTTTAATACTGATTTGCCTACCTTCATCATCTACCAGTTTTACGATTTGGTGGTCCCCATAATACAGGGTTCTTACCACCTCACCGCTGAGAGGTTGTTCAGTACTTTTTTTGATTTTGGCATCTTCTGAGCGGAAAAGGATTTTTACTTTCTCCGTATAATTTTTGGAGTTAGGATCTGGGATAAATCCAAAACCAGAATAAAAACCATCTTCTGTTGGTGTGGCAATGATCTCATTTCTCTTACCAAAAAAGTTGGCTACATAGGCATTGGCAGGAGATTTATAAATATTGACCGGATCGTCCACTTGCTGTAATTTTCCCTTATGAAGGATAGCAATCCTGTCCGCAACAGAAAGCGCATCCTTTGCGTGATGACTGGCAAAAATCGTCGTGACACCACTGGTTTTAACGATGTCCCTCAAGTCTTCACTGATCTCGTTTTTGAAGCGGGTGTCAAGGCTTTTGAAAGGATCATCCAAAAGCAATAGTTTGGGCCTTGATGCCAAAGCCCTGGCCAATGCGGCTCTCTGGCGCTGTCCAGAGGAAAGTTGGTGAGGATAAGCCCCAAAACTATCCTCAAGTCCTACCAAAGCTAGGCTGTCTTTGGCAATTTGCTTGGCATTTTTTTCCTGTTGGTGCAAGGCACAACGCACATTTTCCAAGATGTTCATTTGAGGGAAAAGAGCGTAATCTTCAAATACAACACCGACACCTCTTTGGTTGGCAGGGGTGGCGGTTTTACCATTGACAATGGTTTGTCCCGAAGAAATAATTCGACCAGAGTCTGGGTGTTCCATGCCTGCAATAAGCTTCAATAAGGTGGTTTTTCCTGAGCCATTTTCACCTACTATGGCTAAAATTTCACCCTCTCCAATTTCCAGAGAAATATCCTTTACCGCAAATTGCTTGGACTGAGGAAACTTTTTACTAATCTCATGAAGGCTCAATAAACTCATAGGGTATAGATCACTGAATGTTGTGGGTATAATTTGGGATAGGCGTGTGACTATTTTGGTAAAGTTAATAGGAATTTTTAGATGCCTGAATTATACAACAAGTAAAGGTGTTAAAAAGACATGATTGTTAGCTTTTATGTTATGAATGGAAAAAAAAATATCGTCTGTTTCGGTCCTGAGGCCTATATGGCAGTTAGAATGCTTCTGATCAATTGGGCGAAGAATTTAATGTAATAAGCATGGATACGGCAAATCAGATTATTATTTATATCAAATCTAAATAAAAAGAAAAAGATTTATATCTTTGCTTTCATGTTTTTAAGGGCTAAAAACCAGATTGACACATGACCATCCAACAATTGGAATACGTGTTGGCGGTGGATAAGCACCGTCACTTTGGACACGCTGCAGAGGCTTGTTTTGTTACTCAACCTACCTTGAGTGCTCAAATCCATAAATTGGAGCGAGAGCTGGATGTGGTGATTTTTGACCGATCTAAGATGCCTGTAATCCCCACAGAAACTGGTGCTCAGTTGATCGAACAAGCCAAAAAGGTGGTTTCTGAAAGCAAGGGAATTTATGAAATGATTGCCCAGCTCAAGGGAAACATTAGTGGTGTGATCAAGTTGGGCATTATTCCTACTTTGGCTCCTTATTTATTGCACCTGTTTATCAGGGGGTTTTTAGAGAAATATCCCAATGTACAACTTCAGGTGGAAGAACTGATCACTGAGGAAATCGTCAAGCGATTGCGCAATGATGAATTGGATCTTGGAATCGTCGTGACCCCTTTGGATGAACAAGGAATTGTGGAAAAACCGATGTTTTATGAGAAATTCTACGCTTACCTTTCTAAAGGGCACCATTTGCTGAATCATGAATCAATCATGGTGAAAGACCTTATGGCGGATGATTTTTGGGTGCTTCAGCAAGGCCACTGCTTTAGGGATCAAGTGCTTAATATTTGCGACCAGAGCAAATTCCAGCGAATGAATTTTCACTATGAAAGCGGATCACTGGAAGGTTTGAAGAATATGGTCAACCGATACAAAGGAGTGACTTTATTACCAGAGCTGGCAACATTTGATTTGAGTGAGGAAGAAAAGACCCGATTAAGGCCTTTTGCAGGTGAAGAGCCGATCCGGGAAGTAAGCATTATTTTGACCCGAAGTTTCTTGAAGAAACGCTTGGTGGAATTACTTTATAAGGAAATCACTCATGCCATCCCCGAGGAAATGACTTCTCAAGCCCATGGAAAAGTGGTGAAGTTTAAGTGAGTCGGCTTACAGCCTAATACCTCATTTTTACTTTAATACCTCCATAGAAATTTCTTAAGGCCGCGGGCTGATAATACCTGCCTCCAAACGCATTGAGATCATTTCCTAAACTGTATTGCTCATCCAGAAGGTTGTCAGCACCTCCGTATATTTCAAGCTCCAACTTGTTGCTGAGATTACCTCGCCAACCGAGCCGGGCATTAAGTAAGTTGTAGCTGTCCTGCATCACCGTGTTGGCATCATTTAGAGGAAGTTCACTTACAAACTGATGGGTCACGTTAAGATAAAGCCCTGACTGGGTTTCCACATCTAACCTGTTGACCAAGTTGTTTTGGGGTACGCCTGTTAGCATGTTTCCTGAAAAATCTTCTCCATCATTCACATAATTCTTGAATAAGAAGTGGTGAAATGAATAAGCATGTCCCAGTTTCAGTTCTTGGAGCCAAGCTGTATTGCTTCGGATCAGGGAATAGTCAATTTGTGCTTCAATACCCTTTTGGTCTGTGGCTCCTGCATTTCTAAATAGTACTACCCCTTGTTCATTGGTGTAGGTAGTGATGGTTTCATCTAATTTAAAGTAGAATGTACTTATATCTAAATTGATCTTGCCGTCGCTATAATTGCCACGATAGCCCATTTCATAATTGATGCCTTTTTCTGCTTCCAGGTCTAGATTGATCGAGCCTTCATTGGTGCGTACTTCATCTATGGTGGGAGGAGAGAAGCCGGCACTGATGCTTCCAAAGAGTGCAGAATAGCGATTGATTTTAGCCGAAAAGGCCAGTCTTGGCACCCAGACGGGATTGAACTTTCTTTCTACTGCATAAGGAAGGCCTGTGGAAGCATCTATGTTTCGATTGATGTCAAAGCGGGAAAAGTTTTCGCTTAGAGCTAGTGTCATCAGCATATTTTTGGTCCAGTTGACTTCGACTTGTTGAAAGAGAAATCCTTGGGTGGTAATCAGGTCATCACTGAATCGCACGGTATCGGCCTGACCATTTCGGTTGCCAAAGTTTTGTGCGCTGGTATTGGAAAACTGGTATTCTCCACCTAGCAGCAAGCGAACAGGAAATTGTCCCCATTGATCATTTAAGGTAAACTTGGTTCTTCCGCCGTAGCCATACTGGGTTTCTTTTTTATAATCCAGGTTAAAAGGATTTTCAAAATCTGTAGTTTGAATATAGGCAGCACTTTTGTTGCTCCATTTAGTATTGAAATCATATTCATGAACAAAAGTACCATAGAGTGATTTCTGGTTGATGGAAGCGTTCTGGGCTGCTGATCCAGGTCGAGCCTGTTGTGGGTTTTCTGCCACTTGCTCGGATGTCAGTCCTCCTGGCAATTCATAAAAAAGATCAGAATACAACAGTTGGGTGGAGATACTCTGTTTATTCGAGGGATAGAAATTTGCTCCCATGTTGAATACTTTTCTGTCCAAGGCACTGTGGTCTCTGTATCCGTCCGATTTTTGTTGGACGAAACTGGCATAAATGTCCCCATTTTCTAATAACTGTTCCATTCCCAAACGATACTTTAGCAAGCCAAAATCACCTACTGCAAGATCTGCATTGGCGCTATTGGCTTTAATTTTTTTAGGAGTGAAGCTGATCACGCCACCATTGCCTGCTCCATAAATGCTTCCAGCTGGGCCTTTGATAATTTCGGTGTTTTGGACATTGCTGAGGTCAAGGATATTTAGTGGCGTAGTCCCGTCCGGTGCAGTAAAGGGAATGTCATCCCAGTAGATTTTGACATTGCGCACACCAAAAGGTGCTCTCAAAGAACTACCGCGGATGGAGATCCTGTAGCTTCCAGGAGCCCTTTCCTCCATCCTTACACCAGACCGCGTGTTAAAGGCATTGACCAAGGAGGTTTCATTGAAGCGATAAAGTTCCTTTTCATTCACTTGGCTTACTGCTGCTGCTTGTTCCAGTAAGCTACGTGTTGAACCAAATGAAGAAACAATAACTTCAGAAAGACTATTGGTTTTTTTGAAAAGGCGAACTGTGTCTGTTTTTCCGGGTTCTAAGTTTTTCCACAAGTCCTCATATGCTAAATGGCTAAACAAAGCAGTAAGCTGATGATTCAAATTGGCTCTGGCCTGACCATTTTCATCAGCAATAAGCTTGGTCTGGTTGGACAGTCGAATGAGTACTCCCGGTATAGGATTTCCATTTTCAGCATCCAAAACAGTAATTACCGTTTGCGCGGAAACCATCATTGGAAACAAAACAATAAAGAAAAGGGCCAATACTTTTTTCAAAAATACCATGATGTAAACATAACCATATAAATGCTAACCAAAAGAAGCCAAAAGGACATTAATTTGTTCGCAATCTTCGAAGATCTTTTAATTTTTTATATAAATGGTTCAAGATAGATAATTGAAAATTTTTGGATAAGGACTAGTGCTTTTGCCTTAATGCGTACAATTTTTGCATGTATTTACTAAAAATTTTCTAAATCAGTTAAAATACATTCATCCTACTTTACAAATACTTATATTAGTAGATCAACCTTAAAACCCCATAATGAAAAAGTATCTAATATTATTGCTTCTGGCAGTTGCCTGTCAGAGTGAGAAAGTAGCACCACCGGCTCCGGTGGAATCAGTACCTTCAGAAAGACAGTTAGCATGGCAAGACATGGAGTTTTATGCTTTTGTCCATTTCAATATGAATACCTTCACGAATATGGAGTGGGGTATGGGAGATGAAGATCCAAAGACTTTTAATCCTTCCGCACTGGACTGTCGTCAATGGGCTCGAGTAGCCAAAGAGGCAGGCATGAAGGGCATCATTTTGACAGCGAAGCACCATGACGGTTTTTGTCTTTGGCCAACAGCCACTACGGATCATTCTGTAAAAAGCTCCACTTGGAAAGATGGTAAAGGAGATGTCTTGAAGGAGCTTTCTGAGGCTTGTAAAGAATATGGGTTAAAATTTGGTGTTTACCTATCTCCATGGGATCGGAACAATGAAGATTATGGAACGCCAGAGTACATAGAAATTTTCCGTGCCCAGCTTCGTGAACTATTGACCAATTATGGGGATGTTTTTGAAGTTTGGTTTGATGGTGCGAATGGTGGTACCGGATACTATGGTGGAGCCAATGAAGAAAGAAGGGTAGATAAAAAAAGCTATTATGATTGGGAAAATACGTATAAGATCATTCGTGAGCTTCAACCCAATGCGGTGATCTTTAGTGATGCTGGACCAGATGTCAGATGGGTAGGGAACGAAGAAGGCCATGCTTACAAAACCACCTGGTCAAACTTATTGCGTGATGAAATTTATGGAGGTATGCCTAATTACCACACGGACTATGCAGATGGCCAGGAAGATGGAACACACTGGGTTCCTGCAGAGGTGGATGTCTCCATTCGTCCAGGTTGGTATTATCATGAATATGAAGACCATAAAGTGAAATCTTTACCTGAACTTTTGGACATCTATTATGAAAGTATAGGCCGAAATGGTTCATTTCTCCTCAACTTCCCTGTTGATAAGAGAGGTTTGATTCATGAAAGGGATGTGGAGCAAGTATTGAAGTTGGCTGAGAAAGTGAAGGAGGATTTTGCCAATAACCTGGCAAGAGCAGATCTGGATGTTTCAGCTACAGTGGAAAGAGGCCATGGCTTTGAAGCAGAGATGGTCTTGGATGATGATCCAGCAACTTACTGGGCCACAGCTGATGGAGAAGTATCTGGGGCATTGACCATTTCATTTGGTGAGCCGACCACCTTTAATCGTTTTTTGGTTCAGGAGTACATTCCTTTGGGACAAAGAGTTAAAGCATTTACTGTGGAGGCAGAGACAGAAGGTGGTTGGGAGCAGATTGCTGATGAAACTACCATAGGTTACAAGCGGATTTTGAGATTTCCTGATGTAACTGCTACTGCAGTAAGGTTCACTGTCAAAGATGCGAAAGCTGCACCTACGATTTCAAAGGTAGCCATCTATAATGCACCGAAGGTAGTTCTAGCTCCTGAAATAAAACGAACAGTAGAAGGAATGGTGAGTTTGGAAGTGCCAGACCAAGGAGTGGATATTTATTATACCACTGATGGCAGTGACCCTTCCGAAAGCTCTAACAAATATGAGGGGGCGTTTGAAATCAAAACTGCCCATACGGTCAAGGCCATTGCTGTGGACAAAACTTCAGGCAAAGTGAGTGAGCCTAGCAGAGCTGATTTGGATTTGGCCAAAGTCAACTGGGAAGTAATCGGAGGGGGAGAAAAGGCGGCACAGGCGATCGATGAAAATGATTACACCAATTACATCAGTGAAAGTGATGAGATAGTGATCGATTTGGCTGAGGCAGTAAGCTTAAAAGGCTTTACCTATATGCCTATGCAAAACCGCTATATGTCTGGTGTGATTTCTCATTATGATTTTGCTGTGAGCACAGATGGTAAGCAATGGAAGACAGTTAGCGCTGGAGAATTTGGAAACATTGCCAACAGCCCAATAGAGCAGAAAATAAGCTTTGATGCGGTTCCAGCTAGGTTTATCAAACTAAAGGCAACTAAGACATTGGATGGAAAAGAGGCCTCCTTTGCGGAGATCGGCATAATTACGAAATAAATAAAACTGGTTTATATACTTAACCGCTCTCAGGTTTTACCTGGGGGTGGTTTTTTTTATTTTAGCTAATCCTACTCCAATTGACTGCGTGTTTCTTCTGGTTTTTGATTTGCCTTAAAACCATGGCATTTTGTGGAAGCTGTAGATTTGGGTCTTCTTGGATAAGTGCTTGCGCAGCATCTCTGGCCATGGTGAGGATGGGGGCGTCTTTGCTGAGGTCTGCTATGAGCAGGTCGGCTACCCCACTTTGTTGGGTGCCCATCAGATCGCCCGGTCCGCGAAGCTTGAGGTCCACATCAGCAATCTCAAAACCGTTATTGGTTCTTACCATGGTGTCCAGCCTTACGCGGCTGTCCTTGGAAAGTTCATATTTGCTCATCAGGATACAGTAAGACTGTTCTGCTCCCCGGCCAACCCTTCCCCGAAGCTGGTGGAGTTGGGATAAGCCAAAACGCTCTGCATTTTCAATGACCATGACTGAAGCATTGGGTACATTTACCCCCACTTCAATCACAGTGGTGGCCACCATGATTTTGGTTTCGTTCTTTACAAAACGTTGCATCTCAAATTCCTTATCGGCCGGTTTCATATTGCCATGGACGATGCTAACAGGATATTGGGGAAAAGCCCGACAAATACTTTCATAACCATCCATAAGGCTTTTGAGGTCCATTTTTTCAGAGTCTTCGATCAACGGATAGACCACATAGATTTGCCTGCCCAATTCGATTTCCTTTTTCATAAAACCAAAGACTTTCAGTCGGTCTTTGTCAAAGCGATGGATAGTTTGGATAGGCTTTCTTCCTGCGGGAAGCTCATCGATAACCGAGATGTCCAAGTCTCCATATAGTGTCATGGCCAAGGTTCTTGGAATGGGCGTAGCGGTCATGACCAAGACATGAGGATAGTAGTTTTTGTTTTTAGCCCAAAGCTTGGCGCGCTGTGCTACTCCAAAGCGGTGCTGCTCATCTACAATGGCTAGTCCTAGATTTTGAAACTGCACCACATCTTCTAACAAGGCATGTGTGCCGATCAGGATATGCAATTGCCCATTTAAAAGCTCTCCATGGATCCTTTTGCGCGCTGATTTTTTGGTAGAGCCAGTCAAAAGATCAATACGCAGCCCCATCATATCAGCAAACTCCTTAAGTCCTTCAAAGTGTTGTGTGGCCAAAATCTCAGTTGGGGCCATTAGACAAGTCTGTGCGCCAGAGCTGATGGCGATCAGTGCACAGATAAAAGCAACAATGGTCTTGCCACTGCCCACATCGCCTTGAATAAGCCGGTTCATCTGCTTGCCAGAACGCATATCATTATAGGATTCTCGAATGACCCGTTTTTGTGCATTGGTAAGGTCAAAGGGAAGATGGTCCTTGTAAAATTGGTTCAGCAGCTCAATTTGTGTGAGGACTTGTCCTTTAAATTTTTCAGTCCTGGTCAATTTTAATTTGAGAAGCCTTAGCTGCACGAAGAAGAATTCCTCAAATTTTAGCCGAAATCTGGCTCTTTTGAGCCTTTCTGGATCATCGGGAAAGTGGATTTGCTTGAGGGCATCATTTTTGGCTGTCAGGTTAAAACGACGTAAGACATCGTCAGGCAATGTTTCCTGAATTTGGGGATACGCGTTTTGGACCAAGGTGGCCATAATTCTGGAAATTCCCTTGCTGTCCAGGTACTTTACCCGCAGTTTCTCTGTCGTAGGATAAACTGGTTGAAAAGAGCTTTTTTCTTCCTGGGCAGCTGTTAAGGGTTCCATTTCTGGATGGGCAATGCTAAATTTGCGGCCATACTGGTTGGGTTTTCCAAAGAAAATATAAGTGGCACCAGGCAAGAGTTTTTTGGCTACCCATTGGATGCCTTTGAACCAAGTAAGCTCCATCTCGCCAGTCTCATCTTCGATGTAGGCGACCAATCGTTTTTTACGGGCCAAACCAATCGTTTCAAGTCGTCGGACTTTAGCAATTACCTGAACATGTTCCAGGTTACCATTGATCTGGTTGATTTTGTAAAATTTGGTGCGATCCTCATACCGGAAAGGATAGTGTTGGAGAAGTTCTCCAAAGGTAAAAATATTAAGTTCCTTATTGATCAAGGCGGCTTTTTGTGGTCCTACTCCCTTTAGAAACTCAATTTTGGTATCAAAGAATCCCGGCAATGTACTCCTTTCTTGGTGTCAGTTTAAATTAGGCCACAAATTAATTTTTAATCGTGTGAAAAGCTATAGATGTTAGCGATTATTGGTAAATCCTGTGTACCTGTTGGAGGTATTTAGCTAGGGCTTCTTCTTTGCTCACCTATACTTTTTCAATAGAATAATTAAGTTGACTTTACCTTAAAGATTCGGCATAGTTACTTTGCTCCAAGACATCTTTGATAGGCAATTCATAGATATCCTTCCAAGAGCCTTTGCCATGATTTTGGACGTACTTTTCAATAATCCTAAAGCCAAGCCAGTAAAATAGTGTTTTGGGAGCACCCATTTCTTTTCCCAATTGACGTAAAGGGTCGTCTTCACCGGATTGAAAGAAATGCGGTGCACATTGTTCAAAAATTTCCTTTTCGTGATCAAGATACCATTGCCACTCGGCTTCACTCATTTGCTCTACGGCTTGTGCTTTTGTAATTCCTCCATCGAAATAGCGATAGGTGTAATAACAAGCAAAGCCTTCATCAATACATAAACGCAGGGGACTTTCTTTGTCAGGGTCATTTGCACGGGTAGGCTCATAAATGAAATGGTTCAGTTCATGGGGAATGCCTTCTTCAACCATGTTGATCACATCGAAATTACTATCCAAAAGGTCAAGGATAAAAGCATCATTTTCCATTCCCCCAAAGCCGATTCCTTCTACTGGGGACAATATGATACTCAGTTTTACATTTTCAGGGGTTCTTCCAGTCAGTCTTTTTAATCCTGTCAAGCTTGCTTTAAGCGTAGAATCAAAATTTACTTCAAGTAACTGATCTATTCTTGATTCAATAGTATCCAAGTGATCTTGATAGATGTCTTTGTTCCAACTGATCATTCCTGCTTCTGTGGAAAATCGGACAGAATCAAAAAGTACCCCATAGAGTTCCTTCCAGATTTTAGGATGTCTTTCAAAAACCTTTTCGATGACCATGGTGCTGTCATAGCTATTTTCGCGGTGGGCCAGGATTTGATACTTGAAAAGGTTATAAATGGTGATGTCATTTATTTTGATACTGTCTGGCAGGTTTCTGACACGGTCAAAAATATCTTCTGAAACGCTTTCTTGCCTGGCCTTTTGACAATGTGTAAAAAGTATGATGGATAAAGAAACAAGGAATAGAGACTTTTTCATAACATAAATTAAGGTTCACTTATGAGTAAGTCAAATGGATGGTGGTCAATTAGTGCATAAAAAAAGGGACCGAAGCCCCCTTTTTAAATCAATCAACTAATACATATTAAAATTCTCTGTATGGTGCATCCAATAGTGCATTGGCTTCTTCTTCTGCAAATCGGGCTGTTTTGGCATCCCAGTGAAGTGTTTTGTTCGGGAATCTACCGGCAATGGTTCCTAACAGAATAGTTTCCGTCAGCCTTGCTGCATAATCAAACGGAGCGCTGGTCTCATCTTTACCCAAGCAAGCATCCACAAACTGGTGGTAATGCTTTTCTCCTTCACTGTCATAATCCCTCACAGGCTGGCCAATATGTTCGGTACCACTAAGATCCAATTCTTTATACTCACCGTCTATAATTAGCTTAGGTAGCTGCATAAAGTGAGGAAGCAGTAGTCGTCTTCCATCTTCACCAATAAACATGGCGCCTTGGCCTGGCAGTTCATCTCCATTAGGTAATTTCAAATCTTTGTGCTTAGCAGGAGCTCCAGGCCCATCATACCATACCCATTCCAAGGTTTCGGTGGTATATGGGGTCTGAGGGAAAGTATAGGTCACTTCATTGTGCTCAGGGAAGCCAAAGCCAGTTGGTTTGCGGCATTTGTTTTTGATGGTCATTGGGACATCAAGCTCTAAAGCATTGTAAGGTGTGTCAAAGATATGGACACCCATATCGCCCAAAGTACCACAGCCGTAGTCCAATACTTTTCTCCAATTTCCTGTGTGGTAATAACCCTTTTTGTATTCTCTTTCAGGGGCAGTACCTAACCATAAGTTCCAATCCAAAGTGCTTGGTACTGGATCAGATCCTTCAGGAGCCTCTCCATCAAAGCCCCAGTTTTTAGGAGACCAAGCCCTAACGCACTTCACTTTACCGATGATGCCTTCACGGATTAGGTGTGTTGCTAGCTTATAGTCATAAAAAGAGTGCACCTGGATACCCATTTGGGTAATGATATTGTTATCTGAGGCAAATTTTTTCATCGCCCTTGCCTCTGTTACATGATGGGTCAAAGGTTTTTGGCAATAAACTGGTTTGCCTTTTTCCATGGCCAACATAGAAGCTGGAGCGTGTGTATGGTCAGGAGTGGATACAATTACTGCATCGATTTCATCTGACATTTCTTTGAGCATTTCACGGTAATCCGCATAGGTTTTTGCTTTTGGGTGCATGGCTTTTGCAGTTGCCAAAGCGTTGCTGTCCACATCACATAAGCCCACTACATCGACTAAACTATGAGAAGAGATGGCTTTCAAATCCGCCATACCCATATTGGATACACCTATGTGTGCCGTACGGAGCCTCTTACCTTTTGCCATGGACCACACTGATCCAGGGAGCATAGATACTGCGGCAAGGGCTGCTGTATTTTTAAGAAATGTTCTTTTTTTCATGGGGTACTGTTTATTTATAAGGTTAAAGCCGTTATTTTATTCTGTAATTCTAACTTTTTACAATAATCTATCCAAGATACAAAAAAAAATAAGTAATCTAACTAGAGATAAGCAAAGTCTTTAAAGATTACTCTTATGGACTGAAACTTTGATAGACCTACTTTTTTCTGTGATAAATCCACGCTAAAATCAAAATTGAATATTTTGATTACCTCAATTATATACGTCTAAAGAATAAAATACCCCCAAATGAATAGGAAAAGAAGAATGGAATGCCTCAGATGAACCCTCTATATCAGATAATTGGTATCTTAGACATTTTTAATCAGTAATGAAATGGATTCTCGCTTTGACTGGAGGGCTTGAAGCAAGAGCGCTTGGTTTTTAGAGCGATGAAAGTTATGCTCTGGGTAACTGATTGGATAATAGATATTGCCATTTAAATAGTCCGTGAGAAAGCGAAGTCCCATGATACAGGCCATCATTTCTCCTCCAAAAGGCAATGATTCTTTTTCTTCTGTCGATAGTTCTGAGTCCATGGCCTCGACAAAGCCTTGAAGCAAAGCTGCGTATTTGTCAAGGTCGATATCGATCTTGCTCCATTCGACAGAACCTTCTTCTTCAGTGCAGGCCACTGTACGCACCAAGTCACCGAAATCATAAAAAACATAACCTGCCATAACGGTATCCAGATCAATTACGGCATTTATCTTACTGAAGTCATCAGAAAAGATAACATTGTTGATCTTGGTATCATTGTGGGTGACCCTAAGGGGAAGTGTTTCAACATAGTGTTTGTACTTCCTTACCAGAAGCACTTGCTTTTTATAGAACTCGATCATGTCCAATACTTCTCCAGACAACTCAATTTGAGTGTTTTTGAGTGCCGTTTCAAACTGTCGGTAGCGAAGGGAAAGGTCATGAAAACCTTCGATAACTTCTTCCAAACCATCAGTTGTGATACCGGCACAAGCTTTAATGAATCCTCCAAAAGCCTGAGCGGCCAGGTAAGCCTGCTTTGGGTTTTCTACCTTGTCTATACATTTCCCTTCTACAAAAGGGAATAGCCTGTAGAAGACGTTTTCATGGTCTGTAAACAGCTTACCAGCAGTGGTGCGCATGGGAAGGGGCAAGTTAAACTCCAGGTTTTTTCCATGAAGGTGAGTTTTTACTTGCTGTAAATTACCTGCAATGCGGTCTGGAAAAGGAAAGACTTTTCGATTGAAGCTTTGAAGAATATATTGCTGAGAAGGAATGTCCACTAAAAAAGTTTTATGAATGTGACCAGAGCCATATTTTTTAACCTCAGTAACTTCCTCTTCCTGACCATAGTGCTTCAAAAGCTGACCTATTACCGCATTCATATTCAATTCAATCATTAGTTTGATAACGCCTTAAGTTTACTAAAAGGTCAGCTCTGCTTACCATTTCAAATTTAAAGTACAACCTGAAATTTATAATTCAAAAGAATTTGAAACCTTTTATTGCGTAAACCGAACGCAAAAATAAAAAATAAGCGTATTAATATATGTTTTCGTCAATATTTATTTTCTTTGGGAAAATTAAAGTTAAGTTAACAAGATTTCACTTTTTGTAATTCGTGAATAATTGAATACATTAGTGAAATTTATTTCAAAAGTGCGTTTTATTAAATGTAAAATTTTATAAAACTTCATTTAACAACTTTAACGCACCCAAAAAAAGTAAGTTACCGATTTTACTAAATCACTAAATACATTAGGATATTATGAACATCTCTCCAATTGACTGGGGCATTATTGCGGCCTTTTTCATCATTTCCTTGCTGATAGGCGTGTTTACCTCAAAATCTGCAGGTAAAAGTTCTAAGGACTTCTTCTTATCTGGCAGAAGTATGCCATGGTGGCTTTTGGGTGTTTCCATGGTTGCTACCACCTTCTCAGCGGATACCCCTAACTTGGTTACGGATATTGTAAGGAATAATGGTGTCTCTGGTAACTGGACTTGGTGGTGTTTCCTTTTGACCGGTATGCTCACTGTGTTTGTTTATGCCAAACTTTGGAGAAGGTCTGAAATCAATACTGATTTGGAATTCTATGAATTAAGGTATGGAGGAAAAGCAGCAGCTTTTTTAAGAGGTTTTAGAGCAATCTATTTGGGAGTGTTCTTTAATATTATGATCATGGCCACTGTCTCTCTGGCAGCCATTAAGATTGGTGGGGTGATGCTCGGACTAAGCCCGGTACAAACTTTATTGATTGCTTCAATTGTGACAGTTGTATATAGTTCATTGGGTGGATTGAAAGGGGTTTTGTTGACTGACTTCTTCCAGTTCTTTATTGCCATGGCCGGTGCAATCGGTGCTGCCATCTATATTTTGGATCTTCCAGAAATTGGATCTTTGGACAACCTGTTGGCTCATCCTAATGTGTCTGACAAGTTATCTTTTCTTCCTGATTTTAATGATATGAACTTGGTGATTCCTTTGTTCTTGATGCCTATCGCGATCCAATGGTGGGCAACATGGTATCCAGGTGCTGAGCCAGGAGGTGGTGGTTACATCGCCCAAAGGATGCTTTCTGCCAAAGATGAAAAGAATGCAATTGGAGCAACCTTGTTCTTCAATGTAGCGCATTATGCACTTCGTCCTTGGCCATGGATCATCATTGCTTTGGCTTCATTGGTGGTGTTCCCACAGATCAGTGATATGCAAGAAGCTTTCCCACATATTCCTGCAGATAAATTGGGAGATGATTTGGCTTATTCTGCCATGCTGACCTACTTGCCAACTGGATTGATTGGTATTGTATTGGCCTCTTTGATTGCTGCGGTAATGTCTACTCTTTCTACACACTTGAACTGGGGTTCGTCTTATGTGGTAAATGACTTCTACCAAAGATTTGTAAAGCCTGATGCTTCTGATAAGGAGTTGGTAAACGTGGGAAGAATCTCAACAGTGGTATTGATGGGCTTGGCCGCTCTATTGGCCTTGGCCTTGTCCAATGCACTTGAAGCGTTTAATATTTTGCTTCAGATCGGTGCAGGTACTGGATTGATCTTTATTTTAAGATGGTTTTGGTGGAGGATCAATGCTTACACAGAAATTTCAGCGATGATCATTTCATTTATCGTGGCCATCTTCTTTGAAACCATCAACCCTAAGTTTGGTATCATCAATATCCCAGAAGGAATGGAGTATTTGAAGTTACTTTATGGTGTCAGTGTGACCACGGCCACTTGGGTGATCGTTACCTTGGTGACCAAACCAGAAAATGATGAAATCTTACTTTCTTTCTATAAAAAAGTAAAACCAGCAGCCTATGGATGGAGAAAACTGTTGAACAAGTATCCGGAAGTAGAAGCTGAGCAAGGTCAGTTGCCATTCGAAATTGGTTTGATGGTGACCGGTTCGGTAGCAATTTACTCCGCCTTGTTTGCCATTGGATTCTGGCTATATGAAAATACCATGTCAGCTATCATTGCTTCCATCGTGAGTGCTTTGGCCTTCACTATTTTGATCAGAAGCTGGGGCAAGATCAAGTTGTTTTAAGATACCTGACTTGTAATCGATATTAATAAAGCCGTCCAAATTTGGACGGCTTTTGTTGTTTCTGCCTGATGTTGGTCTGAAAAGTTTGATTTAAAATTTTATACAGATAATTTATAGGTATTTCGCAAAGACCTATTAAAACCTAACATGCAGATGATGAAGCAAACCTTTGGAATATTTCTGGCCCTGTTGATTTTTATTTCACCGGTTTGGGCCCAAAGTTCAAAAACAAATTTTATTATCATCATTGCTGATGATGTGAGCTGGGATGACTTGGGCTGCTATGGTAATGCTCAGGCCAAAACACCGAATATTGACAAAATGGCTGCTGATGGCTTGCGCTTTGAAAATGTGTATTTGACGGCCAGCTCTTGCAGTCCTAGCAGAAATTCAATTTTAACAGGCCGTTATCCACATAATACTGGTGCGGCAGAGCTCCATACCGAGCCTCCTTTGAATATGAAGTCTCTTCCCGAATTTCTGAAGGCCCAAGGCTATTATACAGCCCAGGCAGGAAAATTTCACATGGGTGAATATGCAATGAGAGGGTTTGACGAGGTTCATACCAAAGATGGAGGTCCTGGTGGAGAGGATAAATGGGTGGAGCTTCTTGCCGAAAGACCAAAGGAAAAGCCCTTTTTTATGTGGTTTGCTTCTCATGACGCGCACCGCCCTTGGGGACCAAATGATTTCTCTGGAACACATCTAGCTGAGGAACTCACTCCTCCCTTTTACTTGGCCGATGAAATGGCTACCAAAACAGATTTGGCGAAATATTATGACGAAATAGCCCGCTTGGACAGTTTCTTGGGAAAAGTTATGGATCAATTGAAGAAACAGGGATCACTAGATAATACACTCATTTTCTTTATGGCAGACAATGGTCGCCCATTTCCGCATAGCAAGACCAGGGTAAATGATAGGGGTATGAAAACACCCTTTGTGGCGCATTGGCCAAGTGGTTTAGGGAAAAAAGGAACCACTTGTTCACAACTGATCAGTTCCATAGACATTGCCCCAACAGTTCTTCAATTGGCTGGTGTGGATATTGATAAGCAGTTTCAAGGAAAATCCTTCCATCAACAATTGGTCGATCCCAATCTACCCTTTAGGAACTATGCTTTTGCAGAGCACAATTGGCATGATTATGAGGCACATGAGCGGATGGTTCGGTCTGAAAGATGGTTGTATATTCTGAACTCCAGACCCAACATTCCCCAGTCAGGTCCATTGGATGCAGTGACTAGCCCTTCTTATCAGGACTTAGAAGCCCTTCGTCAAGCAGGTGATTTATCTGCAATTCAAGCGGATATTTTTGTGACACCAAGACCTTCTGAAGAGCTCTATGATATCGTAAATGACCCTTTCCAACTTTATAATTTGGCAGCAGATCCTAGCCACCAAAAGGATTTGGTAGAAATAAGACAAGTCTTGCTTCAGTGGCAAGAGGAAACAGGAGATACTACTCCCCAAGATCTCACCAAAAGTTGGTATGAAATCGCTGAGTCTAGAATAAATACACCGCAATCTGGAATCCGAGGAGAAATGCCCGGGGCAGCCAAAAATGCTACTGAAATTAATCGGAAAGGTCCTTTTTAATTAAGTGATTTAAAATAATCGGCTCAAGGTTTCCAAATTTTAAGCTGGGAAAGCTCACCATAATTTCCCAAGAATCCAATTGCAAGAAAAGGATAGTTTTGGATGGCCGGGTGGTTAAAGACAAAAGTCTCTCCATCAAAAGAGCCACTTGTCCGTAAGTTTTCTACCAATTCCCATCTGCCTGCATTATTATAGCCGTAGAGGACTACTTCTTTAGAGAGATAGGCATTGGAGATTTGCAACTGAAGTCCCCTGGCGGAAAGGTGTTTGCTGCTGATCTCAGGCTCAATATTGGACATGACATCAGAAAGAATCTTTTGGGAAGGTGCCAGAGCTGGAGTGGCATATACATTTTGAAGGAGCAGATTAGCCACATCCCGGTTGTTTCCCATCAAGGAGCGGGCACGGAAGAAAACATTCCCTTCTACTCCTGGGATTGTGCGTGCATAGGCCACTTGATTGGGTAGTTCAAAAGTACTTGTCCACGCTTCGTCTCCATCATTCCGTACTTTATAGGATCCGTTTCCGATATAGATAGGGATATCTTGAGCCTTATCGGACCACCACTTCAGCAGCGTTCTGTAAGAAGCAGCGTCATGGTCCATGCTCCAGTATACTTGAGGTGCGATGTAATCCACCCAGCCATTTTTTATCCATACCAATGGATCGGCATAGAGGTCATCGTAGTTGGTTTGTCCTGCTTTGGTGGCAGAGCCTCTTGGATCCTGCGAGTTGTTTCTCCAAACCCCAAATGGACTTACTCCAAAAGCTACCCAAGGCTTTTCTGAATCAATTATTTCACTTGTTTTTCGGATCAGTTGGTCCACATTTTGGCGGCGCCAGTCGGCCAAAGAACTTCCTCTTCCATGTTGGCGATAGGCATTTTGATCTGCAAATTCTAGTCCTTTGATCTTGTAGGGATAGAAGTAATCGTCAAAGTGGATGCCATCCACATCATACTTTTGAACGATTTCTTTGACAATGTTTGCGATATGGTTTTGGACTGCCGGAAGCCCGGGATTATAATATCGCTTGGTGCCATAGGTAATCATCCAGTCAGGATGACGGAAGTAATCATGTTTTGGGCTCAACTCTTTGGTGTCGAGATTGAAGGTGGCACGATAGGGATTCAGCCAAGCATGAAATTCCATGCCCCTTTCGTGGGCAGCTTGGATCATCCATTTGAGTGGATCCATGGAGGTTTTCGGGGATTGTCCTTCTTTTCCAGTTAAAAATTTGGACCACGGGGCCAGTTCAGAAGGGTAAAAAGCGTCACCTGCTGCCCTTACTTGAACAAATACAGCATTGAAATTGCGCTGGTGATAGAAATCCAAGATTTGAAGGAAATCCATTTTTTGTTTTTCAAAACTGTCATTTCCAGAGCTAGGCCAGTCAATATTAGCCACAGTAGCAATCCAGACACCTCTCATTTCCCTAGAAGGCGCAGTAAATAGTGGTAAGGTCTCCGGTTGATCCGAAGGGGTAGTAACAGGGTTTTCTCCTGAGGGTTTTGGAGCTGGAGTCTCTTGGACAACTGGGGTGTCATTCGGCTGATGAATTTTTTTTGACCCCGCACAGGCAGCGAATAATATCAGAAAAGCAAAATAGCTTATGCTTTGAAGTGAGAATTTCATGGAGTTATGGTCAAGCTGGTTTAGGATAAGCCAATTATATTATAAACAAAAATCAGTCCTTAGTTTTGAATTCAAGGGTGTTGATCAAATGCATCATGTCGCTTTTGATGTATTCAATGACAGGTGCCAAGGAATCATTTTTCACGGCTGTATTAAAATATAAGGCTCCTCTTAGAAAGTTGTTGGTTGAATCGGTCACAAAAAACTGAAATTGGGTGGGCACTTCACCGCTTAACTCGGCAACGACCCCTGTATAACCTTTTGGTGTTCTGATCACACCTTCTTCTATGCTGTAGGCTTTTACTTGATGTTTAGCGGTTAAGTTAAAGGCATCATCCAAATAGCTTTTCAAATTGTTTTGGTTGTTGTTGATGGCCTTGTAAGTGAGGTGAACTTTTGCGCCTAAAGTTGGATAGCTGATGTTGATCCAATTTTTTTCTTCGAGATTAAAGGAATCCATCTCAACTTCACTTATTTCAGGAAGGTCAAATTGATAAGGGTAGTTGTCATTTAATTTTACAAATTCTTTTTGAGGTAAATCAATGCGGTTAAAACCCTTTGGTTTGGGTAAGTAGGTTTTGTCGCAACTCACTAACACGAACAATATAATCCAACAAATATTCCTGAATTTCATATCCCCAAAGATAGAAAATAGATAAGATACTCTTCTTTAATGCCTATTATTTTGCCGCATATGCTACGTTTTATGATTAAACTTCACGAAATTAGGTACTTAACCAAAACCTAAAAACCATGACCAAGATTTTCAAAACCCTAGTTTTAGTGTTTATACTAAGCACATCCTCATTTTATGCCCTACAAGCACAAACCACCCAAGAAGAGTTTTTGGCCAAATGGAATACCATGAAAGGCTATACAGTTGAGATATTGGAAGCCATTCCCGAAGACAAGCTTGGTTTCAAGCCTGTTGAAGAAGTGAACAGTTTTGACGAAATGGTCATGCACTTAGCTGGTGGAAACGTGATGATGGCCAAGAATTTTCTTGGCGGCGCTGACCCGACCATGGATATGGAAAGTGTCAGTATGACCAAAGCAGATCTAAAAAAAGCTTTGGAGTATTCTTTTGATTATGTTGCGGAAACCTGTAAGGGACTTTCTGATGATGAATTGGCAGAGCAGATAGAAGTATTTGGAGGGGCAATGATTACTCGCCGTCAAGCTGAAAACCTAATAGATAGCCATGGGATCCATCACAGGGGCAATTTAGTGGTTTACCTAAGGCTAAATGGTATTAAACCTCCGCAGTTCCGAGCTTGGTAACTTCCTTAAAAGCTTAAAGATAAAGTCCCCAAATGGCTTGCCTTTTGGGGACTTTTGTACTTAAAAAAAGGTTTATTGTTCCTGGTTGAGATTTTTTAAGAAATTGATCAAAGCTGTTTTTCCATCAGGGTCAGCATCCCAAACGGGGCCCGTGTATAATTCATTTCTGACCAAAAATTTGATATAATATTTAACAACAATCCTATTTGGATCGTCAATGTTTGTGGAATTCAAGCTCATACTTTCCATCAAGTCAGCTTCCCTGCCTTCCACTCGCATCAATACAAATTGGATCCGGTCTTTGATTAGGGCATCAGCGGATCGGATTTCTGTTAGAAAAACCGTTTCATAAGGATAATATTCTTTCAAAATGTTTTCCAAACTTGCTTTTTCAGCCCTTTGTGCGGCGAGGATCTGGTCAGAAGATTTTCCTAACAAGTCATAGCGAAACTGGGTCAATAAAGCGGCTTCACCAGAAGCTCCTGATAAAGGAATGCCTAATTTGAAGACATCCAGGTTGAGAGGGTTTTTGGCAATGAACCTTGTTGAAGCAGGTAGGCTTGGCCCTTGGTTTCCTGATGGGCTGCTGCTGCTTTCACCACCTCCTACCAAGGGAGGCAAGAAGGCTGGAACATCGAGAGCCATCAGGTTTTTTGAACGTAGTCCTTTGCCAGCAGCTATAAGGTTTTCATTGAGTACACTTATCGCTGAAGCATTCAATGACCAATGGTTTCCGGCTTTGATCAAATTACCATTTCCAGAAAATTCCATGATGTTGACAAAGAAATCCCCGGAACTTTTGCGGGTAATAGTGACAATATTTCTGACCATTCTTTGCTCAAAGTTTTTGGCATAGGCAGCTTGGATTTCCTCGGATAAAATCACTTCCTCCAATTCATAATAGGCAATTGGGTCCCCCCCTGTTTCCACTAAGGCCGGGTGGATGGTTTCAGCGATTTCTTTCCATTCCATGATGGGCCTGGCATCAGGGGCACAAGAGATCAGCACTATGGCTTTGCCATTTAAAAAGTGATCTGGTAATTGACTTTGGCCGAATGTTTGAAATGACAGCAACAGGGTGAAAAATAAGGCCGAAATATATTTCATAGATAATTGATCGTTCCGAAAGACTAAATTAGTATTTTCACCGATATACTTCATGCATATCAACTGTTAATCCCATGAGAACGCCAAAAATCCTCATTTTAATACTTTTCATTGCTTCTTCAAGCTTACTGTCTGCTCAGGAAATAGACAGGGCACAACTGATGCAGGATTTCAAATACCTTGCTTCGGATGAATTAAAGGGGAGAGCTGTGCTCAGTGAAGGCAGTAAGAAAGCGCAGCAACTGATCAAAGAACGCTTCAAGGCACTAGGGTTGACCAGTCAATATGAGGACTATACCCAGCTGTTTGATTTCGGAAAAGATAAAAAGGTGGAAAATGCGGCCAATATAGTTGGTTTTATCCCAGGTGTGGAAAGTGAAAAAATTATAGTGGTTACTGCGCATTACGACCATTTGGGAGAGCGTGATGGGAAAATTTACAATGGTGCTGATGATAATGCTTCCGGCACTGCTGCCTTATTGGCAATGGCAGCCTATTTTTCTCAAAACCATCCTCAGCATTCTATGATATTTGCTGCATTGGATGCGGAAGAAAGGGGACTTCAAGGTGCCAAAGCTTTGGTTCGTGATTTTCCTTTTCCTTTGGAACAAGTGACTTTGAACATCAATATGGACATGGTCAGCAGAAGCGATAAGAACGAAATCTATGTTTCGGGGACACATCATTATCCCCAATTAAAATCTCACTTGGAAGCAGCTGCCAAGAAGTCAAAGGTGAAGCTGATGTTTGGCCATGACTTACCAGGCTCTGGACATGATGATTGGACAAGTGCTTCTGATCATGCAGCTTTTCATGCTGAAAAGATTCCTTTTGTTTACTTTGGCGTAGAAGACCATGCCGATTATCATAAGGATTCGGATACCTTCGAAAAGGTGGACCAAGATTTTTATTATAATGTGGTAAAGTTAATTCTGGATGCCGCGATCGAGTTGGATCAAAACATAAATTAAATTTTCTGGTAATTAATCATTATTTAATTAATATCTTGACGATTAGTAGCTACTAATCGTTTTTTTTATGTCTAAAAAGAGAATACTTTCGTTGGATGTGTTTCGCGGCATTACCATCTTTGCGATGATTTTGGTCAACAACCCAGGTTCTTGGTCTGCGGTTTACCCGCCTTTATTACATGCCAAATGGCACGGATGCACACCCACTGATTTGATATTCCCATTTTTCCTTTTTATCGTTGGTGTGGCTGTTGAGCTTTCACTAGGGGGGCAATTAAAGAAAGGTGCAGAGAAGCAACAGCTTGTGAAAAAGGCCTTCATCAGGTCGCTGAAATTGATTGGACTTGGACTTCTACTCACTGCATTTCCCTACTTTGATTTGGCCAACTTGCGCTTTCCCGGTGTTTTACAGCGCATAGGGGTGGTTTATTTCATCAGTACTTTGATGTATCTCTACCTATCTCCCAGAACTACTCTGGCAACAGGCGCGGCTATATTGGTTTTATATTGGATCTGTATGACGGTGATTCCAGTACCGGGAATTGGAGAGGCAAACTTGGAAGCGGGAACGAATTTGGCAGCTTGGATCGATCAGCAAATTCTAATGGGACACATGTGGTCTCAAACCAAAACCTGGGATCCTGAGGGACTCTTTTCCACTTTGCCTGCCATTGTAACCTGTTTGTTGGGAATCTTCTGTGGAAAAGTACTTACGGGGAGCTCTGAACATGGTGCAAGACTAAAACAGTGGGTAACCTGGGGCCTAGCATTGTTAATAGGTGGTTACCTTTGGTCATTTGTTTTTCCACTGAATAAGGCCCTTTGGACAAGCTCTTTTGTGCTCTACACTGCCGGATGGGCATTTTTAGGTTTGGCATTATGTTACTGGATTTTGGATGTAAAAGGTTGGCAAAAATGGTCACTGCCATTTGTGATCTATGGGATGAATGCCATTACCGTATTCTTTCTTTCAGGTATCATAGCAAAGTTATTTGGATTGATCAAGCTCAACTTGAATGGAGAAATGGTCAGTCTGAAATTCTTTTTGCAGGAAGTACTTTTTAATGGCTGGCTAGAACCTAAAAATGCTTCTTTGGGTGGAGCTTTACTGATGATGGTCATCCTGTTTATTCCTGCCTATTTGATGTGGAAAAAGAATATTATTATCAAGGTTTAACTTTGCATTCAATATAAATGCTTGATGTGTAGGGAAGTGCAGCTTTTATTGTGTTAGGGTGGATTTTTTTTCAAAAAAATGCTTTTGTTTTAAAAAATACCTACATTTGCTTTCTATGAATAGGAAAAGCAGACAACAGAACTTATTGCACCAAAGGATGACAGTCCTTTTGGTGGCTTTATGCTGCTTTTTGATTTCTAATTCACATTCTTTTATCAACCTGCAAGATGATGATTGTGACTTGACCGAGCAAGTTCACGATCATAATGATGATCAAGATCAGGATCATCAGACTTTTTTGGATGTAGCTACTGATGCGGTAGTGGTCCCTTTTGCTAGCTTGGTGGCAGAAAACACCATGCAATTGATTTATGAAATTGTGGGTTTTGAGGAGCAAATCGTCAGACCACAGGCCTCAATGGCCAAATATCCAAGTCATTTTTTAGAAGTTCTCTTGGAGCGGATCATAGCTCCAAATGCACCGTAATTAATTCCACTTTTCTATCATCTCCAGCTTGGCTTAAAGCCAGGTTTCTACAATTGTAATCAATCAACAAATTATATTTATTTAAGTAAACCATGCAAAACAAAGGGATCATTGTGTTCTTGACAGTGGTGGTTACGGCTTTATGCTTGTATTATCTGTCATTTACCTACGTATCAAGTAATGTCCAAAAGGACGCAGTTGCCTATGCAACAGATGGAAGTGGCAATTTAGATTATGCCAAAAAACAATCATACCTCGACTCCATCTGGAGAGAGCCTGTTTATAACTTCCTTGGCCTAGAATATACATTCAAAGAAGTTAAGGAAACTGAACTAGGATTAGGTCTAGACCTTCAAGGTGGTATGCACGTGACATTGGCCGTTTCGCCAGTGGAGATTGTGAAAGGTTTGGCAGGAAACAGCCAAAATGAAGCATTCAATGCAGCTGTGGAAGAAGCTGAAGAGCAATCCAAAACTTCCAATGAAAAGTTTGTGGACTTGTTTTACACTTCTTGGAAAGACAAATCAGGTGACAAGCAGTTGAACACCATTTATGCTACTGCTGCCAATAGAGGAAGAATCTCTCTAGAGTCTTCTGATAGTGAAATTCTTGAGATCATCGATAATGAAATTGAAAATGCCATCGAGCGTTCTTTCAATATCCTAAGAACTCGTATTGACCGTTTTGGTACTTCCCAGCCTAATATCCAACGTATTCAAGGTACTGGTAGAATCCAGATTGAATTGCCAGGTGTGGATAACCAAGAGCGTGTAAGAAATTTATTGCAAGGAGTCGCTAAGCTACAATTCTGGAGAGTTGCTGAGATCAACGAATACCAAGGTGTATTGCAGAGTATCAACTCAGCCTTAGTAGCTGAAGCAAGAGCGAAAAAAGGAACTGTGGAAACTACAACCGAAGAAGGTGAAGTGGTGGAAGCTGATTCTACTTTGACTGACCTAGAGCGTCAATTGGCAGATGGTGGAGAGGGTGCTGACTCTCTTTCTTCTGAGGTGTCTCCTTTATTCTCTCTATTGAAAGCCAATTATGGTTTAGTATATGAAGTAAAAGATACGATTGCCATCAATAGAATTCTTAAGAGAGATGATATCAAATCTTTGATCCCAAGAGATCTGACCTTTATGTGGTCAGTGAAGCCTCGTGAAGCAGACGATCTTGAACTACTTGAACTTCATGCAATCGAAACACCAAGAGGAACAGATCAAGCTCCATTGGAAGGTGATGTGATCACCGATGCCAAGCAAGTGTTGGATCAGTCTTCTAACCCTGCTGTGAGCATGAGCATGAATGCTGATGGTGCCAGAAAATGGAGAAAAATGACTTCTGAGAATATCGGAAGAAGAATCGCCGTAGTATTGGACAACTATGTGTATACTGCTCCTAATATTATTGGTGAGATTCCAAATGGTCAATCAGAGATTACGGGTAACTTTACCATGGAAGAAGCCAAAGATTTGGCAAATATCTTGAAATCAGGTACACTTCCTGCTCCGACCAAAATTGTAGAAGAAGCCATTATCGGCCCAACTTTGGGTAAAGAGGCTCAGGCACAAGGTGTTAACTCTATGGTTGCTGGTTTGGCGATTGTAGTATTGTTTATGATCGCTTACTATGCCAAAGGTGGTTTTGTGGCTACTGCAGCATTGATCTTCAACATCTTCTTTATCTTGGGGATCTTGGCGCAATTGGGTACCGCACTTACTTTACCAGGTATTGCAGGTATCGTATTGACCATTGGTATGTCCATTGATGCAAACGTATTGATCTTTGAAAGGATCAAAGAAGAGTTGGCTGCCGGTGCTGGTTTGTTACAAGCTATCAACAGTGGTTATAACAAAGCATTCAGTGCCATCCTTGACTCCAACGTTACTACATTCCTAACTGGAGCCATTCTATATGCATTGGGTCAGGGACCTGTAAAAGGTTTTGCAATTGTATTGATGATTGGTATTGCTTCTTCATTCTTCTCAGCGGTATTTATCACAAGAGTAATTGTGTATTGGTTGAGCAAGAAAGGTGAACAAAGCAAAATTTCTTTTGCTACGCCATTCTCTAAGAACTTATTCAGCAACCTTAACATTGATTTCCTAGGCAAGAGAAAAGTAGCTTACTTGATCTCTTCAGGGATTATCATTGTAGGTTTGGCATTTGCTGCAATCAATGGCTTGAAATTCGGTGTTGACTTTACTGGAGGTCGCTCATACATTGTTGAATTCAACCAGCCTGTGGTTCCTTCTGACTTGAAAACTGGTTTGGATAAAGCCTTTGATGGTTCTGTAGAAGCCAAAACATACGGATCCAATAATGTCATTAAAGTAACAACTTCTTACTTGATCAACGAAGATTCCGATGAAGCCAATAGCGAAGTGGAAACTAAAGTTAGAGAAGGTATTGCAGAAGTAACTGGACTGGCTTATGTAGATGATGCCACTCAATTGAGTGACAGTTCATTTGCGATCACTGGTTCTTCTAAAGTAGGAGCTACCGTAGCTGATGATATCAAGAATTCATCTATGGAAGCGATGTTCTTTGCTTTGGTGGCGATTTTCCTTTACATCTTATTGAGGTTCCGTAAGTGGCAATATTCATTGGCATCTATCATTGCATTGATCCACGATACTTTGTTTGTAGTGGCGGCATTTGCGATTGCCAGTGCATTTGGCGCAACATTCGAAATCGACCAAGTATTTATAGCGGCGGTATTGACGGTGATAGGTTACTCTATTAACGATACCGTAATTGTATTTGACCGTATCAGGGAGAATGTGACCAATAGAGGGACTTCTAAATTGGTGAAAATGTTCAATGATGCTATCAACCAAACGATGGCCAGAACCTTGATTACTTCATTCACTACTTTGATTGTGGTGATTGTATTGCTAATCTTTGGTGGCGAGGTATTGAGAGGTTTCTCTTTTGCCTTGTTTATTGGTGTGTTGATTGGTACTTATTCATCCATTTATATCGCTACACCTATCGTAGTGGATTTGATGAAGAAAGAAATCGAACAAGAGAAAGAAGAGGCCAAAAAATTGGCTTGATTGAAATAACTACATGTTAAGAAGGGGCTCTCCAATGGGAGAGCCCCTTTTTTGATTTTTGAAAATGCAATATCAATTTATTGAGGTTTTAGGTGTTGCAACATAATTGGGAGGTGTTCTATAGGGTTTCAAATTCAAACCTCAGTTACTGAAAATACCCGAATCACGGTATTTTTCTTCCTACTCAAACCTACTATCTTGCCGTATTAGAAAAAGTCAATTTTGCACTGTCAAAGTGTAAAAACTAAATACGTGTAAAGGAGTATTTATGAGTCAAACAGCATATTTGGGCGTTATCCTGAGTAGCTTAATCGGGAGCGTCATCTATTATTTCTACCAAAAACCAGCATACAAGAATACGCATAAGATTTTATTACTTACCTTAGCATTTGTGCTTTTCTTGGAAGCAGCAGGTGCATTTACAGGGAGTAGAGGTATAAACAATGTTATGTTGTATAATATCTGTGGTACTTATCTGCAATCATTCTTGTTAGTGTCTTATTTGAAACTGCTTGAGGTCAAAAAGGAAGCAAAGCAGAAGATCAATTTAGCTTTAATGGGGCTATATCTTTGGGGGGGGATAAATTCGATATTTATTCAGCCAATAGATAAGGTTTTCCAGTTATACAGCATGATTCCATTTGGTCTTTTTATTTTGTTTTTGTCCGTGAGGTTTCTCTATCAGGTGCTGAAGTTAAGGATTTATGCAGATGCTAACATAGTAGCAGTTCCTCACTTCTGGATTGTAACGGGTATTATTTTCTTTTATGTGGAGGCGTTAATTTTATTTGGGGTCTATCATTGGAACCCTTCCATAGATTATGCTCTTCTGAAACCTTGGATGGGGCTGAATCGGGCAATGGCTGGGATCATGTACCTTTCATTTGGGCTCTCCTTTTATACACCATACCTGTTTCTAGAAAAGAATTATAGTAAGAGGTAAGCCAACTTTAACTGCCACGCCATAAATAATAATTCACCTAAACATTTAAGCGATGAGCAAAGAGAACAAAAAACTTAGTAAAAATCAGTTTAAGAAACTTAGAAAGAAGTACGAGAAGGAAATAAAAAAAGGCTATCCAGGAGTTAACAAAAAAGGCAAGGAAATTAAGGATCAAACCGAATGGATCTGGTTCAGTAGAAAGGAAATAGAGGAAGTCTTAGCCAAAACAGATGCAGAAAAAGGTGGAATCAAGTTCTACTTTGGAGAATATGATGATAGTTTTGAAAGCACTTTGGGAGAAGAGTACGTGGGCAGATTGACTTTGGCGATGGTACCTACGGATAAAGAAGGTGATCAGAGCTTTGTAGAGTTGGGCGTTTCCTCTGTCGATAGGATGAGTCTAATGACTGAGGAAGATGAAGGAGATGGTGATGACGAAGAAGAAGATGCTTATAATTATGGAAATATGTGTCCTCCAACTTGTTAAAATCAGTATTTTGGCTCTTTATCAATAATAGCAGAAATGACTTTTAATTTATACCTGATTGCCATATTGGTGGGAGCATTGGTAAGCCTGTCAGCTTTAATTTTTAAAACTGACAGGCAATACAAAAAGGCCAACATATTAATTTTTTCTGTGCTTGCAATCGTGTTTATTCAGGAGTATTTGTCAGAAATAGTTAAAAATTATAGTGAAAATGGAAACAACCATATTGTCTATAATTTTTTTGGGATATACCTGATTATTATTCTTTATCTTATTTTTTTTAAGATGGTTTTCAGATCCAACTTAATGAAGAAAAGGATCAATATTTCCATCGTATTATTACTTCTTTTTGGGACGATTAATTCCATTTTTTTTCAACCTTTTACCAGCATTTTTCAACATTATATTCTAATATATGATAGTTTATTGATCATACTGTTTAGCATATCTTTTTATTACAAGGTCTTTAATAGAAATGACTATATCAATTCCAATCTCTTATCCATCCCCTATTTCTGGATCATTACTGTGTTGTTTTTTTACTATTCCAGTACGTTCTTGATTTGGGCCAGTTTTTCATTTTTATTAAAGGCAGATTATCAAGCATTGGTAGTATCCTTATTTGACCTTAATCGGTTGTTAGCAGGGGTAACTTATCTAGTAATGGGAGCAGCATTTTATGCTCCGAGGGTGTTTCAAGGAAAGTATTTTACCACTTAAGCTTGCGATATGCCATCTGATCCAGCTCAATTTGTATTTTTAATTACTTCAGGGGTATTGATTACTCTGGTAATGTGTGGTTTTATTGTAGCGATGGTACTTTTTCATCGCCAGCAACAAATCCGCAATCGGCAGAAGATGGATCATATGAAGGCAGAGTATGAAAGGACAATTTTGGGCGTGGAGAAGGAGATTCAAGAACAGACCCTGTCCTTTATTGGGCAAGAGTTGCACGATAATGTGGGACAAATTCTTTCATTGACCAAGCTTACGTTAAATAATCCTGATCCAGAAAATTTCTCAGAGGGTAAGAGGTTGATCAATCAAGCGATTAAGGAGGTAAGGGCGCTTTCCAAGCGGTTGAATTTGGACTGGGTGAAGGAGGTGAAGCTATTTGACTTTATCAAACAGGAACTCCTGAAGATTGAAAGTTCAGGGTTTTGTAAGACTAAGTTTGAAAGCAACATTGATGAGTTGGAACTGGAGAAAGATAAGAAACTGGTGTTGATCCGGATCATTCAGGAATGCCTAAATAACACCATGAAGCATGCGGAGCCCAATCTCATTACAGTTTCCCTACAGTTGAAGAACGACATCTTGGAGCTAATGATCAAAGACGATGGTAAGGGTTTCGATGTAAAGGACAAGTCCAAAGGAATGGGACTTCATAATTTAAAGTCGAGAATTGAAACGATTGGTGGTGACTTAGAGCTTTTTTCAAAAATAAATGTGGGCACAGAAATCAAACTTTTATTGCCCTTTGCCTAGATTACTATTAAATTAGTAGTGAGAAACACCCTTAATAATGCGATTTAGCAAGAACTTAACGAATTAAGCCTCTTCATTTGCGGTTTTGAGTAATTTCTAATTATAATCATTATTCTTGAGCTTTTTTGAGAAAATGATTTTTCTCAGGAAATGGATTTTATCCTTACTGTGCTTTCATATCCATTGAAAATTTAAAGATATTCGTTGGATTGACATTTTTGATACTTTTAAAAGTATCATGTTTTACCAATTTTATACAAAAAGATGATTCGCCTAGTATTAGCTGATGATCATAAAATGTTTGCCAAGGGCATAGCTAACCTCTTACAAGATGAAGAGGATATGCAGGTATTGGATATTTTTACCAATGGGCGGGAATTGGTGGACTTCTTGAAAAAGAATGAAGTTGATGTGGTCTTGACGGATATGAATATGCCTGGTCTCGACGGATTGGGAGCCATTCAACAAATCAATAAGGAAAAGATCAAGGTCAAGGTAATTGTACTTTCCATGTACGATGATGAGGATATTTTTAAAAAATGCCAAAAACAAGGTGTTGATGGCTATGTATTGAAAGATGCTGATCCAGATGAGCTGATCTATACCATTAGAGAAGTTGTCGATGGCCATCATGTTATGCATTTTGAGCGAGTACTGAAGCAGGTAGATGAAGATCAGTATTATGATGCCTACAAACAGAAATTTAAGCTTTCGAGAAGAGAATTGCAGATTTTATCTTTGATTAAAGAAGGCCATAATAACCAAGCCATCGCTGATGAACTTTTTTTGAGTGTGTATACGGTTGAGACACATCGTAAGAACATCCACCACAAGCTGGGCGTCAATACTGCGATTGAGCTGATGAAGAAAGCCATTGAAATGAAATTATAGATGACAAAACCTATTAAAACTGGGCTTGTTGGTTTTGGAAGAGTAGCCCAGACCATGCATGCCCCGCTTATCCATCAACAGGGACTTTTGGATCTTACAGCTGTTGTTGAGAGAAATCACTCATATTCCAAAGAAAAATATCCACAGGTCACCGTTTATAAAAGTTTGGAAGAAATGTTGACCTCTTCAGATGTGGAGTTGGTGGTGATCTGTACTCCCAATGAATACCATTATTCCCAAGCCAAAATGGCCTTGGAAGCGGGAAAACATGTGGTAGTAGATAAGCCAATAACCGTTACTTCTACAGATGCTGAGCATTTGGACGAACTGGCAAAAGAAAAGGGGCTTTTATTATCTCCATTCCAAAACAGGAGGTGGGATGGTGATTTCCAAACCGTACAGCAACTGATCGAGGAAGGCACTTTAGGCAGGATTGTACATTTTGAGTCTCATTTTGATCGCTTTAGGCCAGTCCCCAATGACAATTGGCGTGAAAAGGAAGTACCTGGCAGTGGAATACTCTATGATTTGGGCGCTCATCTTATTGATCAGGCATTGTTGCTATTCGGTAAACCGGATTGGGTTTATGCTGAGATTTTGAAGCAACGGGACGGTGTGGCCGCGGATGACTTCTTTGACTTGACCTTGATGTATCCAGGGCTGAAAGTTCGGCTGAGTGCCAGCATCCTGATGAATGCCCCTCTTCCAAAGTTCCTGGTTTTGGGTGACAAAGGTAGTTACAGTAAATATGGCTTGGATGTTCAAGAGGCAGCCTTTAAAGAAGGGATTCTGCCAGGAAGTTCAGGCTGGGGCGTTGAGTCTGAAGAATCCTATGGTAAAGTATTTTTGGAAGGTGAATCATTTGCTTACCCAACACTTGATGGCAATTACTTGGCCTATTATGAGAATATTGCCAAGACCATTCGGGGTGAGGCAAAGTTGGCAGTAAAAGCGAAAGATGCCATCATGACCCTCAAAGTGATAGAGGCGGCTCAAAAGAGCCATGCTGAGGGACTAAGGATAGAACTATAATTATAGCTAATTGAAGAAGGGGTAGGCGAGTGTGTCCCTGACTGTTGTTAAAACCCCTCTTTCTATTTTGCAAAAATCTGACTGGGGTCTTTAAAAGATTTAAACTCCAAAGCATTACCACTTGGATCAAGAAAGAACATGGTGGCCTGCTCTCCCACTTGTCCTTCAAACCTGATTCCTGGTTCAATGATAAAATCCATACCGTTTGCTTTTAGCTTTTCGGCCAAATCATGCCATTCTTCCCATGGCAATACCGCACCAAAATGCCGGACAGGTACTTGCTTTCCATCTACTTCATTGGCCAGTGCCTTGCTCAATTCATCTGGCTTTACATGCGCTGACAGCTGATGTCCAAAAAAGTTAAAATCTATCCATTTGTCCGTACTTCTTCCAATTTCACAACCTAAAACTCCTTGATAGAAGGCTCGGGTATCTTCTATGTTTTTAACGGGAAAAGCTAGATGAAAAGGGTTGTAGTCTGGCATAATTTATAACTTTGGATTCGTTAATTATTTTGACATGAATGTAAGGTATTCTTAGAAAATTATCATGCCTCAAAAGACAGTTTCTTTAGTACTTTCATCTGGTGGAGCCCGAGGCTTGGCCCATATCGGAGTGATCCAGGCCTTGGAAGAGCAGGACTATAAAATCAATGCCATCGCAGGCTGTTCCATGGGGGCTTTGATTGGTGGTCTATATGCCAAGGGTAAATTGGATCTTTACAGAGATTGGATCTGTAATTTGGATCGGATAGATGTTTTTGCTTTGATGGATTTTACTTTGTCCACCCGAGGGTTCATTAAAGGCAACAAGGTTTTTCAGGCGGTGGAGTCCTTGGTAGGGGATGACCTGATCGAGAACTTGCCTATTCCGTTTTCGTGCAACGCCGTAAACATTTTGACAGGGGAAGAGACTACGTTTGATAGTGGGAGCTTATTCCAAGCAATCAGAGCTTCCGCAGCCATTCCTACGGTCATTAAGCCTTATGTCATTGGGGAAGGAGAGTATGTGGATGGAGCGGTTTTGAACCCTATCCCTTTAAGCTTGGCCAAGAACTATAAAAGTGATTTGGTCATTGCTTCGGATGTCAATGCGCCTATTTCCTGTTTGGTGAAAGAAGCACCGGAAGAAAAATCAGCTAAGTCATTTATTACAGTGCCAGCTTGGGTGACAGAGTATAAATCCAAAATGAGCAAATACTTTCCACAGGAAAGGAAAGAAAAGCCCAAAAGTCCCAGTTTTCTGGATTTGATGAACCTATCATTTGAAATGATGCAGGACAGACTTTCTGATTATATTTTGCAGAACCATCCAGTTGATGCTGTGGTCCAAATGTCCAGAAAGCAATGCGGAACATTTGAGTTTTATCGCGCCAAGGAAATCATTGAAACAGGCAGGGAGTTGACCCATGCCACGCTTAAACAATTGAATCTATGAATGTTTCTTCTCTCAATAAGTTGCTAGGAAATATTGATATCTATCTCTTGGATCAAATTCTGAAAGGCAGGTTTACTAAAGACATGCGTATTTTGGATGCTGGCTGTGGAGAGGGAAGGAACCTGATTTACTTGCTCCAAGAAAATTATCAGGTTTTTGGGGTAGATCAGAACCCTAATGCCATTCAGATGGCTCGAACTTATGCCCGTTCTCTGCAGCCTCGATACGACCTGCTGAGATTTCAAGTGGCTCCAGTAGAAGATTTACCCTTTCATCAAGGGGCTTTTCAGGCAATCATCAGTTCTGCTGTTTTGCATTTTGCAAAGAATACTGACCACTTTCACCAGATGTTTGATGAGATGCTTCGTGTTTTGGAGCCAGGGGGAATTTTATTCTTGAGAATGACCACAGGTTTTGGAGAAATGGAAAAAAAATCCGAGATGATAGGGGACGGGGTTTATAACTTGCCGGATGGATCAAGCCGATTTTTATTGACTGAAAAACTTTTGGAAACGGTGGTAGAGCGGCATCAGCTAAGTTATTTGGAAAACCCCAAGTCTGTTTTGGTTCATGGTCAAAGAGCCATGGGGGTTTTCATCTTTAAAAAGGATAAGCGCCATTGAAACATTTCGGCAACCCTTAAAATCTGCAGCACGATTCTAATTATATTTACACAGCATAATTCAATTTAATAGGCATGGATTTACTGTTCATTTTTGATTTGGTCGGAACCTTTTTTTTTGCTGTCTCAGGCGCATTAGCGGTGAAGGATAGGGAGCATGATGTGTTTGGAGCTGGCTTCACAGGTTTTATAACGGCCATCGGAGGGGGAACGCTCAGGGATGTGCTTTTGGATAGTTACCCACTGGTTTGGATCAATGATGTTCGCTATTTGTATGCTATTTTTGGAGGGATCCTTACAGCCATACTTTTCTTTAAAGCCATGTCAAAATTGAGGAAGACCTTGTTCTTGTTTGATACTTTAGGGATTGCCTTGTTTTCTGTATTGGGAGCTGAAAAGGCACTGAGTATGGGAGTGGCTCCTGAAATAGCCGCGATGATGGGAATGTTTTCTGCCGTGATGGGCGGGGTGATTCGGGATATGCTCACCAATGACACCCCTATTTTGATGAGAAAGGAAGTTTATGCCTCAGCCTGTCTGGCGGGAGCGATTCTCTTTATTGTCCTTTTTAATTTTGGAGTGGAAAGAAATGTCAATTTGATCATCTCTTTTCTTTTGGTGGTGGTGATAAGACTGGTTGCTGTGCGTTATAAACTGAGTTGGCCGCAGCTGGACTGGAAGAAATAGTGAATTCCGATGGAAGTTGCTGGAAATTGGATTGTTTTGTGGAATTCCTCTATTAAAAATGTAATTTTGGACTTTCACATTTTCAATCAAAAATCCCAAATATGGCATCGAAAGATTATATCCAGCAAAATCAGGAAAAGTTTCTCAATGAGCTTTTGGACCTACTCAGAATACCATCTGTCAGTGCAGACCCGAAATTCAAAGAAGAGGTGTTCAAGGCGGCTGATTATGTGAAAGAGCGCTTGGTGGAAGCCGGTGCTGATCAAGTAGAGATTTGTCAAACCCCAGGCTACCCAGTGGTGTATGGAGAAAAGATCATTGATGCTTCTTTGCCTACCATTTTGGTGTATGGACATTATGATGTACAGCCTGCTGACCCATATGAACTTTGGGATTCTGCTCCTTTTGAACCGGTAATTAAAAAGACGGAAATGCACCCTGAAGGGGCTATTTTTGCTCGTGGATCAGCGGATGATAAAGGGCAGTTTTACATGCATGTCAAAGCCTTTGAAGCCATGATGGCTGAAGGGGAATTGGCCTGTAATGTGAAGTTTATGATAGAAGGGGAAGAGGAAGTCGGATCAGATAACCTAGAGAACTTTATCAAAGCCAATAAGGAAAAGTTAAAGGCCGATGTGGTTCTTATTTCTGATACCAGCATGATTTCGCTGGATACACCTTCTGTAACTGTTGGTCTGAGAGGACTGGCATATATGCAAGTGGAGGTGACCGGTCCTAATCGTGACCTACACAGTGGGACCTATGGTGGCGCAGTCGCCAATCCTATTAATATCCTGTGTAAGATGATTGCCCAACTACAGGATGAGGACAGAAAAATTACTATTCCTGGTTTTTATGATAAGGTGGAAGAACTTTCAGCTGAGTACAGGAAGAAACTCAATGAAGCCCCTTTTGACCTAGATGATTATAAGCGTAAACTGGATATTAAGTCAGTAGAGGGAGAAGCTGGATTTACCACTTTGGAGCGCACTGGGATCAGGCCTACCTTGGATGTAAATGGTATTTGGGGAGGCTATATAGGTGAAGGAGCCAAAACAGTGCTTCCATCAAAAGCTTATGCTAAAATTTCAATGAGATTGGTTCCCCATCAAAATCATCACGAGATTTCAGAATTGTTCCAAAAGCATTTTGAATCTTTGGCTCCTGACTCGGTAAAAGTGAAAGTCACTCCTCATCATGGAGGTAAGCCAGCTGTAGTTCCTACATCATCAGTGGGATACAAAGCGGCTGAAGCGGCTGTTTCTGCTGTGTTTGGTAAGCAAGCAATCCCGACCCGAGAAGGTGGATCTGTTCCGATTACTTCACTATTCCAGGAAGAGTTAGGGCTTGACCCAATATTGTTAGGTTTTGGCTTGGATACCGATGCGATCCATTCTCCAAATGAACATTATGGGGTGAAGAACTACTTCTTGGGCATTGAAACCATTGTGCAGTTCTTTAAAGAGTTTAAACAACTTTCTAAGTAGCAGTTGAATTAATAAATCATTTATAATTAGGGTAAAGGCATTAAAACTTAATGTTTTTACCCTATTGTTTCGTCTGTTCTGATTATATCTATTAGGGTAATTTGAATGTTTTCAGGAACTTTAGTCTGCATTAATACCTTTTCATACAGATAATTCGTATTGAATATTTATGAATAGCATTAAAACGTCCTTCCCGATTGTCGCTTTGTTGTGTCTTTTGAGTTTTTCAACATTTGCACAATTGATCGAGCCACCAAAGTGGCAAATGTCCCTTTCCAAAGAAGCCCCATTTGTAGGTGATGAAATCGAGCTGATTTTCAAGGCAGAGATTCCGGAAAATTGGTATGTCTACTCCAACGATTTTGATCCGGATTTAGGCCCAATGATTACAGAATTGAGTTTGGAAGGATCTTCTGGTTTTGAAAAAGTTGGAGGACTCACCCCGATCAAGCCAAAGAGAAAGATGGATGAGATCTGGGAAGGTGAGGTAAGCTATTTTACCGGCAAAGCTGAATTTAGACAGAAAGTTAAGATCACAGAGACAGCTGTTAAAATTGTGGGAGTGATGTCCTATCAAATGTGCTCTGATGTTACTGGTCAGTGCGTTCCATATGAAGAAGATTTCAGCAAGAATATCAATGCAGCCATAAAGAACGAAACGAAAACAGTAGAAAAAAAAAATGAAGTTGCCACTTCTGAAGATGTAGATGAGGCAGTTTCTGCTCAAGAAACTGAAAAAAAAAGTGAAGTGATCGCTCCCTCTGTGGAGCAAGAGGTGGATACCGCCCAGACTTCTTTGTCCAATGATGCTGAAGTTCAGGAGAAATCTGCTGACAAGCAGGTGACCGAGGTTCCGGAGGTTGATTTGGATCCGGAGGGAAAGCAAGGAGATGCTACATCGATGCTACCATTTGTTATTGCAGCTTTTTTGGGCGGCTTGGCGGCTTTATTGACTCCCTGTGTGTTTCCAATGATCCCTATGACGGTTACTTTCTTTACGGGAAGGAGCAAGTCGAGGTCACAAGGTATCAGAAATGCTTTTATTTATGGATTGAGCATTATCGTAATTTATACTTTGGCAGGAACTATTGTTGCTGCCATTCAGGGCCCTGAATTTGCCAACTGGCTTTCTACCCATTGGGTTCCCAATCTCTTTTTCTTTCTGGTATTTATTTTCTTTGCTTTGGCCTTTTTGGGTCTTTTTGAAATTACCTTACCCAGCGGCTTGGTCAATAAAATGGATGCCAAAGCGGATAAGGGTGGACTTACAGGGGTTTTCTTTATGGCCTTTACTTTGGTGTTGGTATCATTTTCATGTACGGGGCCTATCGTAGGTTCGATTTTGATCGAATCGGCTGGTGGTGAGATCCTCAAACCAATTATGGGAATGTTTGCCTTCTCTTTGGCCTTTGCGATTCCTTTTACGCTATTTGCAATCTTCCCTGAATGGTTGAACGGGCTTCCAAAGTCTGGTGGATGGTTAAACTCTGTAAAGGTAGTTTTGGGTTTTTTGGAATTGGCTTTGGCCTTCAAATTCCTCAGTACAGCCGATCAGGTTTATCACTGGGGCTTATTAGACCGAGATATTTATATCGCCATCTGGATTGTGATATTCGCCTCAATGGGCTTTTATCTCTTGGGCAAAATTAGGCTGCCGCATGATTCCATTTTGGAAAAGCTTAGCGTGCCTAGACTTTTACTCGCCATCGGTACATTTATCTTTGTGATTTATCTGGTACCGGGTTTATTTGGGGCACCACTCAAATCTTTAAGCGGTTATTTGCCACCGATGTCTACGCACGATTTTAACTTGGAGAAAATGATAAGGGAAACTTCTGGAGGTGGAAGTATAGCCGAGCCAATGACGGAAGAGCCAAAATTCGCTGATTTACTGCATTTACCACATGGTATTCAAGGATATTTTGATTACGATCAAGCTTTGCGCGTGGCTAAAAAGGAAAACAAACCTTTGTTCATTGATTTTACGGGACACGGTTGTGTGAATTGTAGAGAGATGGAAGCAAAAGTTTGGTCACACCCTGAAGTGTTGAGCAGGTTGAAAAATGATTTTGTCATGGTCGCCTTGTATGTGGATGAAAGGACGGAGTTGCCAGAATCAGATTGGTATACCTCAACTTACGATAATAAGGTGAAGAAAACCATAGGAAAACAAAATTCGGATTTTCAAATTACCAAATTCAATAATAATGCGCAGCCTTATTATGTGATTTTGGATCATGAAGAGAAGATGTTGGTCAGGCCTAAGGCTTATGACACAGATCCACAGAATTTTGTTGACTTTTTGGATAAAGCCAAAGCTGCATTTAAACAGTAATGGTTAAATAAAATAGAGAAAGGGTATAGGTTTTTCCAGTACCCTTTTTTTACCCTTAAAAATAATAAGTGACAACCCAGAGTGTTGTACTGGAGATAATTATCCATAGGGCAGCGGCTTGAACAAATGTTCTTATTCCACCTGCAAAAAGTATTTTTTTAGATAGACCACAACCAATGTAGAAGAGGGCCAAGGTCATCGCTGCATGGGCAACTTGGATAAATTGCACCCTGTATTTTTCGACAAATGGAAAATAGGTGTTGGCAACTATGGCCAATAGGAACAGGCCAATGAAATAGGGGATTTTGGTTTTTCCTGGACCTTTTCCGAATACCATTGACGCTACTAAGGTAACTGGGATGATCCAAAGTGCACGTGCGAGTTTGACTGTGGTGGCAGTAGCTAATGCTTGCTCACCGAATTGACTGGCTGCTCCTACCACTGAGCTCGTGTCATGGATGGCGATGGCACACCAGGTACCGAATTGAGTTGGGCTGAGCCCAAGAGCATGGCCGACAACTGGAAAGACAAATAATGCCAAAGAATTAAGAATAAAGACGGTTCCTAGCGCGACAGAAACTTGACTTTTGTTGGCTTTGATGGCTGGGGACACTGCTGCAATGGCACTACCTCCGCAAATGGCCGTGCCCGCAGAGATTAGAAAGGCTATTTTTTTGTCCAGCTTGAAGTGTTTTCCAAGTATCCATCCCAAAATAAGTGTGATAAAGATACTTGCCAGCGTAAGTTGAAAGCCTTGTTTGCCCACGGCAATAGCTTCATCCGCTTTGATGCCAAAGCCTAAACCTACAATGGCAAATTGTAAAAGGTAATCAGTTGTCCTTTGTTTATTATTGGCCATTGGGAATCCAATAAAGTTGGCAAATAATAGTCCTAATAATAGCGCTAAGGGGGCAGAGATGATAGGGAATAGGCAAGAAATGCTTACTAGCCAGAAGAGAATTTCACGAAAGCTAAAAGTACGATCTAGAAAGGATTGTAACTGGATTAAGTTTCTGAAAGCTTGACTGATTTTTTCCATTTCAATAACTCCTGTTTGGGATAATACAAAAATGGGGAACCAAACAGCGTGAAGGAAATTGTTTTTCGGAATGACCGATTACTTCAAGTTATGATGAAGGGCAAATTTCATAAACAAGGAAGAGAGGTTTTCCTTTTCTCCATGAGCTTGAATAAAGAAAAAATGACGTTCAATATGGAGGTTATCCACATCTATAATAATGAATTCGTTTTGTTGAAGTTCTTTCAGAACAGTGAAAATGGAAAGAAAGGCCATAGCGTTGGAATTGACCAGATAGCGCTTTATGCTTTCTGTGCTGCCCAGTTGCATTTCTTTTTTAAGTTGGCTAAGACTGATTCCTTGCCCTTTTAAACTGTGGGAGATAACTTCCAAGGTGCCCGAGCCAGGTTCTCTCAGGAGTAATGGAACATCCAGCAATTCTTCTTTGCTCAGACTTTCTTTATGTTTTAAGGGATGGCTAACTCTTGCAATTAGGACAAGTTCGTCTTTGATGAATTCGGTATACTTAAAGAATGTACTTTTGGAAAATCCTTCAATAATCCCTAGATCAATTTGCTGCTTTTTTAGCAGTTTTTCAATTTGTTCTGTGTTTCCAGTTGTAAGGGTTAATTGAATGTCCTGAAACTTTTCCCTGAAAGAAGCCAAGATTGGAGGCAAGATATATTGAGCCACTGTACTACTTGCACCAATCCTCAACTCTCCTCGATGGGATTGGGCAAAATTATTCATTTCGAATTCTAGGTTCCTGTAGATACCAAGGATTTTTTCAGCGCCTTCATATAGGGCTTTTCCTGCAGGGGTTAGTGAAATTTTGCTTCCCTGTCGGTGGAAGAGCTTGACCTGGTAGTGCGCTTCAATGTTCCGAATATGTTTCGTAACAGCAGGCTGCGTGATGTACAGTTCTTCTGCGGCTTTGGTGAAATTTAGCCTTTTGGCCACCGTGTGAAATACCTGTAATCTAAAGTCCAGCATCGCTTTAAAGTAAAAGAATTTAGTTTTGATCCACTAAATATAATAGTCTTCTTTTTACTTCTTCGTTACTTTTAACTTCATCATGGATTTTATTGGTGTCGATATCAAAAGCATACTTACCAGATCCATCTTGCATGAGTGCGATTGAATTAAGAATCAGTAAAGCTTCATTTCCGTCTGACGAATTGTACAGTGCTTGGAGCATTATTGGAGCTGGATTTTCTAGTTTTAGCAGGCCGAGGAATTCCGCGGCTCTCACTCGGTTGATTTTTTCTGGATCGTTTAGCGCGATACTTTTTATCGTAACCTGCATCTCTTTCGCTTCTTGACCGAAGCTGCTCGCCACGATTAAGGCCCAATATCTTTCCCAAGGGTCAGAAGAATCAAGTGTTTTTGAAATGGAATTTTTTACTTCATCATAATCCTCCAAACTCCAATCTGCAATTTTTATATATTGTTGTATTACCTTTTTATGAGACTTTCCAAACTCAACGGGATCGTTAAAAGCTGAATTGATCAGATAAAATTCCGGATAGAAAGATAAGTCAGGCATGGATGTTTCCCATTCCCTAAGATCTTGACGCAAGGAAAGTAGAATTTTTCTGTAAGCTGGATCTTGCGCTAGGTTGTTGGTTTCGAATGGGTCTTGTTTCACATCAAAAAGCATCTCGGCCGGTCTCGATTTAAAGAAACTAGCTTGGGTTTTATCTAGTTTTCCACCGCGATATAAATCCCACCATTCTTCATAAGCTTTTTGTTGATAGCGGTAATTATTCATCAATCCATCGAAGTTGAAGGGTTGATAATTTCTAATGTATTTGTATTTACCACTTCTTAGGGAGCGTACCAAATCATACTTTTCATCAAAGCGGTCTGCGTAACCAAAAGTTTGTTGTCTTGTAGGGGTAGATTTTTTATTTAGGAAAGGTTTACCATCCATATGTTCAGGAAGTTCTAATCCTGCCAATTTTAGAACTGTAGGGGCAAAATCTACGAAACTCACAAAGTCAGTTACCCTGCTACCTTGTGGATAACTTACCAGGTCAGCATATTTTTCAGGAATGTGGATAACTAATGGAACATGAAGTCCTGTTTCATATAAGTAGCCTTTACTACCTGGCATCACACCACCATGATCCCCGAAATAGAAAATAAATGTATTTTCAAGGAGTCCATCTTTTTCCAATTCATTGATTACTTCCCCTACTTTTTTGTCCATATCCTGAATTTTGGATAGATAACGAGCCCGAGTGTATTTAAAAAGTTCGGTTTGAGGATGGTTTGGCTGCAATCTGCCAGGTTCTGGTAGTTCGTCGAGTGGTGTTTTATCCATTATGTTTTCATCAAAGTGGAGACTCCCTTCATGGGTAATGGCAATGTTAAAAACATGGAAAAACGGTTGTCCTTCTTTTCGGTTTTTGTAAGAAGCCTTATTGGAAGATTCATCCCAGACACCATCATTTTTGATGAAGTTGTAATCCTCTTTTGCATTATTGGTCGTGTAATATCCTGCTTCTCTTAAGTAGGTTGGAAACATTTTGAGTCCATTAGGTAAGGGGACTTTTTGAAGCTTTCGATGAAATTGAACACCAACGCGCGGGGCGTAGCAGCCAGAAATTAGTGTAGACCTTGCAACACTACAAACGGGGGCATTAGAAAAGGCATGGTCAAAGACCAGGCCCGTAGCTGCTAATCGCTCTATATTGGGTGTGGATATCCCATTTGAATCAAATAGAGAAAGGTAATGTTTGGAATTGTCTTCAGAAGTTATCCACACAATGTTGGGCCTCGATTGGCTATAGGCCTCCAAAAAGGATATTGTGACAATGAATAGGATTAAAACGATTCTTCGGAAAAATGAATTCATGAGTTAGAACTTACTATGGGATTATTGTATAATTAAAATGCTTTAAAACTCAATTGATAACCAATTCGGTTGAGAGTTATGTTTTCAGCGAAACTGTTAGAATGAAAATAGGCATTTAACTTCTTTTGCTTATTAATTGTTTGATGAAAGTATCAAATACTTGTTTTTCGGTTAGTTGTCGTGATCGCTCTTGATAGGAGAGTAGAATTGAGCAGCTATTGCAGAAGTTTTTCCATCATTTTTGCAATCCTGTTTGCTTTGGTTTCTTCTTTTTTTGCAGCATAAATCCAATCTATGTAAGCTCTTTGCTCTGATTCTGGAAGTCTATGAAAGTTATCAAGGGCCACTTTGGACTCGTAATCAAAGCACTCTAGAAGTTCATTAGGGATTTTAAGGGGAGTTTCATCCAAATGGAGAATGACCCTAACCTGATCACCGGCCTCTTTTTTAATCTTTTTTCGTATAGCAGCTTTTACAGGAAGAAAAAGCTGGCCATTTCCAAAGGGCATTAATTTATAGTGCTCCAAAGGATAACCATCAATACTGCCCCTGACAGTCACCCAGCCAAAGTGAGTGTGTTTTGCTGGTTTTATCTCAGGGATAATGGTGTAGGTCCAGCCGCCTTTACCAGGGAATTTGCTTAATAGGAATGTTTTATCAACTAGAGGCTTTTTTTCTTGCATGGAATCAATGATAAAGGTCTAGTATAAATTTATCAAATTGACATAGCTTCTACCCTTTCTTTTAGCTTTTTATTCATCAGTTCAAAAGCAGGCAAAGTTTCGTTAAGAAGTTTACTTCTCAGGAGTGGCACCAACAGTCCGGAGAACTTTTCACTGTGGATAAAGTCTGTACCTCCATTTTTATTTTCTACTATATCGAAGCTGTGCTGTCCATCAAAAATCCCTTTGAAGACAAGCTGACCCAGCCAAGAGAAAGAGCGGTTTTTATGGTACTTTATAATTTTGGGTTTGAAAGTCATTCCTTGAAGGTCCACTGTAATTCTTTGACCTAATTGAATCTTGCCCTTTACGCTTTTAATAAAAGGGTTCCATTGTGGATAAGTTTCAAAGTCCATTAAAACATTCCATACTTTTTCAGGTGTGGATTGGATGTGAATGTGTGTTTCTATTTTCATTTTGGATAAGTTTTATTATCCAAAGGTCTATTACTCCGAGCAGGTTTTTCTTGATCTAAATCAAGAATTCAAGTTTTTGCGAATTCTGCTCAGGGTTTCTGGACTCATTCCTAACATAGAAGCAATTTGATGGAGAGGGACTTGGTTAAAAAGTTCTCTATTGTAATCGAAAAGGTGTTGAAACCGCTCCTCGGCGGAAAGGGAAAGAAAACCAAAAACACGATCCTCCAATGTCATAAAACATTTTGCAATGAATATTTTCTCAATTTCATGCCATTTGGGAATGATATCCGGAAGTCGCTGATAGTTGGTTTTGGTGATGGTGAACAGTTCACAATCTGAAATGGCTTGGATATTCTTTCTGGCAGGACCTTGAAATATCAAACACTGTAAATCTGTGACAAAGTCACCAGGTGATGAAATCCATTGTGTAATGTCCTTGGCATTGATATAATCAAATATTCTGAGGTGCCCTGTTTTGATAAAACTTAATTTTGAATCATAGCTTCCGGTTTTAAGATAGTATTCCCCTTTTGAAAGTTTTTCACTAATAAACAACGATGCAAGCGTTTCTAAGTCATTAGCTTTTAAATCAAAGTAAGTCTTAATGTATTGTTGAAGGGTATGCATTGCTATCGGGGTTTTTACTTCAAATGAAGATAATGATTTGTAATATGTTAAGCATTTTTAACAAAACATTTTCCAATGGGGATCAAGTTTGGTTCAGGTTTTGTTAAATAATACATGTAATAAAAAACTGAATCATGAAGAATTTACTTTATTTGTGCCTGTTTGGATTAATTGTTTTGGCCAGTTGTGCCTCAGAAAAGAAAGAAGTACCGACAGGAACTTACTATGGTGTTTTGCCTTGTGCTGATTGTCCTGGAATCAGTTATGAACTGACCTTGGAAAAAGACGCTAGTTATATTGAGAAAATGATTTATCAGGATAGGAGTTCGGAAGTAAGTGAGCATAAAGGAAACTTTGTGATGGGTGCAGATGGTATGATTACGCTCTCAGATAAGCCCACATCGGAAGGCATGAGACAGTTTAAAGTTAATGAGGAAGGTATTTTGATGTTGGATAAATCCGGAAATGTCATAGAAGGTAGTACAGCAGCACTTTATCAACTGCGCTCCAAAAAACCTGAGAATTTTAACATGAAGCTAAAGGAAAAGTCATTTGTTGGGTTCAAAGCAAGTGGGAATGAACCTTTTTGGTCAGTGGAAATGGACTTTCACAAAAATATAACTTTTAAGCCTATGGAGGGTGAACCAATAACCGTTCCTGTTACCAAGCCAGTAAGGCCCCAGGATGTAAATGCGGTAGCATATAGAGCAGAGACCGAAAAGGGGAGTTTGCAGGTTACTATTTTTAAAGCACCCTGTCAAGATACGATGTCAGGAAAAGAATTTGGACATAGAGTGACTGTACGAGTGAAGGTGGGTGATGAACAGGAATATAAAGAATATTCAGGTTGTGGGGATTACCAAGGTGATTATAGGTTAAATGATATTTGGGCCTTGGAAAGCATAAACGGTGAGGTTTTTATGAAGGAAGGAAAGTCACCCAATTTAGAATTTAATTTGATGGAAAACCGGTTCTATGGTTTTGGAGGTTGTAATAGGATAAATGGAAACATCACAGTAGAGAATCAAAAGGTTACTTTCGGGAAAGTGGTTTCCACTCAAATGGCCTGTCCAAATTTGGAGAAGGAAGGTGTTTTTTTAAAAAAGCTGAACGATCAAACTTATGATTTTATAATCAGCGAAGGTCGTTTGACTTTAAGTAATGAAGAAGATGAATTAGTTTTCAAAAAGATTGACTAATAAAACTAAGTAAGAAAAGGTCCTGAGTACATACTCAGGACCTTTTTGTAAATTGGTATTCAAAGCTAGCAGAGTCTAATTGTTGTTATTAAGTTTCAGCCATGATCACCAACTAAGTTTAAAAAGTATTCTAAGATTATGATTTGTTTGTGAGACCTGAGCGGTAAAGTATTTTTCTTAAGTCAAGTTCTTTTAGGCTGGACTGGATGTCAGCGATGATGCCCATTTTGACATTGTCTCCAACGGTCAAGCTGACAAAAATTTCTTTATTACCGATTTCTTCTTTTGCTTTTTCGACAATTTTAGAAAAGTCCTCCAATGAACATAGCTCGCCATTGACGCGTATCTGCTGGTTGGAATTGACTTGGACAGCGATTTGGTCTTTGGTTTTAGTTTCTTTCATTGGGCTCTCACTTGAACAGCTAAAACCAACTGAAAAGATTACGGTTAGGATAAAAATGCCTACAATTCTCATGATTAAAAGGTTTTGTGATGAAATCAATTCAATATACTAAATAAATAGTTGATTAAATAAGTATTTAGTTTGTTTTTGGTCTAAAAACATCAAATTTATTTAACACCTTAATTCTTATGTGGTTCTGATTAAAATTCTAAGTTTATACAAACTAACATCAGGATTATGCGCTTCTGTTTTTTAAAGTTATTACTTGGTCTTTGTTTTTTATTATCCTGTACTCCTAATACAAAAGAGGAAGCAGGAAGCAGCAAGGTTTGGTATAAAGGAAACCTTCATACGCACTCCTATTGGAGTGATGGAGATGATTATCCGGAAATGATTATGGACTGGTATAAGTCGCATGGCTATGATTTTGCGGTACTTTCCGATCATAATACGTTAGCAGAAGGAGAGAGATGGAAATTGATACCTAAGTCACCCACTCATGAAATGGCGTTTGAGAAGTACTTCAAAAAGTATGGAGATGAGTGGGTAGAATATCGTGAAGATAGTGCCGGAAGAATAGAAGTAAAGTTAAAAACCTTAGAAGAATACCGGCAGATGTTTGAAGAGGAGGGAGAGTTTCTGATTGTACAATCTGAAGAAATCAGCGATAGCTTCGACAAGAAGCCTTTACATATGAATGTCACCAATATCCAGCATGTCTTGCAGCCTCAAGGTGGCAGTTCCGTATCTGACGTGTTGCAGCGGAATTTAGATAAAGTGAAAGCGCAAAGAGATTCTATAGGCCAGCCCATGTTTATGCACATCAACCATCCTAACTTTATCTGGGCCATCACTCCAGAGGATATTATGGATTTAAATGGAGAGAGGTTTTTTGAGGTGTATAATGGACACCCTATGGTGAATAATTATGGTGATTCATTGCGACCAAGTATGGAGGTGCTTTGGGATATGGTACAAGTAGCTTATTTGAAAGATGAAAAGCCTTTGATTTATGGCTTGGCAGTGGATGATGCGCATAATTATCATGTTTTCAATGGAAGCAACAGTAACCCAGGTAGGGGCTGGGTAATGGTCCGGGCCGATGAACTAAGCCCAGATGCTTTGGTGGAGGCCATGGAGAGAGGTGATTTTTACGCCAGTACCGGAGTGGTATTGGAGGATATAGTTTTTAAAAATGGGAAATTGGAGGTTTTCATTCAGAAAGAAGAAGGGGTTTCCTATACCGTTCAGTTTTTTGGAACAAAAAAGTCGGATCCAGAGAAGTCCGGTATATTGCTGAAAGAGGAAAATGGTTTGCAAGCCAGTTATACTTTACAAGCTGATGACTTGTATGTAAGGGCTAAAATAGTTTCTTCTAAACCTAAAGAAAACCCCTATCAAGTTGGAGATGTGGAAACAGCTTGGACACAACCTGTCATGGAATAAAGATAGTATTTGACTAAGTGGCTTTTATCAATCGGAGAGCTTCTTTTTTGCTCAAATTTGCCAATGCTGTGTTATCCACAAATTGCTGTACCCATGCAGGGTCGGTTTTGCTATACTGTCTCAAAATCCAGCCAATGGCCTTGTTGATAAAGAACTCCTTCGACCCAAGAAGGGAATGGATGCTGTGCGAAAGCAGTTTGGTATCCAGGTTGTTTTTATAATTGAGCTGGAAAATCAATGCGCACCTTTGAAGCCATATATTTCCTGAGTCCAACCACTTATCCACATAGAATTGGGTCTGTTCAGGGAAGACAGAAAAGTATTTGCCCAGTAATTTCACTGCGATAAAATCCACCGTGTCCCACCATGATTTGTGGATAACCATGTACTCAAAGAGGTCAATATCTGCTTTTTCTACCTTTTTGATGTATTTTCCGACAAGCTCTTGCGCAAAAAGTTGAAACTCTCTTTCTGGTTTGTTCCAAAGGATTTCAACCAGTTCTGGAATGTCTTCTTTTTTGGGGAGGGTTGATTTCTCTAGAAATGGCTTTTGAATATTTCGTCTTAACGGGGTCTTTAATCCTAAAAATTCAAAATGATCTTTCATATAAGCTTTTTGTCCACGGGCAATTACCCCATTGGCATGGCGCTTAAATTCGTCTTCTAAAGTTCTAATATAGGCTTGCATCAAGGAAAGATAAATAAAATATCAATCCATATAGGCTTCGTTATCTCCTTTATTTCTAAGGTCTACTCCACCCTGCAAGATAGAATTGAGATTGGCCAGATAGAATGTCCAACCTGTTTTACAACCAACATGGAAGTTCTCTTCAGTGGCATCAAAGTGTGGGATATCCTCTTGGGTTAGCTCAATAATGGACTTACCTTCATCTGCTTTGATTTTTACACTCACGACACCAACCTTACCAAATCTGAATTTCAGAAAATCTGTTCCATTTATTTCCAATATCTCTCCTTTCTCCATGACTTCATCAGGATAGCCATGCCAAAGCCACTGGTAATGATCACCTACTTTTATGGTCTCATCAGGTTTTCTTTGTTGTCCAAGTGGATTGTGAAATACAGCTGATCTTAAAAACCAACTTTCAATTTTGGATGGAATGGTCCATGCCTCATAGATGGCCTTCACATCCGATTTGATCGGGGTTTTTATGGTAAATTTGCTCCAGTCGAATTTTTGATTGGCCATAATAATTAAATTTAAATGTTATAATCTCCTTTAGCATCCAATGCTTGACGTACATGAGCCAAGTGGTGATTGCAATGCCATGCATAGATACCAATCGTCTCTGCAAGATTGATTTCCCGACGCTGCTGCGGATGATAGAAAGTCCTTTTCAACTGTTCTTTGGACAAACTTTTGAGCAATTTTACCCATCTATGATGAAGCCCCTCCAGCAATTTCAAAGAATAAGTAATATCATCTTCTAATGAATCTTCAAGCTCGGCCCACTTTGCCTCGTGGTAAGGTTTGATGGATGGAGTGTCCTCAGTGAGGGCTAGTTTGAATCGAATAATACTATTAAGATGGCTGTCGCCGCAATGATGTACAACTTGCTTGATGGACCAGCCTTCTGGTCTATATTTCCAATTGAGCTCTTCTGAACCTAATTTTTCGGTGAGGTCTTTCATTCTAATCGGAAAGCTACTTATAGCTTCGATCCATGTTTGGATTAGTTGATCATCGATGTTTTTGGGCTCATAAAATGGCCCGATGGGATACTTGAGTTTTTCTAATTCTTCTGTGGTCATCTTAGTGGGGTTTATTTGTTTGTTTTTTGTAAATACCATTGAATGCTGTTTGCAAGACGTTCTGGTCTTTATCAAGAACTTCCCAAATCTGGTTTACGGTATTATCTGAATTTAGCGTCCAGGTAATTCTGTTAATGATAGTTTGGCCTTGGCCATTCCGATCAGGGCTGCTTTTAAGTATCATTTTGTTAGGTTGGGCTTTTCCCTTAAGCTGGAGGTTATTGCCTTGATTATCTACCCAAATTTGATTCCAAGAATCATCTGAGGGATCATAAAAATTGTAACTCCTTCCAGTTACACCACTAGTTCCTGTCCACTGTTCTTGGATGAGGCAGCCATTTTCCAACTTAACTATGATATTTTCTCCAACTTTCTTCCCTGAAGGATCAAAAACATCCCAGCTTCCAAGCCAAAAATCAAACTGTTGATGCTCCTCAGAGCAACAAGAGCAATCTTGGGATTGAGCCAAAGATAGCTGGCAGATCATCACTGAAAGCAATAATATAAAAAGGTGCTTTATCATAAATTGATGATTTGGATCTAATCATCAATTTAACTAAAATATGACTCAGGAGAAAATTGGAGACACTTTACGTCCTCCTATTATCTGAATGGATTTTCCAAGTAATTGTAAGGGTGATTATAAGTTAGAACTCTTTTCCACATTAATCTCATCACCTGATCTATACCAACCATTTTTAAAGTCTCCATCACAAGCCAAGAGTAGTTCGGATTTCAAATGAGCAAGTTTATCCGGATACTGTTCAGACAAGTCCTGAGTTTCTTTGTAATCATCAGGAAGGTAAAACAGTTCAAAGGTATCTTTTTGTATAAAATACCTTATTTTCCATCCCTCCTTTGTGATAAGGGTAGGTCCCTCAAAGGAAGAATGAACTATATACTTGTGTTTTTTCTGCTGATCTTTTCCTAAAAGAGTGGGTAAAAAGGAAACTCCATCTGTAGTGAATTTTTCTTCAAAACCGACTATTGCGGCTAATGTAGGAAGAAAATCGTAGTTGGTGACTAAAAGATCTGAACTGCTTCCAGGCTTTATTTTTCCGGGCCAGTTTACGATCAAAGGCACTTCCAATCCTCCTTGCAAGTTACTTCTTTTCATTCCAGCCCTACCATCATTTCCGTCAAATATATCACCTGCCAGCTCACTGTAATATTTATGATCAAGGTTGTCAAAGCGTTCACCCGTTTCCATATTTGTGTAGGGTTTGAGGACTCTATCCTGTTGTGTATAATAGATTTCGTGGCCATTATCTGAAGTAAAAATAACCATGGTGTTTTCCGCAATCCCCTGTTTCTCCAGTTCAGCCATGATCTGGCCTACATTGTCATCCAAAAGTTTGACCATTGAGGCATACTCTTTTTCGATTTGGGTGAGCTCATCTATTTTGGCAATCTCTGGATGTACTTTGGGAATAGCCACTGGACCATGTGGCAATTGTGTTGGAAAGTACAAGAAGAAAGGATTCTCCCTATTTGATCTGATAAACGCTAAAACATTCTCCATGAAAAGATTTTGGGAATACGTTTCCTTCCCTGTCATGTCCCATCTTTCTTGATAGGCAGCAGGTGTTTCCATCTCTATACTTTTGCCACAATCCAGTCTTGTGTTGCCAGGTATTTGTATCATTTGGCCATCTTCAAAAAGAAAAGGAGGGTAAAATCCATGGGCCCTATTATGGTCAAGGTATCCTAGGTAATGATCCCAACCATGTCTTTTCATTTGATGATGTGAGGCCGAGAAACCCCATTCCAGTTTCCCGAACTGAGCAGTTTTATAACCTGCTTTTTGAGCAATCTGGCCAAGGAAAGTTTGATCTGATGGAATAGGGCTCAATCCCTGATTGATCATGTTTTCAATTTCCTCGTGTGTGTATTTTCCCGTACTGATGTTTTTGTAAAGCTGTCCTCTGCTCACTTCAAAAGCCTCCTCGTGACAGTCATGCAGTCCTGATATCAAGGCTGCCCTAGCCGGAGCACATAACATACTTCCGGTGGCATTGGTAAATCTTATTCCCTCTTTGGCTAATTGATCTATATGGGGAGTGCTGATATACTTCTGACCTTCATGGCTCAATAATCCTTTCCCCAAATCATCGGCGTAAATGAGGATTATATTAGGATGTTTTTCCTTTTCCGGTAAATTATTGAATCCAACAAGGAATAATACTATGATTTTAACTACAAAAATGAAAATAAGAGATTTTTTAGCCATGATCAAATTTAGACCATATGCCCCAAAAATCAAATATTTCCAAAGTTAATTCTTGTGAATATGAAGCATTTAGACTTTTGCCCAATGCGAATTCCAGAGATATACGCACATGGGTCCTTTACTCTTTATAATCTCAACTAAAGCATCATTTTTTGCTGTAACTTTTTGAAAGTGAATTTAGGCAAGGGCTGATGTCAAAATACATACCTTCCAGTCCAATGTCATTATTGGCTACTTTCAAGTAATCAAAATGCTCGGTTAAACTTTGAGGTCCTTCAAATTTAAAACCAAGGACATCTATTAAATCATACTCATGGGATGTATCGATCACATAGAAAGCGGTCTTTTTCGAAGCTCCATCTCCAGAGCTTAACAGTGCATCAAAAACCGTTTCCATCTGAATTATTTTGGCTTGAAAATTCGAAGAATCTCCTAAATTTTCGTATGCATAAAGCTGGTAATTCATTACCGTCAGGTCAAAAGGGTTTTCTGCCAAAATAGAATCTCCATATTGGATGATTTTCTTCAGATCTGTATGATTGTGTTCGGTCTTCTGAAGTACAGTTTCCAAGCTATCTTTGTATTTGGGGATGCCATAGGGTGAATAGTCTTCGTGGAATACAAACCCATAGTACAAATGCCTTTTTTCTTCAAGGCTCATAGTGCTATCAGCCTTCAAAAATCTTGTCATTAACTTTGGAAAATGGAAATCAGAATGATCATCATTGATGTGCGTTCTGATTTGCTCATAGTCCGGCTTTTCAAACTCCCAATATTGGGAATAGGCAAAATGAGCCATAAGGCTTAATATACAAAGTAGGCCAATCTTCTTCATCAAAACTTAAAAATCTAATAATGTGTCAAACCTGTTTCACTAGAGCTACCTCAAGTAATTTGAATAATGGAATAGTTGAAAAATAACATCAAACTTGGTAAATCAATTCCATTTTTTGGTAAATGTTCTATCAATAAGGGCTCATGAACAGTAAGTTCAAAAAAAATTGACATTAAAAAAAGCCAATGGGATAAAGCTCCTAAGAATTTTAACCCATTGGCTAATCAACTGATTAAGTTTTAAAAAGCTCTTTCTTTCAAGTGGTCATCCAAATCAATGGCTTTGACTCCTGACTCAAGCCATTCTGGTGCTGGTTTGCCCTTTAGGTGATGGTCAAAGAATTCCATCATACGGACACTGTAGTCCTTTCTGTTTTCCAATTTGGCAATACCGTGATTTTCACCTTTGTACTGCACCATCACGACGGGTTTTTGTAACCTTCTCAGTGCATTATAGTATTCTAATCCCTGGGTGAAGTCCACTGCACCATCTTTGTCATTGTGCAACATCAATAGCGGAGTATTAACGTCCTTGACATGGTAAATGGGGCTGTTTCGCTCATAAGATTCCCAGTTTTCCCAAGGACCACCAGTAAATCTTCCCTGAGATGATTCGAAGATGGCCATATTACCATTACCGGAGTTCCAATAAATCAGGTCATACATGGAAATCATATTGGTAAGGGCTGCCCCCGCTGCTGCTGCCTTGAACATGTCTGTTTGGGTAACCAAGAAAGCAGTTTGGTAACCACCCCAAGAGTGTCCATGTATACCGATGTTTTCCTCGTCGATTATGCCTGTTTCAATGGCGGCTTTGACGGCAGGGATCACACACCAAACGGCGGACATGCCTGGATCGTCCAGCGTATAAGTGATGTCCGGCATAAATACTGCGTAACCATTACTCGTGTACACATTAGGGTTCCATCCTGTTCTGCCAAAATCAGGAGAAGTCCAGTTATGTAGGCCAGAAGAAAGCTTTTCATAATAGTACACCATGGTTGGGTATTTCTTGCCTTCTTCATAATCGGCAGGAAGGAACAAGGCTCCCTGGAGTTTAACCCCTTTGTCAGAAACATAATCCACCAGTTTCACGCCAGAAGACCAAGTATATTCTTCTAGTTTCTTGGGATCATCAGTTATCTTTTCAGGGTTTTCAAAGGAAGCATTGGTCAAGAAATAAGCAGGCGGTGTATTATAGGTTTCTTTAGAGTATATAAATGCATCAGCAGCTTTTGCTTTTGTGAACTGACCAATCATGGCATCTTCCCAAACCAATACTTTTGGTCCAGGTTTTAGGCCTGACTTGCTACCTTCCAAGCTAATGACACCACTTTTCTTTGTCCATTCACCATATGCTCTGAAATATTGCTTTTTGCTAAGGTCTATTCCTTTTTCATCTGGGTAAATTCCAAATCTTCCTTGATAGCGCGTTTGGGTACTTTCACCATTAACGGTCAAGTTCAAGGCCTTTTTCTTTTTATTAACGGGTACCTGCCAAATGTCCCATTCAGTTTTTAACAAGACATATTTACTTTCACTGTCCCAACCAATAGGATAGTTCATTGGCTTAGTGACATTGTGGTCATCATCCGTATTAACAAATGTAGTTTCCATGTCAGCGGTAAGGTTAATTTCTTCCTTTGTGATCAGGTCATAAACAAAGAAATCCCCGTCTACTGCAAACAAAAATTTGGTACCATCAGGAGAGGCCTTAGGAGTGCTGGCTCCTGAAGGGATGTAAAACTTTTCTTTCCAAAGAGTTTTTTCTCCACTTTCAATATCGATAATGTAAAAATCCCTATAACTTTTTCCGGTCAGGTTGCTTTGAAGCTCATAAGGTTTAGCATCAGACGCAATGGCAAAATGCTGCTTTGGCAGTACCATAAAATCGGAAAGGGTACTGTCTTGAAGCGTTGTATGTTTTTTGTTTTCCGTATTGTAAACTGCGTAAAGGCTCTTTCTCTTTTCACTGCTTTCCAACTTTTCCTGTCTTGATTGCAATTGATCATCTTTCCAATGCCAAATGGTCATATTAGGTTTATCGGCATTGTTAGGCTGTTTTTTAGGGGTGGCATTTGCTCTTTCTATTTTGGATAATGCTTTTTTCAGATCGGCCATTGATTTAATGGTCGTGTCAGCTCTTAATGAAGCAATTTTTTCAGTTTCCAGCGCTTTTAAAGAATCCTTGTTTACCTCAGGCTTCTTCTCTTCAGGCTTTTTGGCCAACTCTAAATCATGGATACCATAAAATAATTGACTAAGGTCATCAGACCAGCTTGGCCTTTGGTTCGGGCTAATGGTGTATTTGTCGGGAAAGCTAATGCTGTCTTCTTTGGGGTTGTAGACAATTACTTCTGGAGAGGAAAGATTCTTAACACCTATCACAGCACCTAGCTCTTGCTTGTACTTTTTATCCTTTGTCATTTTGAGTGCAGCGAAACCATCTCCTTCTTCTGTCCAATGGATAGATTTGAAGCTTGCTTCATCACTTTCAAGTACATGAGTACGGTTGTTGTCAACATCAAACAAGTAAATGCCATTACCAGACTGATTGGCTGCATCGACTGTGTAGCTCAGGTATTTTCCAGATTTGTTGAAGGAAAACTCCAAAACGTTACCAATATTTTGTTTGGTGTCATTTTCCAAATGGTAGATCAGCAAATCAGAACCTTTGCCACTGCCTCCTTCTTTCCTGAGGTTAATGGCCAAAATTGAACTTGCGTCATTGTTAAAGGTAAAGCTTTGTACTTTTTCAAAGACCACTTTCTTGTCTTCCTTAAGGTCAAGCAAAATAAGCTTATTGAATAGCTTTTTTGCTTTGGATTTATCTTTCTTGTCCTTGAAATTGGGATATTCTATAAACGCAAGCCATCTGCTATTTTCAGAAAAGTCCATTCTGGGCCTGCTAGTATCGCCAATTGGGTATGTTTTTTTGTTCTTGGTATCATCAGTGGCTTCAAGGATCAGTTTGCCATCACCTTCGACTTCTTTGAGGGTGTATGAAAACCATTTTCCATCTGGTGAAACTTGTCCGCTGCCGGTGACCAAAGCTTCCCAATTGGAAATTTCTTCCCAAGAAATGGGTTTTCGTTCTTTAGAAGGTGTTTCTTTTTCTTCCTGTGCAAAAGCGTGCATGCACATCAATACACAAAGGAGAAACAGTGAAAAACGTTTGTTCATGAAATTGTAATTTATGGGGTTCATATTCTTTTCTACTTTTGAAGTCAAAATCCCTGAATGGCAAGTTTATTAATGGCTGACCTAAACCATTAAATTTAGGGCTTTAAATGATGGCAGCATCAATATAATTATAAGAACGGTTCAATAAATTGAAAGTAGGCCAAGAGATTGGTGTATTCAGAAATGATTCGGAATAAGTTTTGGAATGAATATAAAAAACAAACACAGCCCAAATTTTCATTGGGCTGTGTTATATGGATAAAGCATTTTTTAATTTAGAATGCTGCTATTTCTGCAATTCTGTTGGCATTGGTGCCGCCATATGAATTATAAGTTTGGATCTTAAAGTATTGGGCAGCTACCGGCGTATCCAAGACAATTTGCTGACGGCTCATGGAGTTGGTAGCAGTAAAGTCACCTACAGTAGTCCAGTTTACATTGTCATTAGAAACGTACAAAGTAAAATCCTTTAACATTCCATTGGTACTTTTTTGATTTTGAACAACAGAAATACCGTGAATAGTTTTGGTTTCATTCATATCAATAGCAATCCAGTGCGGATGCTTTGGAGGGTTGGTTTTCCAACCAGAATGCCAGAAAGTATCATAATCCCCATCTAGTATGTATTCTGCTAATCCTGGTAGTGCGCCTGTAGCGGCATATTCTTCTTGCGAAGAGAAACCTGCTACTGACCAGTCAGTTCTATCGTAGTCATCAAAAGTGATGTCATTTACGTCAATATCTGGTATTCCATTAACGAAATTATAAGGATAGGAATTCTTAACAATTCTGCCATTTTCATGAACCAATGCCAATCTCAAAGAGAAAGGATGTTCCTTAAAGTTCTCATCAATATCACTTAGCGCCATTTTGAAAGATACACTATCTGCATTGGTCGTTTGGATGATGTCACGTGTTGCCCAAGTAATGGCGTTATAATCTGCGTCATTTGGATTGGTCTTTGGATCATTGTAAACAATAGCTCCTTTTACCGGAACAGAACTTGTGAATTTTGTCTGTACATATAAGTACTCACTATCCGCATAAATTCTTTGATGCTTGATCTCTACTTCAGGAGCTTCTTGATAGAATTCAAATGGAGCATTGTTGGTAAACAGTTCGTTATATCGCAAGATCAATGCAGAAGCTTTGGTGAATTTGATGCTGTTTGGTGACTTCCAGTAAGAACTATTACCATTGCCCATCATGGCCGTGAAGTTATCGGAAACTTTTTGACGGTTATGAGGGAGGTTAAGGCCATGTCCTAATTCATGGATGGTTCCACCGATCCACTTGTCATCGATGGTTGGGAAGCCTACGCCCTCTACCCATTTGTCCATATCGTAACCACCTTCATAGTCACGAGTAAAGGCAAACTTACCAAGGCCATAGAAGGGAACACCTGTTCCATCGTCATGTTTAGGTATGAATACCAAGAAATGCTCACTGGTTTTCTCCTCAGGGTGCTCGGCAAAATAAGCTTCAATTTCTCTTTTTGCTCTATTACCTCCGTTAGAATATGGATAATAAAGGTGATCGTTTTCGGCATGAATGATTTTGATTTTTACATAATCAGGAATACTGTCATGCTCCGCCAAGCCAAATGACCTGTTGCCAAAACCATGAGAAAGCAATTGTTGTGCATAATAGCCTTGCATGTGTTTTAACGCACCGGAAAGTCTTCTCTCATAGTCCAAATGTGGTTCCATGTCATTTGGAAGGAAGTAAATTACATTAAGTTGCTTTTGATGAGGAAGAGATAATTTTTTTTGATAAATGTCGGGACTCTCTGATCCGACCATGTCCGCATCCTCACAAGATCCGAGGAGGGTAACTGCTGAAAGGCATAGGCCCGCCAGTCTAGAAAAACGTAAATTTTTCTTGATCATAATAAATTTGTTTTAAAAGGTTAGTCAGGAGTAATAATAGGGAAGAAACCAATAAAATGAAAATTTTGTATCTACATAATCAATATGGATATGGTTATATAATTTTTGCTTTTTTTAAACATATTCTCAGATTAAACGATTTAGTTTGTTGGCGAATAGCAAAAAATGATTTAATTATTGAGAATATGTCAATTGAAAAATATTTTCGATTTTAATAATTTTTTTGTTTCGTTTCTTTATTTCTCGTCTCCTGTTCTTTTGGATCTAGAGAAGAAATTGAAGAAAATTAAACATGTATTAGGTCTTTAGGCCTAGTGTTTGTATATTGATCAACCTTAAGCTTGTCAATCAGTTCCAAGGCATGATCTGAAGGAAACCGGTTGACAAGATTTAGCAACAAACCTGAATAACTTCCAATGGAAACACTATCCTATATCGATCTCATCATCACAATAGCCTACATTGCTTTAGTAGTACTGGTCGGTTTATGGTTTGGTAGGAAAAGTAAGAATAGCAGCTCGGGTTATTTTTTGGCAGGAAAGTCATTGACTTGGGGGGTGATAGGAGCAAGTTTGTTTGCTTCAAATATCTCCACGGTCCATTTGGTTGGGTTTGCGGAGTCAGGTTATAAGGATGGGATTTTGTGGGGAAATTTTGAATGGTTTTCTTCATTTGAGTTGATCATTTTAGCTTTTGTATTTGTCCCGTTTTTTCTAAGGACCAAAATATCCACACTGCCTGAATTTTTGGAACAGCGTTACGACAGCAGATCACGTGTAGTATTGGCTATTTTCAGCATACTGGCTGCTTTGTTTATGCATATTGGAGTGAGTTTCTATGCTGGTGCAGTGGTTTTTGAAAAGATTTTCGGACTGGATATAATGGTTTCCATTGTCATCATTGCCATAGCGACCGGGATTTATACCATTATCGGAGGGCTTACTTCTGTGGTGATTACTGAAACCGTGCAAACCGTCATTTTAATCCTAGGTTCATTATCCATCACGGTATTGGCAATATGCCAACTTCCAGAGGTGGGAATCCATTCTTATGAGGCCTTGAAGGAGGCTGTTGATCCTGATCGTTTAAAAGCGGTAAGTTTTAACAGTACCAAAACTGGCTTTACTTTTATGGACATGCTGTTGGGCCATTTGATATTGGGGATTTGGTATTGGTGTACCGATCAAACCATTGTCCAGCGTGTTTTGGGTGCAAAATCTGAGAAACAAGCAAAGTTAGGGGCTTTATTTGCTGGCTTTTTGAAGATACTTCCGGTGTTCATCATGGTTGTTCCTGGGATTTTGGCTTTTGCTTTGTTCAAAGATGAAATAGGCAATGAAACCAAAAATGTACTTCCGATCATGATTGTTAACCTTTTGCCGGTTGGTTTAAAAGGATTAATGATTGCAGCGCTATTGGCAGCAGTGATGAGTAGTGTGGCAGCGGCTCTAAATAGCTGTTCTACACTAATTGTCTTTGATGTGTTCGAAAAGCTAAAGCCTCAATTGTCTGATCAGGCAAAGCTAAGAATCGGGAGAATCACGGGAGTTTTGGTATTGGTCATGGCGGTTATTTGGTCTCCCTTCTTGGGTAATTTGGGAGCCATTTTCGAACTCATCAATCAGATGTTTAGCATTTTCGCTCCATCTATAGTCACTGTTTTCCTTTGGGGAGTTGTGTCAAGAAAAGGCACGGCAAATGCAGCATTTTGGACCTTATTAGGAGGGAGCCTTTTTGCTGCTGTAGTGTTTATAGTGGAAAAATATATCCCAATCCATGGAATTGAAAATTACATATCCAGTACAGATGGATTTGGTTTGAACTGGTTAAGGCAAACCTATCTTTTCTTTGTGTTTTCTTCCATCATGTACGGAGTTATATCCTATTTAGATAAGTCGCCTCAGGAGATTCCGGAGCAATTTTATATCCATGTCAAGCATTCTTCAAAAATGGTGAATTACCTCAGCGCTTTGCTGGTGGTGGTGATGATTGTCATCTATATCATTTTCTATTAGGGCATGGTACATATTTAGTCATAAGCAACCAAAGTAAAATAAATTCTAGATGAATAAGTCAGTTGTAATTAAGCAAGGTATAGCTGAGGATGTGCGCTTCCCTCTCAAAGGAGGAGCAGGTTCAGATGCTGTTCATACTAACCCAACCTATGCCTATGCCGTTTGTCGATTGAAAACAGACGGTGACCTGGAAGGGGTGGGTTTGGCCTTTACTTTAGGAGAGGGAAACCATTTGGTCAAAGAGGCCATTTCGTATCTTTCCAAGCATTTGATTGGAAAGGAAATTAATGAAATGATGCATGGATTTGGGAAGATCTACAAAGAAATGATGGATGATCCCAATTTCCGTTGGTTAGGCCCTCATAAAGGAGTTGTTCATCTTGCTTTGGCCGCTGTAGTAAATGCTTGTTATGACCTTTGGGCTAAGTCCAAAGGGGTTCCTTTGTGGCAATTGTTGATTGAGCTGTCTCCAGAAGAGTTGGTGGGTACCCTTGATTTTTCTTATGTGGAGGATGTGCTCAATAAAGAAGAGGCCATAAGACTGCTTAATGCGAAAAAATTAGGGACCGTTGAACGCATGAAGATCCTGGAATTAGGATACCCTGGATATGATACTTCAATTGGCTGGTTTAACTATACAGATGATCAAGTAGCTACCAATATCAAAAAGGCCATGGATATGGGCTTTACTGCCATGAAGCTGAAAGTAGGTAGCAAAGAGGCCGCGAGAGATATACGCAGGGCAAAGATGGTACGGGAAATTGCTGGGGATAAAGCCACTATTATGTTTGATGCCAACCAACAGTGGGACCTGCCTCAGGCTATTGAAATATGTAAAGAGTTAATCCCACTAAACCCATATTGGGTAGAAGAACCTACACATCCCGATGATGTACAGGCCCATGTCACCTTGGCTAAAGAGGTACCGGTAGATATTGCTTTGGGAGAACATGTCCCAAATAAAATCATCTTTAAAAACTACCTCCAATCCGGTTGCATGAGTTTTAATCAGGTGGATGCAGTTAGGGTAGGTGGTGTATCAGAGTTTATTTTGATCAGCTTATTATCTAAAAAGTTCAATGTGCCTGTTGTTCCTCATGTGGGAGATATGGGACAGATTCACCAACATTTGGTTTTGTTCAATCATATTAGCATGGATCATCCAGCACTGTTATTGGAGCACATTCCTCACCTCAAGGATTATTTTGTTAATCCAGTTGAAATTGTAGATGGAAGGTATAAGACACCTCAAGAACCAGGCATGAGCAGTGATTTGAAATACTATTGATTTAAATGAAAAGCTAAATAGAAATAACAAATGCGTAGTCAATGGCTACGCATTTGTTATTTAGAGATAGAAAAAGCTGTATGCTAAGCCAATGGTTAAGCCTATAATGCTCAACCAACGCTTTTTAAGAAATGTTAGGTAAAAGCAGAGTAGCGAAAGGATAGAAAAGCTGATCATGTTCATTTGAAGATGTGGGAGCTCTTTCATTTCTAATGGAGTGTTTGACCATTGTGAAAAGAAATAAACAGCAGTTACCAAAGCAAACAGACCAAAGGCCAATAGTGCTGGGATCAAGTAATTTTCGTTGACAGAATCGACTTGTTTTTTCATACAGGAGTTTTTTGTGCCTGAGATTACATGTTCTTTTTCCTCACTAATTTGTATAGGCCTTTTAGAATCATGAACAGTAGAAATCCATAGATACTAATAGTAACCAACAAGGATGGCACACCAATCCCGAAATTGGTGCTCAAGACAGCAATAATTACAATAAAAGCCAACATTCCCACAGTCCATTTTACCAAGAGCGGCTTTAAAGGTGTTTGGTTTTCTTTTTTTTCTCTTTTCTTTTTGATACGCTCCAGGTAGATAATGAAACCGCTTAATGAGAGAAAGCCAGATGAAAAGGCAAGAATACAATAAAGTACCTTAAGTGGAAGGCCGGCGAAGTCTCCAAAGTGAAAGGCTTCTTGGACATAGTACAGCTTTGCTCCAAAGTCTTGATCGCTGATATTGTACTTTTGTTCGGTGGCATAGCTGAATTTATCCAACACCAGTTTGTTGGATCGTCTTTCGTAGGTTTGTCCTGAAATATCACCGTATATATGAATTAAGCCTTCCCCATTTGTGGTGGGCCTGATGATCCAAGGGGTCATTTCAGGAAAAACTGATTTACTGGTTGAATAGGCTTTATCAAAATCCAAAGCAAAAGCAGTGTCTTGCTCTTTGCCCAAAGGTTTATTCTCTCTTACATATTGGCTGGGGATATTCATGTCAAAAGCGTCCATCAGATAGACCTGAAGTCCCAGCCAAGCTCCTGTGATGCTGATCATCAAGTTAAATAATAGTGCAGCGATACCGATATATTTGTGCAAGTCAGCTTGCTGGATCCTCAGGTTCTTTTTTCTCACCTCTCCAAAGGATCTTTTTTTCATAAACTGACCATAAATGAGGAAGCCAGTAATGGTGGATATCAAAAGCGCAAGCCCTGCCAACCCAACGATCTGTCTTCCATAGGCTGCTTCGTACAGTCTCACATGGATGTTTCTGAGAAAATAACTGAATGATTCGAAATAGTTTCTTTCGCCTAATATTTCTCCCGTATGAGGATTGACAAAGACTTCCCAAATCATAGGGAAAAGCGCTTTTTTCTCCTTCGGCATAAGTCGGATATTCCAAGTATCCAGATAAGGTTTGGGAAGCTCAATTTCGAATAGGTATTTGTCTGGGTGTTCTGAAAGAATAACTTCTACCACCTTTGTTAGGGAGGCTTTTTTTTCCTGAGGAACTACCTTGGTCAATTTAGGATTTAAGGCGCGATCTATTTCTGGCCTAAATAGTGCAGCAGCACCTGTGATACTGAGAAATACGATGACGACTCCAGAATAGAGGCCGATCCAGTTATGTATTTTCCAAAGTAGCTTGTTTTTCATTGCTGGTTAAACTCAAAAAACTTCCGGGGTCAGCTCCGGAAGTTTGATGTCTTCATAATGTCTTTTAATCAGAAAGTGTAAGAAACAGTTGTCATGACATTTCTTGGAGCACCCGGGAATGCCCTGATGTAATCATAGCCTCCCACCCAATGTGTTTTGTCAAAGACATTGTTAATATTCATTTGAATTTGGAACTTGTTCATCTTGTAATAAACTGCCGCATCAAAAATCTCATAAGCTGGAAAGACTGGAGGTTCAGCAGTAGAACCTAATGAACCGAATCTTTCTGTCACGAAGTTGGCACCAATACCGAATCCCAAGCCTTTGAAAGAGCCTTCGCTAAAGATATATTTTGTCCAAAGATTTCCTGCATGTTTTGGGGCATTGGGCTTTTGTCTTCCTATCAAATTTTCATCATCGCTTTCTTCAATAGTCGCTTCATTATAAGCGTAATTGGCTATCAAACTCCAATTATCAGTAATCTTTCCTGCCAAGTCCAATTCGAAGCCTTTAGATAGGTCTTTTCCAGTTTGGATCAAAAGTTCTGGGTTACCTGGTTCATTGGCATTGTAAAGTGCTCCTTTTTCAGTCAGGTAATACATTGCAATCGTTGCACTTAAACGCCCTTCAAACCAATCGCTTTTAGCGCCAATTTCTTTCAACTCACTGGTAAGCGGATCAAATGGACCTCCTGCATTAGGATCATTGATTACTGTTGCGGATTGTGGTTGGTAGCCTTGGACATAGGTTCCATAAAGGTTAATGTTTGGTGTAACGGAATACACCAGTCCTACCCTTGGAATCAATGCATTTTGGGTGACATCTTCTTCACTATCACCTTTGTAATTCAAGACGTCTGTATAAAACTCCTGTCTCAATCCCAATAATACTTTAAACTTACCAATTGAAGCTTGTTCTTGGATGTAAACTCCATGGGAATGGAGCATGGATTGTGCATATACATTCGAACTGTAAATGTATTTGCTTAAGTCCCTTAATTTATTTGCAAATGGGTCAGTTAGGTCAAAATGCTCAACTACTGGAATTGGATTTCCATTAGCATCCAAGGCATAAAGGTCTTTATTAGCTGGGTTATAGCTGTTGATTGAGCCGGTTTTGTCTGCTGTCAGGTAGCCTCTTGCTTGTAGCTGTGACCCTCCAGGATGAAGCACTTGCTGGAAATAGTCGTATCCTAATAATACTTTGTGGTCAATGCTTCCAGTACTTACATCATAGTTAAAATAATTGCTGAAATTGTTGTTACTCCAATCTCTTTTTCGGATTCCAACTCGCATTTCTACTTTTTCGTAATCCAATGAGCCGTCACCAAAATTGGCGAATTTGTTATTTCCTCTGTGCTCCAAAAGGTCCTCAGCATAATTGGATCTCATGTAAACGGAGTTGAAACTTAATTGGTCAGTAAATTCATGTCTAAGAGAAATCGTGGCATTGATGGATTCTTCTTTCAAATAATCATTCGCAGCATTTAATGACTTGGTAATAGGGACGGAGTATAAATCTCCATCTCCAAAGACAGCTTGTCCTCGATCCAACCTTCCGTCAGATTTTTGGTAAACAATGTCAAAATTAAGTCTTGTCTTTTCAGATGGAAGGAAAGAGAATGATGGAGCAACTACGAGATTTTTGGCATATTGTAGGTCACGGAAACTACCTGAGTTTTCATAGCCTAGGTTAAGCCTGTACAGTAATGTTTTATCTTCAGTCATAGGACCAGTAAAGTCTCCTAATATCCTGAAAGTATTAAAGCTTCCGACGGTGGAGCTGATGGATTGTCTAGTTTCTGTCAAAGGCTTTTTAGTGACCCTATTAATGGTTCCTCCTGCTGATGCGTTGCCAAAAAGGGCAGATGCTGGGCCTTTGATAACTTCCACTCGTTCAATATGAGGAATCAGTTGTTGTTTCCAGAAACTGGTAAAAGCCCTCATGCCATTGACCAAGTTTCCAGAAAGATCTTGTCCCTTTATGCGGTGGCCACGAATGGTAATGTCGTTATAAAAAGTAAATTGATTGACTCCACTGATGTTTTTCACTACATCGTTAACGGTGTAAGCTCCTTGATCCAGGGCAAGCTCCTTGGTGACATAGCCTATGGATTGGGGAACTTCCCGAAGAGGAGTGGATGATTTCGTTCCAATAAAGGAATTGGTGTTTTTATAACTGGTTTCTGCACGTCCTAGAATTTCTACAGTCTGAAGTTCCATTTGACTTTCAGAAAGCACGATATCAATGCTTGAAGTTTGGTTGGCAAGGATATCAACTTCTTTGCTAAGGGTGGAATAAGCAAAGGAGGAGAAGATAACTTTATAGTGGCCGGCAGGTACATTTTCAAAATTGAACTTACCTTCTTTATCTGTCAAAGCTCCAAATTGAGTGTCTTCTATCAATACATTGATAAACTCAATACTTTTACCGTTTTGATCTTTGATGGTTCCTTTTAGTTGGCCATTTTGGGCCATGCTGATGCTACTGATGCATAGCAAGCAAATAAACAGTAAACTGTTCTTCATGGTGGGTTAATTCTATTTAGACTAATTCTTAACAGTTGCAAAAATAATAGCCTTTTATAGACCAACCAAAAGAAAATTAATTAATTTGGATTAATTCTTAATAAGATGTAAAACCTATTGATCTTATTGAATTTCTGCTCTGTTCCTTTTGAGCATATAACCTGAGATTTTCCGGTTCAGTGTAGCAGTAAAAATCTCTGCACCTTTTGGATTGAGGTGTGTGTCATCCAAGAAGAATTTAGGGTCGTTTTCCATAAAATTCTCATAATTCCAGAAGATCACATTCGGATCATTTTTGAATTTTGAAAGAAATTGATCTCTTCTTTCAATAATCTCTTGGGAAGCAGCTTTATTATTTAAATGAAATTTAGGAGGGGAAATGAAAATCATTTGTATGTTCCTATTTTTACAATAGTCAATTAGGTTCTTGAGAAGCAGTTCGTTTTTGTCATACACTTTGTCATTAATAGTGTTTTGATACATGATCCTTTTGTAGAGCTCTCCTGATTTTTCTAGTTCATTAATGTTGTAATCGTATTGAGCAAATAAGTCATTAAATTCGGCAGGCTTGTAGATAAAACCACCTTCATTGAATTTTTCTTTGTTATTTGAGTTGGAGAGATGAGAGCAAAAGAGAGTGAAATAAAACCTGAAATTAGCAGTTAATAGAAAATTATCTTTTAATTCGGGACGCTTGCTTTTTATATCGTAATAAATATTAAATAAATGACTGCCCTCCCACTTGTCGGGGTTTTCATTTTCCATATATCCTAAAGACAGGTCGAAGAAAACATATTTTAGTCTTGGCAAAACTGGGGCATATTTTTCAAAAAGTTCAATATTGGCATTGATCGCTGTGGCCTCATGAGCAAGAGATGCTGTAGGAATGTCAAGTGAAGTTGGGTCAATAGCTCTCCACTCGTAAGAAGGGCCAAGAATAATGGCTTCGATTTGATTTTTGTTTTTAACCAAATAGTTACTTTTTGCTTGATAAGTATTGTCACGGAGATAGATCTCCATGGGAATCAAAATCACGGCCATTGGTAGTATAAAAAGTATGATATTTTTTATATATGTTTTCATAAAGTGAAATCATTAAAATTGGAAATACAAAAAGTCTAGTGGGACTCCACCATAATAGAACACAGCAAAAAGTAAGCAGTAGTAAGCACTCCATCTCAAGGGTTTTGAGATATTTATTCCTGTCATGTCCAAGCCATGCTCTTTCTCTCGTTGGAACCACTCTACTATAATGAGTATAAAGAGACCTGCTATAGCCCTATTTTTTGGAAGTAGAGGAAATCTGAAGAAAGAGACGTCTGTAATTGAGAGGAGATAATCTATGCTTTGAGATACGCTTGGCATCAAGAATAAGACTCCCAAAAAAATAAAGCATATTAAGGTTGAGAAAACTTGCCACGATTCTTTCAAAGAAGGCAGCATTTTACCATGAGCTATTGGAAGCTTAAATCTTTTTCGTTTGAGAACTGCAGGCACAAACAGAAGCGCATGGAAGAAACCCCACATAACATAGTTCCAAGCTGCTCCATGCCAAAAGCCAGTTATTATAAATATTAATAAAATGTTTCTTACTACTTGCCATTTCCTAAAACCTCGAAGCCGCTTAATTACATATTCGCTAAACCACGAAAAAAGGGAAATATGCCATTTTTGCCAGAACTCGGGGACACTTCTAGCGAAAATTGGGAAATCAAAATTTTTCATTAAACTAAACCCAAAAAGTCTTCCTGTACCAATAGCGATGTCTGAATATCCCGAAAAATCACAATAAAATTGAAAAGCAAACATGATAAGACAAAGAAAGAGTGTGATTCCATTTTGATCCTCATAGTTTAGCGCAATGGTAGCGGTGTAAGAAGCTAGATTATCAGCCACTACTACTTTTTTAAAGAGCCCCCATAGTATCTGACGCATTCCATCTACAGCTTTGTCGTATTCAAAAGTCCTTTTCTTTTGGAATTGGGGAAGCAGTTGTGTGGCTCTTTCTATCGGCCCAGCAACCAATTGTGGAAAAAAGCTTACATAGGCAAAAAATGCAAAGAAATCTGTGGTGCCTTTTAACTTTCTGTCGTAAACATCTATAGTATAACTAAGGGTTTGAAGTGTGTAAAAGCTTATTCCAACTGGTAAAATTATATTTAAACGGTTTATTGAAAAGTTTAAACCAAAAAAAGTAAAGGTGTCGACAAAACTATCCAAAAAGAAATTGTAGTATTTAAAAAATCCCAAGAGTCCCAAATTTACAATGATGCTGACAGCTAAAAGTGATTTGCGCTGTATTTGCTTTTCAGTTTTGTTTAATAATATACCAATGGTGAAATCAACGGCACTGCTGAAAGCAATAAGAATTAAAAATCGCCAATCCCACCAACCATAAAAAATGTAACTGGCCACTAGGATTAGCGCATTTTGAAAATTTATATTCCTATTTAAAAGAAACCAATAGATTAAAAAAATAGAAGGTAAAAAGACAGCAAATTCGAGGGAGGTTGTAAGCATTGTTAAAAATTTTACATGTTAGATAATAATTAGGTGAATTGAAAAGTACCAAAATAAAAGCATGTGTCCATTTTGGAGTTTTTCGTGGTTGAACTTACCATTGTTCGATTGCTATTGTGGATTTATGTAAATGAATGCCAATTGCTTAATTAATTGTAAAGATATATGTTGGTTTTTAAAATGCAAAAAATTGCAGATGAAATACATAAAAATAATTACAAATAATTTAATTCAATTTGAGCCATTCTGATGAGAAGTCTTAAAATGACCTTAATTGATTTATAGATAAATGTAGAAACCAATCAGCAAGAAGCGTATTTGACTATATGGGAATTATCTTGTTAGAAATATAGGTCAGAAGGACAAATAATTGTCAATAGTTATATATTTGTCTTTTTGGTTTCAAAATATTTATAAGAATATGAGATTGATGTTTACTATTCGCCTGTTAGGTATGCTTCTAGGTGGCGTAATATTAAGTAACCCTTCTTTTGCTCAAAGTAGAGATAAAGAAGAAAGGCCCAATGTAATCATTGTGCTTGCCGATGATTTGGGATATAATGATGTAAGTTTTAATGGCTCAAAGGATATTCCAACTCCAAACATAGATCGAATAGCAAACAATGGAGTGAAATTTACCAATGGCTATGTGAGTTATGCGGTTTGTGGGCCAAGTAGGGCAGGTTTGATTACTGGGAGATACCAAGGAAGGTTTGGATTTAGCAGAAATCCTCTATTCGCACCCAATGATCCTAACCAGGGTCTTCCTTTGACCGAGGAAACCATGGCGTCTGCATTGGGTCGTGGAGGATATAAAAGCATGGCGCTTGGGAAATGGCATTTGGGTGCCCACGAGAGTCAGCGGCCTTTGGAAAGAGGGTTTACTGAATTTTATGGGTTTCTTACTGGGGGACACCATTATTTGCCAGAAAAACTGGATTTAAATGATTTATCAGAAATTACTTCTCAGTATGATGCTTACCGCACCAAATTGTTGAAGAATAATAGTAGAGTAGAGGAAAAGGAGTATGTAACTGATGCGCTCAGCAGAGAGGCGGTAGATTTTATTGAGCGGAACCAAGAGGAGCCGTTTTTTATCTATTTAGCTTATAATGCTCCCCATACACCGCTCGAGGCGACAGAAAAATACCTGAGTCGATTTGATCATATTAAAGATAAAAAGAGAAAAACCTATGCTGCCATGGTTAGTGCTGTGGATGATGGTGTAGGTCTGGTATTGGATAAACTTGAAGAACTGAATATCAATGAAAATACCTTGGTTTTCTTCTTGTCAGACAATGGTGGGCCTGAGCCTCATAATGCTTCAGATAATGGCGCGTTGAGAGGTACCAAAGGTTGGCTTTGGGAAGGTGGGATTCGGGTGCCTTTTGCGGTACAGTGGCCAGGGACAATACCTTCTGGACAGGTTTATGAAGCGCCTGTTATCAGCTTGGACATTTTCGCCACTGCAACGGCTTTAGCTGAAGTCAAGCCTAAAAATGATTTGGATGGAGTCAATTTGGTTCCTTATTTGACGGGAAAGAAAAAGAAAGTCCCACATAAGGAACTGTATTGGAGAATGCATGACCGTGGAGCATACGCTGTGAGAAAGGGTGATTACAAATTTGTAAACGTGGATGGAAAAGAAGACATGCTATTCAATATTACAAATGACATAGGAGAGTCTGCTCCATTGGATGATGCCCATCAATCCGAAAGTATGTTGAAAAGTGTAAAGAAATGGATCAACGATTTGATGGATCCGATATTTATGGGACTCAGCCAGGACAAGGAGTATACAAAACAGCATCCGGATCGATTTGATTTGGAGAAGTACTAAAATGATAGGGCTGGCAATTTTGCTAGCCCTATTTTTTTGATTTGACTAGTTAGAATGTGAAAATCTTTATTATATTTATAGGTCTTTTGACCTAAAAAAATAACCATGAATTACAAACAATTGACCTTCGCCTTGTTTTTGCTTACTATGACAGTGGTGACTTCTTGTAATCAAAAGGAAGAGACTAAGCAGCCTAATATTGTTTTGATCTTGGCGGATGATCTAGGCTATGGCGATGTAGTAACCTATAATCACCAAGCCAAAGTCAAGACTCCTTACATTGACCAACTGGCTAAAGATGGAATGTGGTTTACAGATGCCCATACACCATCTTCTGTATGTACGCCTACCCGGTATGGTATTTTGACAGGTAGGTATAGTTGGCGAACCAGATTGAAAAAAAGTGTCCTATGGCCTTGGGAAGCTCCACTTATTGAGGAAGACCGAGAGACCCTTCCGGATATGTTGAAGTCTGTAGGGTATCAGACCGCCGCTATAGGTAAATGGCACTTGGGATGGAATTGGTCTACCCGTGATACTGTGCCTGCAGAAGATAATAATGGAGCAGAAGTAGATTACAACGCGCCTATCAAAGGAGGTCCTTTGGCTGCTGGTTTCGATTATTATTTTGGGGATGATGTTCCCAATTTTCCACCTTATACCTTTATTGAAAATGAGAGAGTAGTAGAAATGCCAAGTGTATCAAAGCCGGATGATATGTTTGGCCATAAAGGTGTCATGGCGCCAGATTGGACACTGGAAAATGTTATGCCGACTATCACCCAAAAATCTGTAGAATATATAGAAAGTGCTGCAAAAACTGATAAACCATTTTTCTTGTATTTTGCTTTGACGGCACCCCATACTCCAATTGCTCCAACTGCGAAATTCAAGGGTTCAAGCCAAGCGGGTGCATATGGTGATTTTGTACAGGAAGTGGACTGGACTGTAGGACAGGTGATGGATGCGCTGGAACAAAATGGTCTAGATGAAAATACCATTGTTATATTTACTAGTGACAATGGTTCTCCGGCTCGTAACGGAGAAAACTATTCAGGACCAGTTTCTTCAGTAATAAAGGATTATGAGCACTATGCAAATGGCTCATGGCGAGGTTATAAAGGAGATGCTTGGGAGGGAGGCCATAGGGTGCCGTTTATTGTGAAGTGGCCTTCGCATATTGAAGCTGGGACTTCTGCCAAAGGCTTAGTGTCATCATTGGACATCATGGCAACAGTGAGGGATATTGTGGGTATAGAAAAGAAGGAAAATAGCTCTCCTGATGGACAAAGCATGTTGCCAACCTTGAGGGATGCTAATGAGCCAGCAAGAAACTATTTGGTACATCATTCTCATCAAGGCGTTTTTGCAATTAGAAAAGGAGATTGGAAATTAATTCAGTCCCAAAAATCCGGAGGATTCAGTGATGGGCTAAACAAAGAAGGATATGGTATTGAAACACCAGGTCAATTGTATAATATGAAAGATGACCCAGCTGAAAGTACCAATTTATACGCTGCCCATCCAGAAATTGTAGACGAGTTGTCCAAGATGTTACAAGGTATAAAGGAAGAAGAATAAAATTTTAAACATTTGAATTATTATAACCGTCTCTGAAAAATCAAGACGGTTTTTTTGTGATCTTTTTAAAAAACTGTGTTGAAATGTTTCAAAATGAAAATAGCACTCTAGAAGAAAGATAGAATAAATACTTTCGTAAATTTTTTATTTAGGCCAGAAAACCTATATTTAAAAGTTGTTTATCAATAGAAGTTTGTTTTTACTACGGACTTTGTTAATTGAACACATGAATAAAGATAACCTAAACGATATACAGACTTGGAATAGAATCTCTGCTGGGGACAGAGAGGCCTTTGCGTTGATTTATAAGGCTTATTCTAAAGACCTGTTTAAATATGGTTTTGGGTTTACCCATGATGAGGATTTGATCCAAGATGCGATTCATGATGTGTTTGTGCACATATGGAATGTCAGGGAAAAGATAAGCATCCATAGGTCCATTAAATTTTATCTTTTCTCCTCCTTCAGAAGGGAAATTATAAAAATGGTCAATCATCAATATAAACGAGAATCGATTGATGAGTACCATGCTAAATTTCTTTGGGAAGAGTCTTTCGAGGAATTGCTTCAAAAACATCAAATAGTTTCTGAATCTGCTGTAAAGATCAATGAAGCACTTGAAAACTTACCGTTGAGACAAAAAGAAGCAATTTATTTAAGGGTACTTGAGGAGTTGGATTATGAGGAAATCTCTGAACTGATGGGCGTGCAAGTTCCGTCGATTTATAACTTAATTTTTAAAGGAATCAAAACATTAAAGAATAGTTTGGATTTCAGAAAGATAGCCATTAGTTTTTTTTACTTCGCATTGCTTAACTTTTAAGCCTGCCTCAGGCCTGTTAGCTTCAACCAGAATTCCTTTTTTAATGTTGATTAACATCTGATTAAAAAAAAGTTAAATTTTTTTAAATAAGGCGATGAGATTTTAGGCCTTTTGATCTCTGTAGGTCAGATAGACAAAATGATGAAATCTTATTCTAAAATAGAAGACCTATTATTTGACCATTCTTTTAAAAGCTGGGTATTTGATGGTGAGCCGGTAGAAAATTTGAAATGGATCAATTGGGTTAACGAAAATGAAACCAACCGGCAGCTTTATATACAAGCCCGGATAATTTTATTGTCTATTAATGATCAGGGTAAGGTAATGGAAGATGCTCAACAGCATTCCCTGTTTAAGAAAATAGAGCATAGTATTGAGGCTGATAGCTCAAAAAGATTTTTTACCAAAGAAAAGAAACAAACGATTTGGAATCAGTTTTGGATCAGGACTGCAGCAATATTGATGGTTGTATTACTCGCTTCTATCACTTTTTTGACCATCAACCACAAGGGTAGTGAAGAAAAAATAGAGGTAGCTGCTGCGGTAATTGTTAAAGCCAATCCAAAAGGACAAAAGTCCAAGCTTTATCTGCCAGATGGAAGTATAGTTTATTTGAATTCGGAAAGTGAAATCACCTATCTGGATAACTTCGGAAAGGATAATAGAGAACTTCAACTTAAAGGGGAGGCTTTTTTTGAAGTTGCCCATGATACTGTACTGCCTTTTACTGTTAAGTCTGGAAATATGGTCACTGTTGCGGTAGGAACTTCTTTTAATGTTAATGCATATCAGGAGTTTTCCCCAAGTGTACAACTCGCTACCGGAAAAGTGAGGGTTTATAATGAAAATAGGGATAGAGAAGATTTGTATTTGGTTTCAGGAGAAGAGGCGAAATTAGATAAGGATGTTTTATCCAAAGGTATTTTTAATCCCCTAGAGGCGTATGGGTGGAAAAATGGCGTATTAAGTTTTAATCAAATGAAGTTTTCAGAAGTTAAAAGGCTTTTGGAACGATGGTATGCGGTAGAGATTACTGTTCAAAATTCGCCAAAAAAGGATGAAAAGGTGTCCGGAGAGTTTAAAGATGCATCACTTGAAAATGTATTGGAAAGCCTTGGTTATACCATGGGCTTCAGTTATAAAATAGACCGTAAAAAAATAGCCTTAAAATTTAATGCCAATGAATAAACCATAATCAAAAAAAGCCAACGGGTTACCCATTGGCTCGATTCGATAGATGGCCAAGTTTCTCAGGCTTTAGGCCAATTATCGATGTTTTAATGCCTTATGTAAAACAGAAAAACACCTTAAATTATGAAAAAAACATTACATGCACTATGTATGATAGGTAAATACTATCTGTATGGGTTTATGTTTCAGCTACTTTTTCTGAACTTAATCTATGCAGCGCCAACTAAGGCACAGGAATCATTGGATATCACTAAGGTGTCCTTGAGCCTTGACCTTAGAGAAGCTTCATTAGTTGAAGCTTTCAAGGAAATCAATGCCAAAACTGATTTTAAATTTATTTATAAGGATGAATTGGTGAAAAACCTACCTCCTGTAAATCTCAAATTGGAAAATGAGTCATTGGAAAGCGTCTTGATCAATTTGGCGACATCTCATGAATTGTCCTTTAGACAGGTTGATAATACCATTAGTGTGAAGGAGCACAAAAGAAAAAGCTTCACACCTGCCATTGTGGTAGAAGTTCAAGTCAGCGGAACAGTTACCGATAAGAATGGTGAGCCTATTCCAGGAGTAACAGTGGTGGAGCAGGGAACCGTAAACGGTACAGCGACCGACCTTGACGGGAAGTACACCCTAAGTGTACAAGAAGGATCAAGTTTGGTATATTCCTTCGTTGGATTTCTTTCTAAAACAGTCTCCGTCAACAACCAATCTGTAATTGATGTGGTTTTGGAAGAGGACGTAAGTGACTTGGAAGAAGTAGTTGTGGTGGGTTATGGTACTCAGAAAAAAGGAAATCTAACTGGAGCAGTTGGAATGACAGACAGCAAAGTGCTTGAAAATCGTCCAATTACTAATTTGACCGATGGTCTTCAAGGAGTAGTGCCTGGATTGAACATTGCTTCGAACAGTGGTTCCCCAGGAAGTAATCCGAGTTTTAATATTCGTGGTGCTACCAGTATCAATGGAGGAGAGCCATTGGTTTTGGTTGATGGTGCGCAGATGGATATCAATAATATCAACCCGCAGGACATCGAAAGTGTAACTGTATTGAAGGATGCCGCTTCAGCAGCCATCTATGGGGCAAGAGCTGCTTTTGGGGTAGTTTTGATCACTACCAAGAAAGGATCCAAAAGCACAAAACCACAGATCCAGTATTCTGGAAATGTTTTTGCAGCAAGACCAACCATTCTTCCGGATAAGACGGATTCTTATCGCTATGCATTGTTTGTGAACAGTATGCGTGAGAGCACTAATGCATCAGCTGTTTTCAATGAGGAGCATTTAGGATTGATCAAGGATCGCGTGGATGGAGTTATTTCAGATGATTATACCCTTAAACCGTCAGGTACAGCTTACTATGAGCATGCCAATACGGACTGGGCGGATTTGGTTTTTGCGAATGCCGCTCCTGGTCACAACCATAACCTTAGCATAACAGGTGGATCAGAGAATTCTGCTTACAGGGCTTCTGTAGCTTATGCGCGTCAGGATGGAATAGTGAAAATCGGGAATGATTTTTACGAAAGGTTTAATTTTAACTCTAATCTTAGTACAGACCTTAATAAATGGTTGACTACTAAGTTTCAGGTTAACTTTTCTAGAGCTGAGCAAGATGTACACAATCTTCCAGGTAGTGGTTTCGGGCCTTCTATTTTTCACGTAGTTTGGAGAGCAAGGCCTACTTGGACTCCCTATTATAATTTAGATGGTGTGGATTATGCCACTTTCCATAGATTAAACCCTGTAGCTACTATAGAAGATGGTGGGCGTAACAACTTGGTTAATTACAATTTGAATACAAAGGCTGGTGTGGAAATGAAATTTGGAGACTTCCAAGTGTTTTCTAACTTCACCTTTAATCCTAAGTTCAGACAAAGAGTTAGAAATAATAGACAGTTTTACTCTATTCAACCGTGGAACAACCTTACGGTTTCTCCAGAAGCAGAACCTTCCTATATCGAGCGTACCAATTTTGTGGACAACTATTACGCTTTTGATATTTATGGTAAATATACCAAAGATTGGAGTAGTGGACATAGCATTGAAGCTACGGTAGGTTTTAACCAAGAAAAGGCGACATACACTTCTAACCAAAGTTATAATACCAACCTGATTTCTGATGATGTACTTTCTTCATCTACAACTTTGGGAGACCCAATCATTACAGATGATTTTTATAACTGGGCATTGAGAAGTGGTTTCGTAAGAATGAACTATACTTATCAAGGAAAATATTTACTTGAAATCAATGGTCGTTATGACGGATCATCCAGATTCAACAAAAATGATCGCTTTGGATTCTTCCCTTCAGTTTCAGCAGGGTGGAGAATTTCAGATGAGGAATTTATGAAAGATCTTACTTGGTTGAATCTTTTGAAGCTACGTGCTTCTTATGGTCAATTGGGTAATCAGGTATCTGGAGCGTATTATCCATTTGTGGGATATACTACTGTTCCTCAGACCAACTGGATTATGGGAGGAAGCCGTCCGGTAAGCTTAAGCCCTCAAAATCCTCTTTCTTCTGATAGAACATGGGAAAAAGTAAGTTCTACCAATATTGGTTTGGATATGATTTTCCTTCAAGGAAGATTGAATGTGACGCTTGATGCCTTCCAAAGAGACACAAAAGGGATGTTGGTTGCAGGAGCGGCTTTACCAGGGATTTTTGGTGCCGACGCTCCTGAGAAAAATGCCGCTGACCTAAGAGTTAAAGGCTGGGAAGCATCCGTAGGTTGGAATGATGAGATCAATAGTGAGCTAAGCTATAACTTGAATGTAGTAGTTTCAGACTCCAAAGGTGAAATTACTCGATATGAAAATCCAACAAATTCTTTCTCAGGTGGCTATTATGTAGGTCAAACATTAGGAGAAATATGGGGATATGAAACGGTGGGTATTTTCCAAAACCAAGAGGAAATCGATAATGCTGCTGATCATGCTCAACTTGGTGGTGGCAATCTGATTGCACCAGGAGATGTACATTATGCTGACCTCAACAATGATGGCTCCATCAATGGTGGTGCTGGTACAGTGGATGATTCTGGAGATAGAAGGATCATTGGTAATGCTTCTCCAAGGTATTTATATGGTATCAGAGGTGGTTTGAATTACAAGAATTTCGATTTAAGCATGTTCTTCCAAGGAATTGGTAAAAGAGATTTCTGGTTGGATGGTCCTTTGATGTTTGGAAGTACAGGAGGTTATGGTAATGTGATCGTTTTGGATAATGTCTATAATGAGACTTGGAGTGACGGATCAGATGGCCTTCCAGAAAATAGGGATGCCTATTACTTCCGTCCAAGTCAAGGGCAAGTAACTAACAGAAACACACAAGTACAAACCAGGTACCTACAAGATGCTAGCTACTTGAGACTTAAAAATCTAACTATAGGTTATACCTTACCTTCTGCTATGCTAGAGAGAGTTAAAATTGGAGGGATGAGGGTGTATGTTTCTGGAGAAAACCTCTTGACCTTTACGAAGCTTAATGAGAATTTTGATCCTGAAGTGCTTGATCCTAACCAAGATAACCTTGGGAGTGCAAGCTTTAGCAATGGGGGAGACCAGTCTGGTAAGCTCTATCCATTGTCCAGAAGAATTTCCTTTGGGCTAAGTCTTAGTTTCTAATCAACCCTAAAAACACAAAGACATGAAAAAAACAGCAATATATCTATTGGCCTGTCTTGCATTTGCGACAGGGTGTAATGACGAATTTTTAGATACTTTTCCGGAAACACAGATCAATGATGATACTTTCTGGAAAAGTGCCTCAGACCTTCAGGTCTATAATAACCAGCTTTATGCATCCTATTTTGCTACTAAAGGCTTTAGAGGAGGATTCAATGCGGGGATACTAACTGATGATAATTTAAGTGATAATTCCTTTGTTCAGTCTCCAGAGGATGTTCGTTTGGGGATTAATACAGCCAACACGCCTGGTCGTGAAGACTGGGACTGGGATCTGATAAGGGATATCAATCAGATGTTGGAAAATAGCGCTGCGTCAGATATTGAGGAAGCTGCTAAAAATCCTTATATAGCAGAGGCTAGATTGCTGAGAGCATTAGAGTATTATGACAAGTTAAAGTTATATGGAAAACTTCCAATAGTGGACCATGTACTTACAGATACTGACCCGTTGTTATATGAGGCACAGTCCAGCCGTGACGAAGTGATGGCTTTCATCAAGTCAGATTTGGACTTTGCCGTACAATGGATGGCAAACACAGCAGAAAGCAACCGCTTTACCAAAGACATTGCCAATGCCTACAGGGCACGAATCATGCTCCATGAAGGGACTTTCAGAAAGTATCATGGACTTGGAAATGAGCAAGTCTATTTGCAAGCTGCAGCTGAGTCTGCTGAAGCATTGATGAATTCGGGTAATTATAGCATTGATGTAAATGGTGATTATAATGCTTTGTTTGCCAATATGAATTTGGCAGGAAATGACGAAATCGTCTTTTACAGAGATTATGATGATGCTTTGCAGATCTATCACAATGCCTCAAATGTACTGACCCATACTGAGGGTACTGAATTTGGAGGTACAAAGAGCTTGATCAATGATTACCTGTGTGTGGATGGTCTATCGATTGAAGAGAGTCCTTTATACCAAGGTGACGCTACTATTGAAGATGAATTTGCCAATAGAGATAAGCGTTTGGCAGGTACTTTTGCGCAGCCAGAGACCTATTTCGTTGATGGTCAACTATACCTAAACTCTGATCCAATTGGTTTGAGCTCCAATGAATCTTCTCCTTCAGGTTACCAAGTGGCCAAATTCTATAATGAGGAGCAGGATAGAACAGCTCCTTGGGATAGAGCCTATATGGATGCGCCACTTATCCGCTATGCTGAGATGCTGTTGATCTATGCCGAAGCTAAGGCGGAATTGGGAAGTATTACCCAAGCTGATGTTGATATGACGATCAATCTGCTGAGAGCCAAAGCAGGAGTGGCTGATTTGGTATTAAACCAAGGAAGTATTATTGCGGATATAAGAAGAGAACGTAGAGTAGAATTGGCTTTTGAGGGCTTCCGTTATGACGATTTGATACGATGGAAAGAAGGAGCGAAACTTACTGAGCCTGTTTTGGGCATTAGGTTCAATGCGACGGATATTGCCAATTATGATGCTTATGAAGTTGGTTCAGATGTTAAGTTAAATAATGAAGGTTATATCATTTCCGATCAGACTTATCTGTTTGATGAGAGTAAGAACTATTATTTCCCAGTACCAGTGAATCAACTTTCACTGAATCCAAACTTGGAGCAAACTAACGGATGGGAATAAAAAGATAATTTTTTTATTTGCTTTGTACTAAAGCCGGTGTTACTCGAACAAAAGTTGGTTTGGGTTTCACCGGTTTTTTGTTTTATTCCTTTCTGAAGCCAATTTCATACCCTATTCTAGATCATTAATAATTGCTATTAAATCATTCATTATCAGTTGGTTTTGTGCTTTTCAAGTGCGGTTAATATTTCTTAACTTTATATAGATCATAATGCGTTATTATGCCTCTATTTATGGATTTTCATCAATTTGAACACCTATCCATAGAGGATGTAAAAACTGCCCATATTGCCGACGTTGCGATTCAAGATGCGTACGGAGTCAAGTATCATCAGTTTTGGGTGAATGAAAAGGCCGGAACAGTTTTTTGCCTAGTGGAGGGTCCAGATAAGGAAACTTGTGAGCTCGTTCATCAAATGGCTCATGGTGCGGTTCCATGTGCCCTTACTGAAGTGGAAGTGGGTTTTTATGATTTGGTGATGGGGAAGGGGCATGTAGGGTGAAGGCTTCTTATCGCCAAAACTATGAAAAGTTGTCATCCATTAAGGCAAAATATGATCCTGATAACTTCTTTCATGTGAATCAGAACATTTTACCAAAGCAGAAGAGTTGAATTTCATAGTTTGGTAACAAGATTTTATGGTCATGAATATTCCTGATTTTTATGAATTACAAAGCAAACTGATACAGTTTTAAGAATAAGCACAATGAAGTTAATTATCATCTTTTTATCTGTATTTGTGGTTTTTTCTTGTCAGCAAAAACCAGCCGAAGAAAAACTTGCTGCAGCTAGCGACATCACTTTATGTTCGGTTAATTCCCTCGTAACAGATGTAGCTTGGTATGAGTCTGGAACAAAGGCACCTCTGTTTGAAGGTTTGGACGTAATACATTGGCCGATGAGTACCAGTAATGAGCTGGCACAAAGGTATTTTAACCAAGGTTTGGTCTTGGCATATGGGTTCAACCATGCTGAGGCAGCCAGGTCCTTCTATTACGCCAGTCAACTTGATCCGGACTTTGCCATGGCTTATTGGGGCTATGCCTATGTTCTAGGACCAAACTACAACGCAGGAATGGAAGCGGATAATTATGAAAGAGCTTACAAGGCTATTCAGACAGCTGTTTCAAAATCCGGAGGAGTTAGTGAAAAGGAAAAGGTATTGATCAGTGCTATGGCCAAAAGGTATTCATTGGAAGTACCAGAGGATCGAAGTCACTTGGATCAAGCCTATTCTGAAGCCATGAAAGAGGCGCAACTGGCATTTCCAGAAGATGCCCATATTGCCACGCTTTATGCCGAATCTTTGATGGATCAGCATCCCTGGGATCTTTATGACAAGGGTGGTGAAATGAAGACTTGGACTCCTGAAATTTTAAACTCCCTCCATCATGTCCTTGAGATGGCTCCGAATCATCCTGGAGGGCATCATCTGTATATTCACGCGGTGGAAGCCTCTATGGAGCCTGAGCAAGCGAACAGAAGTGCAGCTGTGTTTGATGATGGTTTAGTGCCAAACGCAGGGCATTTGCTTCATATGCCTTCCCATGTTTATATCCGAACTGGAGAATATCACAAAGGTACATTAGCTAATATTCGTGCAGTGGAGGCTGATAGTATTTATGTCAGCGCATGTCATGCCCAGGGTGCTTATCCATTGGCTTATTTTCCTCATAATTATCATTTTATGGCAGCAACGGCGACTCTTGAGGGCAATAAGGAATGGGCTATTTTGGCGGCAGAGAAATTGACAGAGCATACCAATAAGTTGGTAATGAAGGAGCCCGGTTGGGGGACCTTACAGCATTATTATACCATTCCCTATTATGTTTATGTCAAGTTTGGTGAATGGGAAAAAATCCTCTCCATGCCAGCAGAGGATAGCGTGCTGCGCTATCCTGAGGCCATCAGGAACTACGCAAGGGGAATGGCTTTTTTGGGAAAAGATGAGGTATCTAAAGCAAAAAAAGAGTTGACATTGCTAAAAGAAAAATCATCCAATGAGAGTTTTAAGACAATCACGGTGTGGGATATTAACTCTACCTATGATCTTCTTCAGATTGCTGAAAAAGTATTGGAAGCTGAAATTATGGCTGCTGAAGACGATTTAGAAAACAGTGTAATATTGTTTAGGGAGGCGACAGCTATGGAAGATAATTTGAATTATAATGAGCCACCAGATTGGTTTTTTTCTGTCAGGCACTACTTAGGGTCTGCCCTATTACTGCAGGAGAATTATGAAGAAGCAATTTTTACCTATAAAGAGGACCTGGCCAATTTCCCGAAAAATGGATGGGCTTTGCATGGTCTTATGGCTGCTTACCAATTTAATGGTGACCTTGATTTGGCCATGAAAATTGAGAATGATTTGGTGGAAGTTTGGAGTACTGCCGACATTGATTTAAAAAATTCAAAAATAAAGTGATAATATGTGTCAATTAGTGCTTTACTTTTTTGTTTTCTTTTTTGCTTTTGAAATACACATAATTTTCGTCTATGAAATTCCAAGTTAAGATAAGCGTAAAATATCCCTTCAAATGCTTGTAAGTGGCTTTTTAGGTGGGAATGAATTTTATTTTGTTTTACTATCTTAGTTCATGATTTTAAATATTTTTGCATCAATCGTTGATGACCCTAATCAAATCCGATAACCTAAAAACATGGAAATGAATAAGAACGACTTACTTCAGTTGCTCGCAGTGGCGAAGGAAAATTATCAGGAAAAATTTATGGCTTATGCTAATGCCAGTAAACTTTCTAATCCGGAAAGACTATTGTCTGAGTTGGAGTTGATACAAATTTGTGGCTATAATTATTTATGGGAAGTCACCCAGCCCACCAGGCAATTAACTCAGCAGGAAATTTGCCAGAGATCAGAAGAATTTTACCTTGAAACATATCAGTGGATGAATGAAAACGGGTTAAAAGCTCTTCAAGACTGGTTAGTCTGGAAATGTAATAAAGATGGAATATTGAAAACTTAGTCTTTGTCCAATATCAAAATAAGTAATTTTTACATATATAAAGTATTTTAAGTCTTTTGAAGCAATTTTTTTTAACTTCATATTTAAGTAATCAACTTTTGTCCATTTTTAGCTTTCATTTTTACTTTCATTTCTTTCAATAAATCCTATAAAACCTAGCCTATTTTTTAAATAAGTGGCTTTTATTCCATTTGAAACTATATAATGGCTGTTGAACATTGTTTTACGATCATCCATTTCTATAAACAGTTTATAGGGTATTTCCTGATTGTTTTAAAAAAATATCTTAAATGTGTTTCGATTTATTTTAAAAAATCAATACATTGACAATCCTTTAACGAAAAGTTAAAGAAATTTTTTCCTTTAAAATTAGGAAAACCCAATATAACAGTTCCAGGCCAGTGATTTTCACCGACAATTTATTGGCTTTTTGAAGCTTTTGCGTAACGGTTCACCAATTCACTTGGTGATTTGAAAACATTATTATTCAACCTTTTACCCTTAAACCAGTTTTATGAAAACTAAAATTTTACGATTACTAAAGCCAGTAACGTTATTGACTGTTTTCGGTACAATGCTGCAACCGATTGCGGGAAATGTGCTTTATGCAGGTGAAGGAACTCAACCTTTGAGTTTATCTACTTCTGCTGTGGCTCCTGTTGCTATAACAGGTACTGTGACCAGTGATGAAGATGGAGCTCCTATTCCAGGAGTAAGTGTTTCAATTGTCGGTACAAGTAAAGGTACCATTACAGATTTGGATGGTAACTATACTATCAATGTTGAATCAGGTCAATCTTTAAAATTTTCTTATTTAGGCTATGTTGAGCAAACAGTAGCTGTCAGTAACCAAACAGTTATCGACGTTGTGCTTGCACAGGATGTGGAGCAGTTAAGTGAGGTGGTAGTAACTGCCTTCGGCATTGAGAAGGATAAAAAATCACTTGGTTATGCTGTACAAAAAGTGGATGGTGAAGAGCTAACTGCAGTAAAAGCTTCTCCAAGTGCTGTTTCAAACCTAAAAGGTAGAGTGGCTGGTGTGAACATCACAGAGGCGGGTTCAGGTCCTGGTGCCGGTGTCCGTGTGATCATTCGTGGTAACAACTCATTGACACAAAGTAACCAACCTTTGTATGTAGTGGATGGTATCCCTATGGACAATTCCAGTACTAGTGAAGGAGGAAATATGTACACCAGTACCAATACTGGTTCCGGTATTTCTGACTTGAACCCGGATGATATTGAGTCCATGACTGTGCTTAAAGGCCCAAATGCAGCAGCTCTTTATGGGTCTAGGGCTGCAAATGGTGTGATTATGATCACTACTAAAAAAGGAAATAACAGAAAAGGCATAGGAGTAGACTTCTCCAGTAGTTCTGTATTTTCCAATCCAATGCTTCTTCCTGAGTTCCAAAACGAATATGGACAAGGTACAGCAGGAAGAACACCTTCCTCAATCGATGAACTCCGTACCACTGGAGGTTCTTGGGGTGGTAAAATGGATGGAAGTGACCAACTTTATTGGGATGGAACCAACAAGCCTTATACCGCTCAGCCAGATAATGTAAAGGACTTCTTCAATACTGGAGGAAACTTTGTGAATACCGTGGCCTTGACAGGTGGAAATGAGAAAGTTACCGCGCGTTTCTCTTATACCAATACCTACAATGAGGCTATGGTGGAGAACTCTTTCCTGAAGAGAAACAACTTCAATTTAAGAGCTACAGCTAAGCTTTCCAGCAAACTTTCTTTGGACGCAAAAGCTACCTATACCAATCAATTTACGCGCAACAGGGTAAATCAAGGTTCTGAAGGTCTATTAGCTGGGGTGTACAGTGTGCCTAGAAATGCCATTATGGATGATTTCAGGGATTACTTGGATGAGGAAACTGGATTGGTGAGAAACTATGCTGAAAGTGCCATCAACCCTTATTGGACACTTAACTATGATAAAGCAGAAGACACTAGAAGCAGGTTCCTTGGTTTTGCCAAGTTGCAATACCAATTCACCGATTGGTTGTCCGCTCATGCCCGTGTAGGTACTGATTGGACTGATATTCGTTTTGAAAGTGCTACGCAGCCAGGTCACTGGTTTTACCCTGATGGCCGAGTAGGTTTTTCTAACAACCGTTATCAGGAAACCAATGCGGACTTCTTGTTCATGATTGACAAGAATATCACCGAAAAACTAAGAGTAACGGCTAATGTGGGTGGAAACCACTTGCAGCAGCTTTCCCAAGGAATGAGCCTTAATGGGCAAAATTTGCGTATTCCTACAAAAACAACTATTGGTAGTGCAGACCAAGTAAACTACAGCGCAGGTGTTCCTACTGAGCGTGTAACTAATTCCCTTTATGCTTCCGCATCATTTGATTATGCTGGAATCCTGTTTTTGGACATAACTGGAAGAAACGATTGGACTTCTACTTTGCCTTCTGACAACTGGTCTTATTTCTACCCATCTGTAAACCTTGCGTTGATGGTGAGTGAATTTATCGACCCTAACCAACGTGTCATGGATTACCTTAAAGTACGTGGTAGCTGGGCAAGTGTAGGTAAAGATGCTTCGGCTTGGAGCTTGCAAAATAGCTATAACCTAAAGAACAAGAACAACAGTTATTTAGGCATTACTACCTTGACGATTCCATCTGTATGGTATGACCAGAATTTAAGTCCTGAGTTTACTAAAACTTATGAAGTGGGTATTGAAGGTAGTCTTTATAAGAACAGACTATACTTTGATGTGGCTTACTATGATATCAGCTCTACGGACTTGATTGATATTGTTTCTACAGACAACTTGGCGGTAAACCCATTGGGAAGAGCTGAAGTACATACCAATGTTGGTGAAATTACCAATAAAGGGATTGAGGTAATGCTTGGAGGTACGCCGGTTCAGACTGAAGATTTTACTTGGAATACCAATGTAAACTTCTCCCATAACCGCAATGAGTTGAAAGAGTTTTTACCGGATGCTTTTAATCGTCAGTGGAATGTGAATAACTCTGGGTCTGCAGAAACACGTGCAACTGTAGGTGGTGGGTATGGTGAAATCTGGGCTACAGATATCATGACTGACCCTGAGACAGGAAAAATGATCCTTACTGCCAGTGGAATGCCTCAGGCCACTGCCCAAAGGGTGAAAGTGGGAGATTTCCAACCTGATTATTTACTAGGTTTTAACAACTCCTTTAGCTATAAAAACTTCAATTTGAGATTCTTGATCGATGGACGCTTCGGTGGTGAAATGTATGCAGGTACACAAGCTGCCATGGATGGTGCCGGTATTTCACAAAAGACCCTTCAGTATAGAGAGGAAGGAATTGTGGTGGATGGACTGATTGAAAATGAAGATGGTAGCTATTCTCAGAACACCCAATCCATTACTGCCCAGCAGTATTGGGGTGCAATGAGTGGCATTGGTTCTAATTACATCATGGACCAGACCAATGTTCGTCTTAGAGAATTGTCTTTGACATACCAGATTCCTACTTCCTTCTTAGGAAATAGCGTGGTAAGATCTGCATCTATTAGCTTCATCGGAAGAAACTTGTTCTTTATCTACAAGTCATTCGATGGTGGGTTTGATCCAGAGGCTACTCTCGGTACCAGCAACGCCGGTCAAGGTTACCTTTACTACGCAATGCCTACAGCTAGATCCCTTGGGTTTAACTTGAACGTGAAGTTTTAATTAGTTTAAAATCGAAGATTATGAAAATATTCCATAAAACTTTAATAGGATTGGCATCAATTGCCACTTTGGGAAGTTGCACAGCAGGGTTTGAAGAGATGAATACCAATCCCAACCTGATTGGTGAGAATGATGCCAGTGCAAAGTATTTCTTGACTGAGCTGATGATCCGTCCTTATATTCCTGCTCGATATGCTTACTGGAGGGCTAACCTAATCCATACAGATCGTTATGCAGGTCACTTTACCTTTGGCCAAAATGGTAACTGGTGGAGTGATGAGTTGGGTTACTCTTATAATGTAGCTTATACTGATGCTGCTTGGGACCACTATAATGGACTTTTGGGCACCGTAAAACAATTGCTTGAATTTACTGAGCCGGGTGGTGCATTTGAAAATGAACTTACCCATGCGGTAGTCTTGATTTTGAAAAGCCATTACTTCCAATTGTACACAGATACATTTGGGATGATTCCTTACAGTGAGGTTTTCAGTGATGAGGATATTTCCTTACCGAAATTTGATTCACAAAAGGATATCTACAAAGGCATCATTGCTGACTTGGATGCTGCTATGGCAGCCATTGGGGACAATACCAGCACAGGTAATGCATTGGAAGACTTAGGAGATAATGACGTTATATATGGAGGAGATCTTCAGAAGTGGAAGCGTTTTGCCAATACTTTGAAGTTAAAAATGGCCATGAGAGCGCAAGGTGCTGAAGGGGATGATTTTAGCCAATCCGCTATCAATGAAGCATTGGCTGCGCCACTTTTGAGTGAAGGGGAAAGTGCCCTGATTGAAAAGGATCTGGAGATATCTCAGTGGGATTATTCTACCTATGCAGATGTTTGGCATAACTTCGGGGCCGGCTCCGACTGGGCTGTTGGTCGCGAATTAGTAGATTATCTAAGAGACAATAATGATCCTCGTCTTGATCAATATGTGAAGCCAGCAGCAGGGGGAGAGTTTACACTTATCAGACCTACAGCATCGGAAGATCAGGAAGGTTATGATCTTTTCCCTAAGAGGACCAACTTCCTAAAAACTCTGTTTGATGAATCAGGAGCTGAATATACTTGGGATGATCAGGGAAGTCAAATTGTAGTTTCGATGCCTGAGAACACCAATTATATAGGTCAACCTGTAAGGTTGAGCGGAGAGATGTCTTCATTGCTTCAATTTGGCTTTTTCTGTTCTCCAAGTGATTTGGTGATCCAGCAGAAAAACCAAGGTGGTGCTTCTACGCCAGAAACAGTGCTTTTGTCTGGTGAATCCTATTTACTACAAGCTGAAGCTGTTTTGAAAGGTCTTAGTTCAGGTGATGCACAGGACTTATACCAAATGGGTATCAAAGAAGCGATGCGTGTTTGGGGTGTAGATGATGCCAGCATTGATGCTTTCTTGGCCACCGAGGCCATTGCACAATTGGACGGTACTACCGATGAAAACTTAGAAAAAGTATATATCCAGCGTTGGATTGCGCATTATACTGATGGTTATGAAGCATGGGCTATTGTCAGGGATTCTGGATACCCAGCTACTTTGGCTGCAGGTGTAAGTGACTATGAGCTTTATGGTCCGGGTACCATCACCGCAGGAGGTTATCCACAGCGGTTGAGATATGGTAGCAGCTTGCAAGCTTCCAATCCTAACAATTACAATGACGCCATTTCTAACCAGGGACCTGATATGCAAGGTACCAAACTATGGTGGGCTAAGTAATACTGGAAATTGTAGTGATAAATGAAAAGGAGACCAATTTGGTCTCCTTTTTTGTTTGGTTCAAAACACCTATTTATCATTAATTTTCACTATTTTATTCTTCATACACGAAAACTGAACTTTAACACCACATTTGACCGCAAACATGAAAAATCTCTTTTCTCTTATTTTGCTATTGTATCTGGTAAATGGTTGTACATCTTCCGATGAGAATCCCAAAAATGATCCCAAGTTGATTGTAAAAATAGAAGTAGATCCAGAACAGGTGAGATTGGGAAATGCTGGGACAGCTGCCGATATCCCCTCTGGGCATGCAGGGCAAAATCCGGTTTTTCATCAAATTGCTGCTCATTATCTTGAACTGGTTCCATCTGCCAACACTTTTTTGGGAGAGGGAGAAATTCTCTATCATGCCGCAGAGACTGAAGCAGGAGGGGAAAAGGCCATTGATTTTAGCCAAAGCAAGTTGGTTGCTCCTGGAGAAACTTTTTTAGAAATTCCATTAAAGTCCATTCAGTCTGGTACCTATGAATGGGTGAGGATGTCTTTGTCTTACCAGAATTTTGATGTTACCTTTTATTATAATGACCAACCGTTTACAGGTACCATTGCCAGTTTTGTGGGATTCAATACTTACATCGACAAATATTTGTTGAAAACAGAGGAAGTTGAAGTAAAAGCCAATAGAAAGCAAGGTTATTGGGGACTGGAAACACTGGCCGGAGTGGTTACAGGACAAAGCCCAGAAGGAGCTACTACAGTGCCCAACCCTTTGTTTGAGACTTCACCCATCCCTCAGGGATCCTGTGTGGTTACTGGCGAGTTTGATATGCCCTTGGAAATTACTGGTAATGAGACATCAGATATAATTATCAGCATGTCTCTTTCGATCAACAAAAGTTTCGAGTGGGTGGACGAGAACAATAATGGGCTATGGGATGTAGGAAATGGACAGGCAGAGGCTGTGGTGGACATGGGCTTGAGAGGATTGGTTCCAAAAGTGATCGAGTAATTTCCTGGGATACTAACGCTTGAAAATGACTATTTTACGTATATTAAAGAAAACCCGTCATTGGGTGATTTAAATATACATTTTCATCTTAGTCTGGGGCGTATGAAAAAGTTTTACATTGTAATGTTTTGCATAATAGGGTTAAGTGCTTCTTGCACTTCAGAGCATCAGGAAATGGAGGACTTTGCAAATGCGCTTGGAGCTGAAAAGATGGAAGCTTTGAATGCTCTAGTCGCCTCATTTGACCAATTTTTGTTGCAGCGGTACCCTGTCAATACCAGTTCATCCGAAAAGTCTTACCAATTTCTCAATGATGTTTCACACCGAAGATCACTTAACCTAAGCCAAGTAAGGGGAAGGGATTTACTTGTAGCAAAGCTGGAGGACAGTGGCCTGAGAAAGGATATTTATATCTATGAATCCGAAAAGGCATCTTATCCCAATTATCCTGTAGACCAACTAATGCCTGTGGAGTATCCCGAAGGATCCATGGAACTTAGCTTGAATGATAAGACGCTTCAATTCTTACTCACATCTTCCGATGTAGCGGAAGTTCCTTCAGATTCCATTTTGAGGTACAATAAGGAAGGGTTGTTTATGTATGCAATGGCTAAATCAAAACAAAAGGATAAAGACTTTATGCGATATGTTGAGGTCAAGTACAAATTGGAGGACATTCATGCGGTAATGATTGCACAAAGGCACCTTGAAAATTTAGCAGGAAAGGAGTTCACCTGGTTCCAAAAACTTCCTATAGTCATTGATATTTATTACAGAATGTTGCTTTCTGATGAAAAGGAAGAGCCCAATTATTTATCCATGAATTACAAGCCTTAAGTGGAAGTGCATATTGTTCAATAGTATATTTGTCTAATAGGGCTTTATAAGAAATGGATCATTTGTATAGTTTGACCTTGGGAGCAAAGCTTCCGGAATGGCATCTCGAAAGTATTTTCGGAGATTCCGTTCCTAGTCCAAAAGATTTTATTGGCCAACCTTTAGTAGTGCTTTTCTTTAGCTTAACCTGTCCTGGTTGCAAAGGGAGAGCGATTCCTTTTGCAAATAGATTAGTATATGAGTTAGGAGAAAAGATCAATGTACTTGGAGTTCATTCTATTTTTGATGGCAATGAAATACCAATGTGGGAATTGGTGCAGGCGAAGGAGAAATTTTTTGTTCGTTTTCCCTACTTTAAAGATAAAAATTTAAACACCACCTTTTTGGACTATAAAGCTGGTGGAACCCCTCATTGGATTTTGGTGGATGCCAATGGTCTTGTTGCCTATAGCATGTTTGGTTCCGACCCAAATAATGCCTTGATGCGACTTGATTACAAACTTGATGAAATACTAAGTGGAAATGGCCTGATCATCGATGAACCTACATCTCAAAGCGATTTAAAGGAACCTGAAGGGTGCGATTTAAGGTTAGGTAGCAGAGAGAATGAAAACCTTGGTGAGAAAACAAAGAGATTTAAAAACATTAATAGTATGCTTAACTGGAACAATATTATTCAATTTGCCAATCATGGTAATCCAATCCCCTCAAAGCGAATAGATAAGAGTGAGGCAGAATGGAAAGCAATTCTTAGCCCGGAACAGTTTCAAATTACTAGACTAAAGGGAACAGAGCGAGCCCACAGTTCGGAGATGTGCAGTCTTTTTGAACCAGGAAAATATGCCTGCACTTGTTGTGATACCCTGCTTTTTGATGCGGAGGAGAAGTTTGAAAGCGGTACAGGGTGGCCATCTTTTACACAACCAGTGGAGGAAAATGCAGTGGCCTACCATAAGGATGCGAGTTTTGGCATGGTCAGGGTAGAGATCACCTGCAATACCTGTGATGCGCATTTGGGTCACGTATTTCCAGATGGGCCAGCTCCAAGTGGCTTGCGGTATTGTGTGAACGCAGTATCTTTGAAAAAAGTAGGGTAGTTCGAAACCACCCTAATGAAGCCATTATTAACCAGCCTTAGATGAGAAATATTCGTTTTTTAGTTGTTATCTATTTGATTTGTCAGAATACCCTTTTCGCTCAAAATAACCCATTCTATAATCAATGGGAGCCTTCTCCCAAGGAAGGAGCGTTTCAGATGGAAGATTATATCGTTTGGGGTGGTTCAGTGATCAAAGGAGAAGATGGTCTTTACTATATGTTTGCCAGCCGATGGCCCAAACACCTTGGCATGAGCGCATGGGTGACCAATAGTGAAATAGTGTTAGCTGTAGCAGATAAGCCCGAGGGGCCATTTTCATTCAAAAAGGTAGTGCTGCCCGCTAGAGGCAAACAATATTGGGATGGTATGATGACTCATAATCCTAATATCCACTATCATGATGGTAAGTATATTTTGTTTTATATAGGCCTAAACTATGAGTTTGACCAGCCTGAAAAAGTAGGTGCAACTCGTGAGCTTTACGAAGAAGCTTGGAACCATAAGCGGATAGGTGTGGCTGTGGCCGATTCTCCATTTGGGCCATGGAAAAGGATGGATGCACCGATTCTCCAACCTCGGCCAGGAAAATGGGATGGTGCCATTATTAGCAATCCTGCGCCTGTAATCCATGAAGATGGCAGTGTTTTGTTGATCTATAAAAGTGCTCCAGTTCCTTATCCAGCCAGAAACCAAAATAGGACGATGAATTTTGGCGTGGCTACAGCTAGTCATTATTGGGGGCCCTATGAAAGGAAGGGGGAAGATAACCAAATCAAACTTCTTCCCATCAGTTCAGATGTAGAAGATCCTTATATTTGGTACGATGGCAGTAAATACCATATGCTCGCCAAATGTATGAATGAGGCGATTACAGGTGAGTCCGGTGCTGGGTTTTTAGCCAGTTCAGAAGATGGCTTGGTGTGGAAGACCTCGGAAAACCCGATTGCTTATAGTCGAAATATTACGTTTTCAAATGGAGAAAAAGTGAATTTACCCAAGTTGGAAAGACCGCAAGTTCTCATTCAAAATGGACAGCCAAGCCATGTTTATTTTGCCTGTAGGAATCCAGAAGGACAGATCTTTAACATGGTAAGACCATTAAGAAGGAATCAATAAGAATAATACTTTCAAATCGATGACGGAGAAAATGGGATTTGGTGGCGGATGCCATTGGTGCACAGAAGCGGTGTTTCAGTCCATCGAGGGAGTGGTAAATGTAGACCAAGGGTGGATTGCATCGTCGGGTAAGTAAAGTGGCTTTTCGGAAGCTGTCTTGGTAGATTTCGATCCTCAGATCATTTCTCTTTATCAATTAATCAAATCCCACTTACTGACGCATAGCTGTACTTCTGAACATAGTATGAGAGAAAAATACCGATCAGCGATTTACGTGTTCAGCCCCAAACAGCATGAAGTGGTCCAAAAGGATTTGGAGGAATTGCAGCAACTTTGGTCTGGAAATATCATTACCCATATCTTACCCTTTGTCTCATTTAGACGAAATTCGGCTGATTTGTTAAATTATTACCATAGTCGACCTGATGCCCCTTTTTGTCAAAAGTATATTAAACCCAAACTAAAGCTCCTTCAAAAGAATCAAAAAGCAGACAAAGGGTAAATTGGTAATGCGGTAATTATGATGAAAAACAAAAGGGGCAAAATACATTTGCCCCTTTTGCTTCTTTGGCTATGGAAAATTATTCTATTTCCTCAAGCTCTTCGCTATATTTTTCAATGGTATGCTTGTACTCCTCTAGGCCTTTTTCTGTCATATATGGAATCAATAGGTCCCAAATGTGCTTGGTCATTTCTCCCTTTTCATTGAACCTGTATCCAGTAAGTACTTCACGCTGAGAGAGCCAAAAAGTAATGATGATGCGAATGGTATGTTGAAGTCTGATGATAGCGATATTACTTTTGTCCTCCAAAAGTCCATCACCCACAAAGCTTTTAAACATCTTTGACATTTGCTCTTTCCGGAGTTCTATGGTCTCTTTCAATAATTTGCTCACTTCGGGATAAGACCTGGACATTTCCAAGACATCCAGGTTGAAAAAGCGGTATTTCATCTGGAACCTTTCTAAGTGCATCAGTAAAAGGTGGAAATGATCAAAAGAAGAATTGCCATTATTACTTTTTTCCTGATAAGAGCTTGTCATTTCTTCTCTCATTTGCTTATAAATAGCGAGAAGGATAGCCTCACGGTTATTGTAATGATAATCTAAATTGCCATGACTGATACCAAGTTCGGCAGCAATGTGTCTACTCGTTATATTGTGCGCACCATGTTCATTGTATAGTCTTATGGCTTCACTTAAAATTCTTTGTTTGGTTGAGATTTTCTTCTTCTTTTCCATAATGTAAGGGCAATAAATGCCAGTTTTGGTCTTAAACATTTTGTAGCCTGAAACTGACAAGAACACAAATCAAGCAAAAAAATAGAGGATTGCCAATTTCTAAATTTTATAACTATCGTTTTTTTGGGTTTTACCTCAGCCAATCTAACAGCTGACATCTTGTTATAAACCAATATAAACTTATATTTTTAAGTGAAATTTAATGAAAATTTCATAAAATAAGCAAATGGCCTAATTTTATTAATTCAATATTATTTAATAAATATATAAAATTTAGGACTTAAGACCTATGGTGTTTTAATGTTTTTATTCCAGTATACCCCATCTACTTAGTTGGTAATTGATGTGATTTTCTTTTTGGAATACTAAAAATGGCTTAATGATTGGGATTCATTAATGACTTTCTGCAGTGGTAAATTGATCAAGTACTTTTTGGAATGTTGTTATCTTTCTAAGCGTTTTTTTATTTAAGCTTGATTTATCCAATGGTGCTTTTTCAAGTGGGTCTTCTTGGAGATTATAAATGCTACCATTTTCGTAAAGCTTCCACTTTTGATCATGTACAAATATGCTTTTTTCAAAGTTTCCCCAATTTGGGTCATAGTAGCAATAGACCCATTGTCTTTCCTGAGCCTTTTGATTGAGAAGTTGTGGGTAAAAACTTATACCATCTGTAAATGGTCTTTCACTCTTTTTATAACCTGACACATCCAGTAGTGTGGGGACGAAGTCAGTAAAGTCAATAAGGTTCTGGTTAACCTGATCTGCTTTGATTTTATCCTTCCAATAGGCAATCATGGGCACATGGGTACCTGCCAGTGTAGTGTGTCCTTTGTCGCCTGTGACTTTTAAACCGTTTTGTACAGAAGTCACATCATGATCTGTTCCATTATCACCAATAAAAATGACCAAGGTGTTTTCTGCATTTTGATTTACTGCACTGATAATTTTTCCAATGAGTTTGTCCATGTAGTGAACCATCTCCTTAAAATATTGTGGGTCATTGGTTTTACTTTTGGCATCATAAGTAGAAAAGCTGGGATTGTCTGGCGTGGGAACGAAAGGGTCATGGGTTAGTGCCATAGGGAAGTAGACAAAAAATGGATTTTGGCGTTCTTGACCTATGAAGTCAATAATTTGGTCTACAAATATGTCCGGGCCAAACTCTCCTTCATATACTTTGTCTCCTTCTGGACTGCTGAGTAGAGGATCTTTATACCTGCTTCCAAGCTGTTTGACTTGCCAGAGGCAATAATCCTCAAAACCAGTTTCTTCTGGCAGTGAGCCTTCTCTGTTTCCCGCCAATTGTCTTTGGTGGTTATTTCCATATAGTTGCCATTTACCGGCGATAAAATTATCATAGCCCGCTTCTTTTAGATAATCACCAAAAGTCTGTTCATTTGGATCCAATAAGCCAAAACCAATGTAGTTTCGGATATTATACTTTCCTGTCATGAGTTGCACCCGGCTGGGCGTACAAAGGGGCATAGAGTAGCACTGGGTAAAATTCATTCCCGCTTTTGCCATCATGTCTAGGTGAGGAGTCTCATAACTTTCACTACCATTAATTCCAAGGGTTTCAAAGCCTAAGTCATCAGCCATAATCAGGATGATATTTGGTCTTCTATCATTAGAAGTTTGAAAGGCTTGGCTTTTTAGAGTAAAGCAAAGAAATAGTAACAGCAGTAATGTCCTCATAATTGTTTTTTAAAAATAAGGGGAAACCTTTGGTCTCCCCTTAAGGTGTTATATTACCAATTAGGATTTTGCTCCAAATTGGGGTTAAGTACTATTTCATCACTTGGAATTGAAATCAGGTAATCCTGTCCATCTCTAAAACCATAACCATTAGGCATTTCGGTTTGGAAATAATCTAATAAGCCATCTTGATTGACTTTAGCTGTAAAGTTAGGAAATTCTGATTGATCAAATGGGTAGCCTAATGGTCGCTGACCCTGGAAAAGTTCATGGGCTGCCCATCTCCGGTAGTCATTGATTCTTTGACCTTCCAGTGCTAATTCAACTCTTCTTTCATTTCGGATAGCATAGAGAGCATCATCGATGGCATACCCATAATCCAATAAGTTATCTCCATAAGCAGATTGAGGAATTACTGTAAATTCAGGCATACCAGCTCTTGATCTGATCATATTCAGCTCATCAATAGCAATGGTACCGTTTAGTTCATACAATGCTTCTGCATAGTTTAGCAAAACTTCTGCATACCTGAAATAAATTCTTCCTGTTTGACTATAACCTCCAAAGTCAGCTCCTGCCCCAGAGGAATAAGGATTAGAGAATTTTTTTACCTGAAAGCCTGTCACGCAGGACTCTTCTGATCCTCCGTCGATAAAAGGCTTATCAAAGATTTGACCAGCACTGGCTACCCTGAGGTCTCCAGGGGTCCATACGGTTGCATGTAGTCTTGGATCACAATCATTGGCGATTTGAGTCAAGAAGTTATTTCCTTTGGCACTTTCTGCCAAACCCATGTAGTCATAAGGTTGTCCATCCTTGGCCAGGTATGATGAAACCAATGACCAAGTAATGGCCATATCTCTAGTTCTTCTCGTCGTGTAGAATTGAAGTTCATGTCCGAGCTGTTCTGCAGTACTGGCTATTCTATAAAACAATACTTCGTTGACATTCGACATATTGTCCAGTCCAAATAAAGTATAGTAGTCTGATTCGGGGTTTCCAGTATTATATAGCCCTATGGTATAATCACCATTCATCAATTCTTCGGCAGCCTCAACAGATTGCTGGAAGTATTTATTAGGGTCTGCACCCGAGGTGGCAAACTCAGTGCCTGCATGGTATTTTTGCCATGAACCTTCAAACAAAGCTATTTGACTCTTAAAAGCCAGTGCGGTCTCTCTATTTAGTCTTGAGTTGCCCACGGAAGAGCGGGTACCCAAATATTGAATAGCATTGTCCAAGTCCGCCAAGATAAAATCAGCTACTGCAGTGCGTGGCGACCTTGGATCCAATAGCGCTTCATCTCCAGGGAAAAGCTGGTGATCATAAATAGGAAGATCCCCGTAATCTTCGAGCATTCTAAAGTAGAAATAGGCTCTGAAATAATAGGCTTCTCCCAAAAACTGACTGTAGCTGCTTAGATCATCTTCTATATTGTCCAAGTTATCAAATAAGATATTGATACTTCTGATATCAGCCCACTCACTGGTCCACTGTCCATTCCTAGGTGCTCTGGTACCATGCAATACAGCATTTGGTGTGTTGACAACCAGATTATCTGAGTTGTTCTCTGAGATAGGCTGGTTAGCACTACCATGCGTAGGGAACTCAGTGTAATATTTCTTTACATAATTCTCTATGTCATTACTAGTTCTGAAAAAGTCATTGACAGCAATTTGATCCTCTGGTGGATTATCTATAAAATCCTCGCATGAAACCATTCCAAGGGAAAGCAATAACATTCCAGCTATATATTGTATTTTCTTCATGTCTTTTTGAGTTTTTGATTAGTAAGAAACCTGTAATCCAAAAGATAGAATTCTATCCGCTCCGTAGGTTTTACCCACACCCCATGAGCTACTCACTGCAACTGGGTCAACCCCTACAGGTAGACTTGAGAAAGTGAATAAGTTCTCTCCTGAGAAATAAACCCTCATGTTGCTAAGGTGAAGTTTGTCCAATACTTCGTCTGGTAAAGTATAGCCCACTTGCAAGTTTTGGATTCTGAGGTAAGCGCCATTTTGTAGATACCTGGTACTAGTCAGCCTGTTCTTATTGTTCTGGGCATTGTTAATATAAGGTCTGGGGAAGTATGCGTCCATATTAATGTTAGCATCTCCTTCATAAACACCAGTGTACACATCCCCAGGTTGGTCTCTGAAGTAATCCAAGTGATCTTCGAAAAGAGAGGACTGGTTACCAGTTCTGAAACCCCAGAAGATATTTTCCCCAGATCCAAACCACAAGTCACGCTTGCCAACTCCTCTTACAATCATGGATAAATCAAAGCCTTTGTAAGCTGCATTTAAATTTAATCCAAATTGGTAATGAGGAGTACTATTACCGATGATGCTCAAGTCTCCATGATCTTCTAAGGTATTGGAACCATTGTCAACACTACCGTCTCCATTGATATCAAGGTATTTCACATCACCAGTATTCCATGCCAGGCCTGTTATGTCAGAGAGGTCAACAGCTTCCGTATAAGCATCAATTTCTTCTTGTGTTTGATAAAGGTCATGTGCCGTATAACCCCAGATTTCACCTTGCTCTCTACCTTCGTACCAGCTACTAAGTACGCCGTTGGGATTGGAGTATTTGGTAATAACAGCTTTGCTATCAAAGATGTTGAAGCCAACACTATAGGTGAATCCGCTAGATGTTGTTTGATTCCATGTGATGGTGCTTTCCCAACCTCTGGCTCTTAAAGTAGCATTATTGGTTTGGGGAACTGACGATCCCAATACACCAGGGGCCGGTTGTACAGGACCAATCATATCGAATGTGGTTCTTTCAAACCAATCAAATACCACTTTTAGTCTCTTGTTCAAGAAAGACATGTCCGTTCCAATATCTATGGTTCTGGCAGTTTCCCATGTTAGGTCATTACTGACCAAAGAAGGAGTGCCCGCATATCCGATAGGCCGTGATCCACCAGCATCAAAAATCCAGTTTACTGCATTTCCAGAAAGCGGAATCAATAACAAATCTTGATAAGGAGAAACATTTTGATTTCCTAGTTCTCCCCATGAACCTCGCAGTTTAAAAGTATTCACTGTTTTGCTGATAGGATCCCAGAATGCTTCTTTATCCAAGTTCCATCCTACTGAGAAAGAAGGAAAGAATCCCCAACGATTTCCTTCTCTAAACCGAGAAGTACCGTCGTATCTAGCATTGGCTTCCAGAAGGTATTTTTCTTTATAGTTATAATTAAGCCTTCCGAAATAACCTTGGGTGCTATAAGTTACAAGCCCTTCATTCATCTGGATTTCACCATCAGCAGTATTTAATGATGGCACATCCTGAACGAGAATATTTGTTCTGAATCCAGTCAAATTCCTATTTCTTGTACGCTCAAATTGGGTTCCGGCCATAAACTTGAGATTATGATCTTCCCCAATGTTAAAGTCATAGGAACTATAAATGTTCGTTGTCCAGTAAAGGTTGCTGTAATGTGTACTTCTTACATTACTGGGTACTGTATTTCCACTAGGTACAACTGTACCATCAACCAAATGGTCATATACAGTTAGCTCTTTGCTTCTGTACAATTGATCCACATTTCTCATGGCAAAATCAGCATGGATGGTCCATCCTTCCAGTGGCCTTAAGTCAGAGGAGAAATTATGCCAATTTTCTATTGTTTCAGTAACGTCGGTACCAGCATCATTTACCCATGGGATTTTGGATTGGATCATAATATTTCCAAATCCATCATATAAGGCATTAGTAGGCATGGTTCTCGCAATCTGATGGAAAATCAAATCATAAGAACCCTGACGGTCCATGTTTGGAATTTCTCTGACTTGCTTAGAGAAACGTGGTTGATAGGTAAAATCCCAATTGTCCGTGATGGAAGTAGTGATTTTACCCATGATATTATACCGGTCAAAAGTATCTGTACCATAATTAAGCACGCCTTCTTGTCCAAATAAGCCTGCAGAGAAGTAATAGGAAGTTTGCTCTGTTCCACCAGAAATACTTAGATCATGTTTTTGAATAAAACCAGTGCCGAAATATTCATCGAACCAGTCTCTGTTAGCATTTCCAAATTGATTAAAGCCCCATTGGTTGAGATTGTTTGGATTTGGTGTGGTTTCAAAGTGCGTAGCGTCTGCTGGAAAGTTGGCGTTAGATCGGATAAAATCATAGTCTCCAGCTTGGAAAGCTAGGATATTATCAATGATGCCATCCCTGAAGAACCTTCCTCCAGCTCCATAGACTCCTGCTTCGTTAATTGCTTTTGCATGGGTATATGAATTCAACATACTGGGAAGATTTTGAGGGCTAGCCACAGAAACACTCCCTGAATAAGTTGCTTTCAATTTACCTCTACCTGACTTGGTTGTAATGACAATTACTCCATAAGGAGCTCTTGCACCATAGATGGCTGAAGCGGCAGCATCTTTTAATACAGAAATGGACTCAATGTCATTTGGATTAAGTCGGTTCATGTCACCTGGAATCCCATCGATAATTACATAGGGTTGTCCTCCATTTATGGATCCCATCCCTCTGATTTGGATATTCATGTTGGCACCAGGTTGGAAACCATTATTGCCAACTCCAAAAGTCAGCCCGGGAGATGTACCTTGAAGCAATTGGGAAACTGAAGGAGATGGTCTGTTTTCCAATGCTTGACCATCAACTACATCTACAGCTCCTGTTAGGTTGGTTACTTTTTGTGTCCCATACCCTACGACCACTACCTCTTGAAGAGATTGTTCATCTTCTTCCATGCTTACATTGATTTCACTGTTGTTACCAACAGGTATTGTTTGAGTTTTATAACCAATGAAAGAAAATAAAAGCTGGGAGCCTTCTGGAACGGTTATAGAATAGTTTCCGTCTATGTCTGTGACAGTACCCCTTGTCGTACCCTGTATGGTGATTGTCACACCCGGAAGCGGTTCTCCCTCGTGGTCCACTACCGTACCCTTGATGGTAACATCTGCCACAACAACCATATTTTCAGATTGCGCTTTTTGGTTTTTGGATTTTTGTACGTGAATATTTTGGTTGACTTGCTTAAATTGCAGGCTGGTTTGGTTTGCAATATCTATAAGAAGATCATAGAGACTTCTGTTTTGGGCATTAATTGAAATGATCCCAGCCTCTTTGATCTCTTTATTGGTATAGACAAAATTAAACCCTGAAGCTTTTTCTATACTTGAAAATGCTTCCTTTAAGGTAGCGTTTTTGAAGCCTACCTTTACTTGGACTTCTTCGATGCTTTTTACTTGGGACTTTACTTCATTGGCCCATAGTAAACTCATCGACATCGCCTGAATCACAAAAGCATAAATAAAGAGCTTTGTCATGTAGGTTAAATGAATAAGTATTCTTTTGTTCATATATTTATGATGTTAATTGAATTGATTGATAATCGGTTTGATACAACATCATCTGGATGTGGATTTGGTCGTTCATTGTCCAGATACCTTATGCAATCCGAGGCTGTTGGCGCAGCTTCGGATTCTTTTTTCTTCGTATTAGAATTTTAGTGGATTAATCTACAGTCATAGGCAGTGCTATTTAAAATCTATTTTTATTTCATTTCCTTTTATTTCGTAACTAAAGCGGGCAGTATAACTCAAACCATTTAGAATATTGGATAGGCTTTCATCTTCAAATTCCCCTGAGACTAATAAATTGGTTTTCGGCTTATGGTCGATAGAAATTTCCACTCCATACCAGTTTTCAAGTGTCCGCACCATCTCTAAAAGAGGCGTTTCTTTGAATATTATTTTCTTTTCCATCCAACCAATGGATAGATCTCTGTCAAATCGATACAGGGACATTTCTCTTGTTTCTTGGTTTAGCTTCACGGCATCACCGGATTTTAGATATACTTTCCTGCTAGAAGTACTATCCGATACCACTACTCTGCCCGTCACCAAGGAAATTGCCCTTGTTTCTCCCGCATAGGATTTGATATTAAATGAAGTCCCCAAGGCTTTGGTGGTGGTCTTTCCAGTGTGTACCAAAAAAGGCCTTGTAATGTCTTTGGCTACATCAAAGAAAGCTTCTCCATCCAAATAAATCTCTCGCGTACCTGAATTGAAATTCTTTTCAAAACGGATTTTACTGCCTGAGTTTAAGATGACTTCTGAACCATCACTTAGGTTGACAGTGGATTTTTGCCCAGGCGGAGTACTGTACTCCATGTAAGAGATTTCCTTTATGGGTTCTTCATCATCTAAAGTTTGAAATACATTTGCTAAGATGCTTATTGTCAGGCAAATTAGTAAGATTCCTGCCACTCTTCTCCATTGATGTTTGGAACGGTTGAACGATCTGTCTCGATGTTTATTAATGATTGAAGTGCTACTGATAGGAATTATTTTTGCTTTTTCAAACCGTTGCCTGTGGTCCTCATCGCTGATTTCCTGATCGATATTTTCCCATATTTCATTTTTGTCCAGTAAAGAGATATTGGAGGTTTTTTCGGACATGTTTTCCAATAATCTTCTGGCAAGCATGACATCTTTGACCTTATGTGGGTGCTTTGCCAGATAGGCATCCCACTCGGCATCCAATTCACGATTAGCGCTTATAACCCACTTTCTGAAACTAGGGTCCAAAGCAAAATCTTCTACTGAAAATTCAGATTTATTCATAATTAAGTGATTCAATTATATAAGTCAGTAATCGAAAAAAGTTATCCTTCGATTTTAAAAAAAATAGAGAAATATTTTCAAAACCTCATTTTTAGTGGTTTTGAGTAGAATTAGTGCATTAAAAATTCAATTAATTAGCAAGGGTTTGTATGGCTGCTGAAGGGATTGTGATTAAAAATTGCAAGCGAAAAGTAATAAAGATATGGCTGCGATAAGTTTCTTTAATTTACTGATGGCTTTCCAAGCCAGGGTATAAACTGAGCGAAGGTTGATGCTCATGATATTGGAAACTTCCTCATAGGTTTTGTTTTCAAAAAACAGCAAGTGGATTACTTCCTTTTGTCTATCAGGTAGGGAAGTAATTCCAGTAGATAATTTTTGCTGTAGTTCAGATAGAAGTTGCTTATCAATCATCTTCTTTTCACATGAATCCACCAAAAATAAATATTCAAAATTCTCAATGCTGTTGGAATGGAATTTTTTACGATCCTTTACGATCTCTTTTTGAATTTTATTGCTGAGGCACCTGTAAAGGTAGCTCTTGACATTTACCCCTTTTTTTAAGTTGTTTCGATACTTCCAGAGGCTAATAAACACTTCTTGAATACAGTCTTTGATTAGGCTATTATTGTTATTAATGGCCATTCCATACCGATATAGGTCATCAACATAATAGTCATAGATTGCTTCTAATCCAGATTTATCTCCATTGATTAAGTCTACCCACCACTGCTCAGAGCAATTGATTTTTGAATCTGATATGTTAGTGTGAAGCAATGACATTGAAAGGTAGAGGGTAGATTTTGAAAGACATTATAAGAAATGTTTACTAAAAATAATAAATTTTAAATAAACTTAAACTAAAAAGACAAAATTTTTACTAAGTTTTGTATCCTAATAAAGAGTTTAAATAGGTTAGAAAGGTGTTTTATAAAATACCATTTGATATTTGGAGTGAAGAAAAAACAGTGGTTTCTAAAAGTTCATTTTCTTTTCCATAGTGCCAATAAACCCAACACTGGCCCAATTGCTAAGAAAATGAAAATATAGGATGGGGAGAATGCTTTGTGAAGGAAATTGAGGAGCTGAATACTGAAAATGGTAATAGCGAAGCCAATACAATTGACAATAGTTAGGGCCGTTCCTTTGTTTGTGGAAGGTGCATTTTGGGCAATAAGGCTCGAGAAAAGTGGTGAGTCTGCTACGACTGTGAATCCCCAAAAGATCAAAAAAAGTAGGAATACAACCGGAGATGGCTGGAAAAATGCTAATGGAGAAAATATACAGCAAAGTCCAGATGAACCTAATGCTTTAGAGGCGATCCTTTTTGCTCCATTGTTCACAGAAAGGTAGCCAGCAGTCACACAGCCCAAAGCCCCAATGCCAATGATAATAAATGACCATAAGGAAATTCCAAAAGAGGCGGAAAGGTGGATGGTTTTATAAGCAGATAGGATCACAGGAATAAATGCCAAAAAGGCATAAAGCTCCCACATATGTCCAAAGTAACCTATTGCTGCTGCTTTAAAATCAGGTTTTTTGAAAACATTGAATACAATATTAAAGTCTACTTTAGCAGCGGCTTGCCTATTAGGACCATCGGGGACGAAAATCCCTATCATCAAACCGCCAACAATAGCGAGACCTGTAGTAAAAATGATGACATATGCCCATGACAATCCAAATGAGAAAGCTTTTAGAAAATGAGGAAAGGCTGTTCCCAAAACCAAAGCCCCTACCAAAAAACCAAGTGATTTTCCTAGTCCTTTATCAAAATAATCCGAAGCGATTTTCATTCCTACCGGGTAAATCCCTGCCAAGCAAAACCCAGTTAGAAACCTAAATGCGATTAAACTGATCAGTGTATTGTTTGACCATAGTATTCCAAGGTTGAAAACACCTCCCAAAAGGGCACAACTTAAGAAAACCCTCGATGGCGAAAACCTGTCTGAGATATTGAAGAAAGCGAAAAGTAATGTTCCCAGAATAAAACCAAACTGCACAGCTGAAGTGAGGTGTGCAAGCGTTTCAGCTCCAAGGTGGAAATTGAGCAGTAAGTCTCTCATCACGGCATTACCCGCAAACCAAAGAGAGGTGCAGCAAAACTGGGCGATTACAATGAGAGGAAGAATACCTTTTCTTGTTGACATTTTTTACAAGCCTATGAAAAGTAAAGCTAAGCATTTCACTTAGTTTTTCTTCTTACTTGACTTGGCCTGTGGGTTAAACTTTAGGCACTTGTCCACCCAATATTCCAGTTGTGGCTCAGTATCCACTACGGTACCATCGATAAAGACAAAACCTTTCATGCTTTTGCCAGTAAAGTTCATTTCCATACAGCCTGCCTGATGGAGTGCATCCTCATATTGTTCGGGCCCAACTCTCGCCATGATCCTGTCTTCATGAACGCCAATGCACATTTTTCCATTGACCATAAAGCAAAGTCCACCCATCATTTTCTTCGCTTCAAATGGTTGGCCTGCATGACTGAGCACATGTTCGATTCTATCTGCCAAAAAGGTATTATAAGCCATTTGATTACATTTTGAGTAGATTGTAATTTAAGCTTTTAATAGGCTTTAGTCAACTAATCTCCGGTATTATCAATAGACATTACTGTGGAAATTCTTGAATTCTGGTGAAATACATGGTTTTCGATTTGTTGATTTCAGATAGCCCCTTTAATGTTAGGGATGTTTGATTTACTTTGACTTGCCAGTTTAATGGAGTTTGTTCTGATTGGTGAGGAAGTAAGGTGATAATTGGTTGGTGTCCATTGATGTGCCAGTAGCCTGACTGTTTTTGGCCATCTGGAGTCCGTTCTGAATATATCCTGTCCCAGCGCATAAAAAGATAATATTTGTTTTCCGGGTCAAATTCAGCTGTAACTTCTTGACCCTGGTCCTCTATTTTTTCCAAATCCCAAAGCCCCAGCAATAAATCTGCCGTACCTGATGGTAATGAATCTATTCGTTTAAGATTAACAGTTACTTGCATACCGTCTTCTGTTCTTTTCCAAGTCATTTCATCTTGAGTGATTTCTATTTGAAACGGCTCATACTCATCTTTGATGCTGATACTAGTATGCATGGAAAGGAGATGGTTGTTAGCATCATATTGCCATGTCCCTATGTCGTTTTGAAGCCAGCCATTGCCAGATTGGTAGCTGTGGTCTGAGTGGAGTTTCATCCATTTGGCCACAGGAGTTAAGAGTCGATCGCCTACCATTACTTTTTCTACTTCCCACATGCCAGCAGGATCTTGGGCATATAGGCTTGTCAGGTGAGTCATAAGAAAACAGATGGTTAATACGATTATCTTTTTCATATTAATGTTGGGTTAGGATATGCGCTATTTTTTTTGCCAGAGTCATTTCATTGGTTTGGTCACCTACATTGGAGAGGAAAGCGACAATATAAGTTCCATGGTCAATATTGATCAACATCGATTTGTAGCCCTCGGTGGCTCCACCATGAATGATATAGGGTTGAGGTAAGTCAAGATTTCCCATTTTATAGTGTCCTTTTCTATCAAATATGGCCCAGCCGTATCCATAAGCTATTTGATCAGTTAGGTGAGCAAGATGGTTCGTTTGCATTTGCTGTAAGGAAGCTGGAGAAAGCAGTTGGTTGTTGTTCATGGCCTTTGCCCATTTATAAAGATCCTCAGATGTCGAAAAAATACGTCTGCCCAAGCTAAGGTCAATGAAATTGTTTTTTATCCAGCTTTTACTATCAGGGTTCCAGTTATAAGCTTCTGCCAATTCGGGAAATATGGTTTCATTGGAGGTGGTAGAGTAGGTATTTTCCAGTCCCAATGGTTGGCAGATTTTTGTTTTTAGTAACTCAGGAAAGGAAGTGTGGTAAGTATCTTCCAAGATGATACAAAGTAAATGGTAGGCAAAATTGCTATAATAAAACTGCTGGTTGGGGAAGTCTATTTTAGGAAGTTGACTGATAAAGTCCACATATCCCTTGTTAGAAAAGTGGAGCCTTTTGAAGGCTTTAAAATGGTGCTTGGACAACGAATCATTGACGGAATCATAATCAGGAAGCCCTGAAATATGACATAGCATATGATGAATGGTGATGTTGGAGTCAAAGTTTCCCTGATATTGATAATTGCTTAATAGGTCTTTCAAACTGTCTTCTAACTTAAGCTTACTTTCTTCCACAGCCAGGAGTACCAATGCAGCAATGAAAGACTTATTTAGAGAGGCGACGTCAAAATGAGTATCCAAGCTCACAGGAATATTCCAATTTCGATCTGCCAATCCAATTGCACTATGGTAAATGATCTCATCTTGGCTTCCAACAAGAATGGAACCGTGGAATTGATCCATTTTATTTTCAGCAACGATCAGGCTGTCCAACCGTGAGACAGTGAAATTATGGCTTCGCTGAAGTGCTTTTCCACAACTAAAGCATAGAATGGAAATGTATAGTAAAAGTAATAGGGACTTTTTCATAACAATCATTGACTGAAAGCAAGAAATATCCAAAAAGTAGGAATACAAAGTCCATGGATGACTTTGGGGTTAAAAATTCCCATATGTGGCGAATATTATTGATCTGTAAGCTTGGTGATCGATTCAATGTATTTGGGAGAGACAGGAATGAATAGATCATGGCCTAGATCAAGTAGCATTCTACTTTTAGCTAACTGTGTCTGTTGGATATTTTGATAATTGACCAGATAGCTTCGGTGACATTTAATAAGATAATGGAAGGTAGGATTCTGTTCCTGGATGCGCTTAAGCGTATTTCTCAGCAATTCATGCTTGACTTTATGATTGGACAAATAATGGATTTCTACATAATTGTCTTCCGATTTGATAAACAATAAATTTTCTTCCTTTAGCTTCAATTGATGCTTACCATTCTCAGATTTAAAGGTCAGCATATGGTGTGCGGCCTCAATCTTTCTTTGTGTTTTTCCCCAGAGCCATACCATGATCACTGGAATGAGCATTACAGAACTGTATTCTCCCAATAGAAGAAAGTAAGCATTCCAGAACCATTCTGTCCAGTTCCAGAAATAATTAAACAACAAAAAAGTGACATTGGCGCCCATGAATATTTCCAAGAGAGCCCAAAATACATTTTGAATATTGTTTTTGGGGACTAGGAATTTAGATAAAAGGAATTCATGGATATAAAAGCTTAAAGAAGTGAATAAACCAAAAATTAAAGCCCGTATAAAGAGATTGTGTCCAGAGAAAGATAGCCCTTGTTCAATTCCAAAACCTTCGTAGAAATAAAGTACAAAAAAAAGGAACAAGCCCGTAAGAATGGTTAGGCCCCATTTCTTGTTATAACTAGGGTGATATTTTAGTATGTTTTTCAAATAGGTTCATGCTGTTGATGAATACATAGGTGCTTGCCGTCATTCAAAAAATTCCTTTGGATATTGTACTTTTCCAGAGATATTTTTGAAAGCACCTTGGTATAGCTCTATTGCCATACAATTCTCATTCGGGACATCAAATGGAAAAGAAATTCCAAAATTGTCAGCTGCCTTATACCCAAACTTAGGGTAATAATCCTTATGACCGAGTACTAATATCCCTTTGAAGTTCATTTCTCGGGCTTTTCTATGGGACTCAGATATTAATTTCCCTCCAATTCCTTTTCTTTGATATTCAGGCAAAACACTTACTGGAGCCAACGCTAGAACTTCATGAAATTGGTGATTATCTTTAACATTTATTTTGCTGAGTAAAATGTGACCTAAAATTTGGCCTTTGGATACTGCAACTAAAGAAAGCTCAGGAATGTAGTGCTCAGATTTCCTTAAACGTTCTACAAGAAATTGTTCACGGTGATCACTCATAGGCTCATTGGCAAAAGCCTCTTGAATTAATGCAGAAACAAGCTCCTTATCTTTAGGTAATTCTTGTCTAATTTGAAGGTCCATAATTAGTAATCTCCTCCATTCTTGCTGTTTTCCACTGATCCTAACCACTCTTGAAGTTCATCTTCCATTTTTGAAGCTATAAAGGGTAATTGTTGGATAATATTTTCTTTCTCGCTAGGGTCGTTTATCAAATCATAAAGCTCCAGGGGGCGATTGGGTGCGTCTCTAACCAATTTGTACTGTTCATTTACCCACGATATTCTTTGATGATTTTGATAAATAAAGCCAATAGGTTTCGTTCTATTTTGCTTATTTCCCAAAAGTAAAGGGTAGAAGCTTTCTCCATCGATAGGTCTCTTGTCAGGATAGGGTATATCCAAAAGATGTAATATAGTGGGTAAATAATCACTGGTTACAGCTGGAAAGTTTGTTCTAGTTCCTCCCTTGATATGACCTTTCCAAAGTGCAAAGGCAGGTACCCGAACACCTCCCTCGTAAAGACTTCTTTTCTTTCCTCTATAGATTCCTGAGCTGCCTGGAGTTTGTACCTCAGGGCCATTATCACTGCAAAAGAAAATCAGGGTATTTCCGGCTAGTCCACGTTCTTCCAAATAATCCCAAAGTCTTCCGATCTGCTCATCCAAGGCGGTAATGGTTCCGTAGTACAACTGTTTCTCGAAACTAAGATTAGCATAAAGTTCCCTGTGTCGAGTATCAGAGACTACAGGAAGATGGGGGGTGTGGAACCATATGCTTGTAAAGAAAGGAGCGTCATCTTTTAGGGATTGGTCAATAAAAGGCAAAACTCTATCCATGATCACTCTGGCATCATCCCCTTCTAGATTATCCTTGGCGATCTGTTCTTCTCCTATCCAATAATAGGTGCCATAGGCTTTGGATGGCCTATCTCTATCAATAGCCTTCCACCCGTAGCGTAGACTCTCTCCATCTTCAAATTCCTCAGGAACTTTAAGCGGATCATAAGTGGCTACTTTGGATTCAGAACAGAAATAGGTGTCGTACCCATGCATATTGGGTAAACTATAGTGGCTTTCTTGTTCTGGCCTTCCGCCTCTATTGCCGTCTTTGGTTTCTTTTGTCAGGGTTCCCAAATGCCATTTTCCAAAATGCCCTGTTGCATACCCATTGTCTTTGAGCAACTCAGGGAGAGTGATTTCTTCAGGCTTCATATGCCCTTGATTGGCATCTGCAATGCCAATTCGAACTGGATTTCTTCCGGTAATGTAGCTGGCACGGGTAGGAGAGCATACGGGGCCAGCGCTGTAAAAGCGACTAAAAACCATACCCATGGAAGCTAATTTGTCCATATTTGGGGTTTTGATTATTTCATTTCCATTAAATCCTGCATCCATCCATCCCTGATCATCTGTCATGATCATAATGATGTTGGGTGTTTGGGAATAGCCAATTAGAGAAATAAATAACAGGAAGATTGTCAGAAGATTGCTTTTTGCCCAGCTCATGTTTGTATTAAAACTTTAATATTCAATGATCTTATCGATAACCAGTTGCTTGACTGCCTCACCATCTTGCAATTTATATTGTAATTGTCTCATCTGGTCTGTTCCTGCAATTGGGTAACGGCGTACTAAAGTACTTTCTACCACGGCAAATTCATCTTGACCTTCATAACTGTCACTCGCTTCAGGGTTAGTTTGGATGTCTGGCATATTGATCATGCTCAATGATTTTCCATTGTTCACTGAATAACCTACCAAATGCCCAAAGCCTTTATCATCTTTGGTGTAGACAAATATTTCGGCTTGGTTATCAATATCCAAGTCTCCAAGTTCCGCATTGATCACTTCTCCTTGCAGAGTCTGTGTATAAGGACCTTTATCAATCTCTAGGGTAGGGGATTCTATTGTAAGTTGATTTTCTCTAACACTCAGGAAAAATATCTGATCGCTCATATTGAGCGTTTTTGCATATTGTGTTGGGTCAATTTGTTTATGGTCTAGCTCACCGTCTATTTTGGAATAAGTGCCTCCAATACTTGCTCCTCCGGAACAATAAAAGTAGAGTAATGCATCATCAGCTTCGTTTTCTGTTCTGATGGTAAGCTGGTTATTTTCAAAAGTAAAAAGAATGGCTTTATCATCCTCGAAGACTTTTAATTGGTTTTCACTGATGACGTTTGCATTTACATCAAGTGTACAGGTTGGTTTTTTCTTATCAGCTCTGGATCTGATCGACACACGCATGGTATGAGCGTTTATTTTTTTGATGCTGATGGCCACCCAATCAAAGCCTTCTTCACGCTTGGCATAGCTATCGTCTACATAGTTGCCTTGGAGGGATAGGTCAAACAAAGAGGCTTCATTTGTAGTTTTTTTTTCATCTACTATCAAATGTCCTTTTTGAGAAATGCTATCATCCTTTCCCCACATGAATTCCTCTCCCTTTATCCAAAAGAAATAGCCTTCCTGATTTTGGTATTTGGCCCCGCTAGCAGCTTGGGTGGATTGAAGTTCATATTGTTGGCCGTTTGTCTCATCCAGCAGAACTAAGTGTTGGGAAGTGTCATTTTTTTGAAAAATTACGGAGTAATAATGTTCTTGATCATCTGCTAAATATCGATAGGTTTCTCCTTCTTCTATTTCTTGAAGCGAATCGGTGTTTTTTTGGTCATCGGTAGATTTTGGTTGGCAAGAAACAATAAGGCCAACGATTAACAATAGTTTCAATAACAGTGCGTGGTTCATCATGATAAAGAAAAATAAATAAAAACATAGGTGAGAGCCTGCTACTCTCACCTAACATGAATTATATAATTAAGTCTGATTGTTTTCGTTAAAACCAACCATCCAATTAATGTCAAACTTGTCCGTAAACATGCCAAAATAATCTCCCCAAAACGTATCCGCCATAGGCATGGTCACTTTTCCCCCTTTTGACAATTGGCTAAAATAACGATCAGCATCTTCTTTACTGTCAGCAGTGATGGAAATTGTTATGTTATTACCGATTATTGTTTTCGGAGCCCATTCTCCACCTGTGTCACTGCCCATCAGAATGGTCTGGCCTATGGGTAAGCTAACATGCATGACTTTGTTTTTATCTTCTTCCGAAAGCGTGACCCCTTCTTGTGGAGGCATATCTGAGAATTTGCCCATATAGCTAAATTCTCCACCAAAAACTGATTTGTAAAAGTTGAAGGCTTCTTCACAATTGCCCAAGAATGTGAGGTAAGGATTTACTGCTGCCATCTTAGATTTGGTTAAGGTGTGGAAATATTATGAAACATGTTACTAATTTAACTTTTCGCCATGTTAATCACTAAATAATTTCGTTTATTCTCATCAAATTAAGCTTATTAGTTTTATGATATTGAACCTTCAGAGTTCAAACTAAGTTGGGTAAAATGCAGATGGATGGAAAAGAATGAATCGTCATTGTCTACCTTTGCGGAGAGATAACTTGTAACTAAACAAAACTTTGAATTTCTTTTATGGAAAAGCCTGTTTTTAATATTGAAGAAGTAAATAAAATTATCCGAAACCGACGATCCATGTTTGTGGCCCAGTTTAAGGAAAGTGACCCAATTGAGGACTTCATCATTGAGGAAATGCTGGAAAATGCCAATTGGGCACCTACTCACAAACTGACAGAACCGTGGAGATTTACTGTTTTTTCTGGTGAGGGACTTAAAGAACTGGCTAGGTTTCAGTCAGAGTTGTACAAGGAGAGGGCTGAGAAAAACGGCAATTTTAAAGTTCCTGTGTATGAAAAATTACAGCAAAATCCATTGAAATGTTCTCATGTGATCGCAATAGCGATGAAAAGGGACCTTGGTTCAGGTCTGCCAGAAATGGAAGAAGTAGCGTCAGTTTCCATGGCAGTTCAAAATATGTACCTCACTGCAAGTGCGCATGGTTTGGCGGCATATTGGGGAACAGGAGGAGTAACTTTTTATCCTGAGGCAAAGGAATACTTTGGTTTGGAAGAGGAGGATAAGTTGATGGGATTTTTCTTTGTGGCTAAACCTAACTTGGATATTTGGCCGGCAGGTAGGAGAAAGCCTATTGCAGATAAAGTGAAATGGGTGAAATAAAAAAATCCGGGCTTCAACCCGGATTTTTTTATTTGTCTATAGAGCCCATGACCCTTTTCATAAAGGTGTTCATGGCTTCTTTTTTATCCATGCCTTCTTTGATCATGGCGTTTACCTCTAATGTTCCATAAAGATTGGAAAGCAGCTCACCCATCACTTCAAGTTCTTCATCTTTCAATGAAGCGATTTCTGTCATGTTTTCAAGCAGCTCAATGGTTTCATTTACCCAATCTTCATCATTTTCTTCTATAAAAGTAAGTACGTGCTTAATTATTGGCAATCTCATCGATCAATGCTTTTAAGTTGTCTTCTTTGTTGGTTTGAGCTTGGTTGACCAGTTGGCCATTTTTAAAGGAAGCAAATGTAGGCAAGTTATTTACTTGCGCTAGTTTGCGGGATTCGGGAAGCTTTTCTGCATCTACATACAAAAATTTCACTTCTTCATAATTGCCAGATAAACGTTTCATTTTAGGCTTCATAATACGACAATTCCCACACCAAGTAGCACCATATTGTACAATTACCTTGTCATGCTGGGTGATGATTTCCTGCAAATTGTCCTGATCTAATTCTTGTAACATATCTTTTTGTTTTAACGATTTCTAATTATTGAAACAAAAGTAGCGTCAATTAATTCCTAAATCCAATTGATAAATTCTATCGGTGATAGAATGAATTAATAGATGCTTTCATTCACGAATGGTATTAAAGCAAGTATAACAGCTTGTTCGTAATATTCTTGCCTGTTTACCAGGCTTTTAGTCAAGATGCCTACAGCTCCATTCCCTTGTTTGGAGTTTTCCCGGTTGAAAACCTGATCATCTGCATCCCCAAGTTCCATGCCTCCTTTGATCAAATTGCTGATGGCTTTGGGCAAAAAGAAAGTGGAAGTTTTGGATTTCCCTGTATTCCCTTGCTGGTCTATGATGACGACCCAAGCATAAGCAATCAGATCTTCACCCATTTCATCCACTCCTCCTTCGATACCCACCCAGTAATCGGCTTCTGGAAAAGTATTTTTAGCATTTTTTGCCCTGTTATAAGCTCCTCTGTAAGTTTCTGCATCTCCAAAAGGCTGCTCGCTGACTTCTGAGTTTACATTAAGCCCTTGTACCACAAAATGGTGCTCTTCAAATACTTTGTGAAAACTACTGTCGGTACAATTGATTTTTACTGGGTTTTGACTACCCACGACCACCAGAAGCTGCCTTTCACGCTTCTGGATATTTTTTCTTTTCGGAAATGCCATTTACTTGATGTTTAAAAATAAAAAAAGCCTTTGGTGTAGTCCAAAGGCTGTAGGAATAAGCTTCCTTATGAAATATTATGAAAGACGTGGTTTACATCATCGTCCTCTTCCATTCTTTCAATCATTTTATTTACCTCCTCTTCCTGCTCTTCAGTAAGATCAACCGTTGTGGTCGGAAAACGTTGGAATTCGGCACTTGTTACCTCAATGTTTCTTTCTTCCAGCGCTTTTTGCATGTTGCCGAAGTCCTCAAATGCCGTATAAATATAGATTTCCCCTTCGTTTTCGTCAATATCATCCAAACCATAATCAATAAGATCAAGCTCTAGTTCTTCCATGTCGTGATCATCTTGCGGAAATCTGAAAACAGCCTTATGGTCAAACATGAAACTCACAGATCCTGAGGTTCCCAATGATCCGCCGCCTTTGGTGAAATAGTGACGTACGTTCGCTACAGTCCTATTGATATTATCCGTAGAAGCTTCCACAAGTATGGCTACTCCGTGAGGTGCATAGCCTTCATATACTACTTCTTCGTAGTTACTTTGGTCTTTGTTGCTTGCTCTTTTAATGGCCGCTTCGATGCGGTCTTTGGGCATAGCAGCACCTTTTGCGTTTTGCATTACCGTCCTAAGCTTAGGGTTGTTTTCCGGATCAGGACCACCCGCTTTTACGGCTATGACGATTTCTTTTCCCAGACGGGTAAAGACTTTGGACATTTTGCTCCAACGCTTGAATTTTCTCTCTTTTCTAAATTCGAATGCTCTTCCCATATTCTTTTACATTTCAGGATCGTAAAAATAATAAATCTTTTGAATTGGCTCATCATTCCTTGACAAACAAGTGCTTTTGATGACTAGGCTTTTTATATTTGTATAGCCACTCAAAAATAACCTCCCCTAACTATTTTAACCAAAACCATACGAATTATGGACTTTGCCACATACCAACCCATTCCAAACCTTCCTATATCAAACAGACCAAAAATGGTCATTTTGGGAGGCGGCTTTGCCGGACTTAAGTTGGCCCGTAAGATGATCAAATCTGAGTATCAAGTGATTTTGTTGGATAAAAACAATTACCATCAATTTCAGCCTTTATTTTACCAAGTGGCTACAGCGGCATTAGAGCCGAGTGCTATTTCTTTCCCTTTGAGAAGGATTTTTCACAATACTCCGAATGTTACTTTTAGAATGGCAGAAGCACAAGCAGTTGATCAGGAACAAAAGCGCCTTTATACCAACCAAGGGTATATTGACTACGATCATTTGGTGTTGGCGATGGGAGCAGATACCAATTATTTTGGGATGAAAAACATCATGGAGTACAGTACTCCAATGAAGACCGTTTCTGAAGCACTCTATATCCGTAACCGCATTATTTCCAATTATGAAAAAGCCATTAACATAGCTGATGTAGCAGCTAGAAAGGCTTTGATGAATGTGGTTATAGTGGGAGGTGGACCAACTGGGGTAGAGCTGGCAGGAGCGATTGCCGAGCTGCGGAACAATGTATTCCCAAAAGATTATCCAGAGTTGAACTTCAAAAACATGCGGGTAGTCTTGGCAGAGGCTGGTCCAAAGCTCTTGGCAGGAATGTCACAAGAAGCTAGTGAAAAGGCTGTGGTTTATTTGGATAATTTGGGCGTGGAAATCATGGTCAATGCTGCTGTGGAGGATTATGATGGTTTGACGATCAAGATCAAAGATCATGAAAGCCTGGAAACCAGAACCTTGCTCTGGGCGGCAGGAGTAAAGCCAAACCATATCAAGGGTTTGAAAGAGGAACAAATGATTCCAAACGGTAGACTTAAAGTAAATCAATTTAATCAGTTGTCTGGCACAGAGAGTATTTATGTGGTCGGAGATCTCTGTGTTCAAACCGATGAAGATTATCCAAGGGGGCACCCTCAAGTGGCACAAGTGGCCATTCAGCAAGCAGATAATCTGGCCAATAATTTTATTGCCTGGGCAGATAATAGAAAGCCCAAAGCGTTTAAATACAAAGATCTTGGTTCTATGGCAACTGTGGGGAGAAAACTTGCAGTGGTAGATTTACCATTTATAAAATTCCAGGGTTTTACTGCTTGGATCACTTGGCTCTTTGTCCATTTGATGGCAATCGTGGGTGTCAAGAACAGGATTTTTATATTTCTGGATTGGGCTTGGAATTATTTGTCTTTTGATCCAGCTCTCAGATTACTAATTAGGCCAAGATACGTGAAGCCTAAGGAGCAAGATGAGTTAGTGGAGGAAAAACATGAATAATTGAAAAAATAATCTTATAGTTCATGTATGTTTATTGACGCTTTATTTTGTTAAAATAACACTTTAACTGGTTTTCTGTTTAAAATGCTGGTAAGATAGGTGTTGGGGATTCCAATTGCCTTACCTCCTTTAATAATGGTATTGATATAATCCTTATGAGGGAATATTTTATCCACATTTTGGGAAGATTTAAATGTGAAGGCCCTAGTTGTGCCTTCTTTGGTGATGATGTTCACCGATGTGAAGTCATAGTTTTTTTCTGAGGTCAAAAAGTGATTTTTGTCTTTTTCATTGATTTGATACAGCGCACCATAAACATTTTCATTAGCACTTTCTACAATGTTTGCCCTTGCCGAGCCATCAGGATTTGGGTGGTTAAACCTAAAACCATATCCCGTTAATATTCCTATTCCTATAAATTTTGGAGGGGTGACCAGCCGTCCCACCAATGTGGATTGGTCTAAGTTGCTGGCATATCCGAAGTAGTAAATTGAAGCCATAATTATTGGGGCAGAAATTATTTTTAACTTTGGGTTAAACCTCGAATAGAGATTTTGGTCAAAGGAATATAATCAAAAAATTAATGACCATGAAAAAACTATTGTTTGTAATTGCCCTAATGGCCGTAACAGTTATTGCCGCTGAAGCTCAGCAAAGGAAACAACGCCCAGATGTTAAACCAGAAGATATGGCCGAAAGAATGACCAATCGTATGGCTGAAGAGTTGGATTTGGATGAAACCCAAAAAAAGGCGGTTTATGAATTAAACCTGGAGAGTGTAAAGCAGCGAATGGAAGCTAGAGATCAGGCTAAGGAAGATCGCGATGAGATGAGAGAGAAAATGGAAGCGGATCGCAAAGAGCATGAAGAGAAGTTAGAGGCGATCCTGACACCTGAGCAAACTGAGAAGTGGAAGGAATTTCAAAAGGAAAGTAGAGAAAAAATGAGAGAAAGGGGTGCAAGAGGTCAGAGAAGAGGAGATGGATGAAATGCCATGAGTAATGGTGTTTAGTGAATATTTTTAGTGAAAAGTGTAAAGAAGATCAATTTTGATCTTCTTTTTTATGCTTTGGCTGTTGTTTTGCGTACAAACTTTCGGAAAAACTGATTATAATTGAGTACCCAAATGTAACAAAGCACCATGAATGAACATGCGATAATAATTTTTCAAAAAAATCCTGAGCCGGGTAAAGTAAAGACTAAGCTAGGCGAGGTAATTGGTAGTGAAAAGGCTGCAGAGGTTTATGAATACCTCTTGAAAAACACCCATGAAGTGGTTGAAAAGTATCCAGCGGATGTCTTCGTTTATTTCCAAGATGAGGTTGATGATAGGTTTCTCTTAAATAATCATTATCATCTTAGTCTACAAGGACAAGGCAATATTGCTGAAAAAATGGAACAGGCCTTTGCTGAGGTTTTGGGTAAAGGATATCAGAAAGTGGTAATCATTGGATCTGATTGTCTGGAGTTGAACGCTGATATTTTGGATGAAGCATTTGAGGCTTTAAGTTACCAAGATTTAGTAGTAGGCCCGGCACAGGATGGTACGTTTTATTTGCTTGGGATGAAAGAGCTTTACAGCGAGTTATTCAGAGATAAAGATTGGGAAGTTCAATCTGTTGTAAGTGAAATTTTAAGTGATGCCAAATCCTTGAAGTTAAATGTCCACAAAATGAGAATGTTATTTGATGTGGAGCAATATGAAGATCTAAAAAGTCTAAGAGGTTTGTTGAATATTCATTAAGGAAAATAAAAAAGCTCCCCGATTATCGGGGAGCTTTTCATCGAATTAACAAACTTGTTAAATAAACTAAACTACTGTTATTCACAGAATTCAGCGTCTTCTACGTTCTCGAAAAAGGAGCGATCTTTTCTAGGTAAGTGGGATTTACCCATCAAATATTCATCTACTTTTACGGCGCATTCTCTACCCTCAGAAATAGCCCAAACCACTAGCGACTGTCCTCTTCGCATGTCACCAGCTAAGAAAACTTTGCCATTAGTACTTTGATACTCTTTCGATTTAGGTAATGTATTTTCCATGGTGTCTACCCCGAATGCATCTAGCAGGCCATTTTGTTTCGGACCAGTATAACCGATAGCCAATAGAGCTAAGTCACACGGTACTGTTCTTTCCGTGCCTTCTATTTCGGAGAATTTCATTCTACCATTTTCTTCATTCCATTCAATATCCACCAAAGTAAGGCCGGTAACATTTCCGCTTTCATCTTTGGTGAACTCCTTGGTTAATACAGAGAAAACTCTTTCTACACCTTCTTCGTGAGAGCTGGACACTTTGAGCGTCATTGGCCATTCTGGCCAAGGGTTCAGCTGTGCACGCTTTTGAGGTGGTTTTGGTAATAGCTCCAGCTGCATAACAGAGGCCGCTCCGTGTCTATTGGAAGTACCGATACAGTCACTACCTGTATCACCCCCACCAATCACGATCACATGCTTTCCTTTTGCAGAAATAGGATTTTCTGAGTCTCTCTCTCCACTTACTACTTTGTTTTGTTCACCAAGGAATTCCATGGCAAAGTGAACCCCATTGGCTTCGCGACCTTTGATTTTAAGATCTCTAGGCTCTTGGGCCCCAGTGGATAGAACCACTGCATCAAAGTTTTGAAGAATATGGTCAGCTTTAATGTTAAAACCGATTTCAGTGCCAGTAGAGAAGATAACTCCTTCTTCTTCCATTAGCTTTACTCTTCGGTCGATGACCCACTTTTCCATTTTAAAATCAGGAATACCATATCTCAAGAGACCACCTACTTTTTGGTCTTTTTCGAATAGGGTTACTTCGTGGCCTGCTTGGTTAAGCTGATCTGCTGCAGCTAGACCAGCTGGTCCGGCACCGATCACTGCTACCTTTTTGTCAGTTCTGATTTCCGGTACATTTGGCTTGGCCAATCCTAGCTCATAAGCTTTTTCAGCTATATTCTTTTCGATCAATTCAATCGCAACAGGGTCTTTGTTGATCCCTAGCACGCAACTGGCTTCGCATGGTGCTGGACAAATCCTACCTGTAAACTCAGGGAAGTTGTTGGTGCCTCGTAAAATATCGAAAGCTTCTCCCCATTCTTTACGGTAAACGGCATCGTTAAATTCAGGAATTACATTCCCAAGCGGACATCCATTATGACAAAATGGAATACCACAGTCCATACACCTAGCAGCTTGATTGTTAAGTGTCTCTGGTTTTATTTGATGATGGATGTCTTTATAGTCACCAATCCTTTCTTTAGGATCTCTGTTTTCTTCTAGCTCTCTTTTATATTTAAGGAATCCGTCTTTCGCTCCCATCTTACACTAAAGTTTTAGATTGTTCTTCTTCTTGTTTTAAAGCTCTTTGTTTAAGAACTGCTTTGTAATCTCTTGGCATTACTTTGATGAATTTCTCCTTTTCAGTTTCCCAGTTCTCTAGGAATTGGGTTGCCAGACTACTGTTGGTGTACTTTTGGTGAAGTTCCAAGTCTTTCTTGATGATATTGAAATCTTCTTCTTCCAATGGATCCAAATCCACCATTTCCTGGTTGATATGTTTCACATTTTCTTTGAAGATATAAGCGATACCACCACTCATACCTGCAGCGAAGTTTCTTCCAATTTCACCTAGGATGATCACTTGTCCACCGGTCATATATTCACAACCGTGGTCTCCAATGCCTTCAACTACTGCTTTTACACCTGAGTTTCTTACGCAGAAACGTTCACCACCCTTACCATTAATGTAAGCATGGCCTGATGTTGCGCCATAGAAGGCCACATTACCAATGATGATGTTGTCTTCGGCCTTGAAATTTGCATTTCTGCTTGGGTAGACCACCAATTGGCCACCTGAAAGGCCTTTACCAAAGTAATCATTGGCTTCACCTTCCAATTCGAAAGTAACACCTTGGGTCAAGAACAAACCGAAACTTTGTCCGGCCGAACCTGTAAACTTATAGTGGATGGTGTCATCTGGTAATCCAGGACTTCCATAAATCTTGGAGATTTCATTGGAAAGCATGGCACCTACCGAACGGTCAATATTTTTAATTTGGAAGTTGTCTTTTACCGCATTGGCTTGCTCAAGAGCAGGCAAAGCAGATTTGATCAATTTCCTGTCCAGTACCTTTTTCAATTTAAAGTCCTGATCAATTTGCTTGTAAATACCTACATGCTCAGGAACTTCTACCATATGGAAGATCGGACTAAGGTCTAGCTTGTCCCACTTCCAGTGGTTAAGGTGTCCAGTGGACTTCAATACATTTGACTGACCAACCATCTCGTTTACAGTTCTAAAGCCAAGCGAAGCCATGATTTCTCTAAGGTCTTCGGCCAAAAACTTGAAGAAATTAACAACATGGTCAGGGTTTCCAGTGAAGAGTTTTCTCAAATCTGGATTTTGCGTAGCAATACCCACTGGACAAGTGTTCAAGTGGCATTTTCTCATCATGATACAGCCTTCTACAACCAGGGCTGCTGTTGAGATTCCCCACTCTTCTGCACCAAGCATGGCAGCAATTGCCAAGTCTCGACCAGTTCTTACTTGACCGTCTGTTTGAAGGGTAACTCGGCTTCTAAGGTTGTTTTTAACCAAAGTTTGGTGAGCTTCAGCCAAGCCAAGTTCCCAAGGTAAGCCAGCGTGTCTTATTGAACTCAAAGGAGATGCTCCAGTTCCACCATCAGCACCTGAGATCAAGATCACATCTGATTGGGCCTTGGCCACCCCAGCTGCTACAGTACCTACACCAGCCTGTGATACCAATTTTACATTGATACGCGCTTTTCTATTGGCATTTTTAAGGTCATAGATCAACTGCGCCAAATCCTCAATGGAATAAATATCGTGGTGAGGTGGTGGAGAAATCAGACCTACTCCCGGAGTGGAGTGTCTTACTCTACCGATCCAATCATCCACTTTATGACCAGGAAGTTGCCCGCCTTCACCTGGCTTGGCACCCTGGGCCATTTTTATTTGTAGTTCTTCGGCGTTGGTGAGGTAGTTGCTGGTTACACCAAATCTACCAGAGGCTACCTGCTTTATAGCAGATCTTTCCCAATCGCCATTTTCTTTTCTTTCAAAACGGATTTCATCTTCTCCACCCTCACCACTATTGGATTTAGCCCCAATGCGGTTCATGGCAATGGCCAACGTAGAGTGTGCCTCGTGCGAAATAGATCCAAATGACATGGCGCCTGTTGCAAAACGCTTCATGATGCTTTCTGCTGATTCTACTTCTTCCAAAGGAACTGAGATCCTCTTTTTAAACTCAAACAAGCCTCTAATGGTCAAGGCATCTTTGGTTTGGTTATTTATTTTTTCAGCGAACCTTTTGTATAAAGCATAGTCATTGTTCGCAGTGGATTTTTGAAGTAAATGGATGGTTTCCGGGTTGAAAAGGTGTTTTTCACCTCTTCTTTTCCATTGGTAAACTCCTCCAGTTTCCAATCTTGGACCTTCAAAACCATAAGCTGCGTTATGTCTTACCAATACTTCCTCTGCTAACTCATCAAAGGAAACACCGCTGATTCTACTGATGGTACCTTTAAAGCATCTTTCTATTACTTCAGGCCCTAAACCAACTGCTTCGAATATCTGAGCACTCTGGTAAGATTGGAGAGTACTGATTCCCATTTTTGAAAGGACTTTCAGCAAGCCTTTTCCTATAGCAGCTTGGTAGTTTTCGAACAATTCTTTCTGCTCAAATACTTTTGAAAGTTGCTCCGTCTCATTCAAGTGCACAAGTGTTTCTAGGGCCAAATAAGGGTTGATGGCACTAGCCCCGTAGCCCACAGCCGTTGCGAAATGATGCGTTTCTTTGATGTCTCCTGCTTCTGCAATCAAACCTGCTTTGGTTCTCATTTTCATGTTCACCAAGTGATGGTGAACACCACCAATGGCCAAAAGAGAAGGAATAGGAGCAACACCTTCGTAGGTGTTTCTGTCAGAAATGACCAACACGTTATAACCTTCATTGATGGCATCAACTGCATCTTGACATAGCTTATCCAAAGCTTCTAGCATTCTACCAGGTTGATGGTCAGCCTTGAAGTGTGCATAAAGGGTTTTTGATCTGTAACCTTTATTTTCAAGATTTTTGATCTTTTCGAGATCTTCGTTCAGCAATACAGGTTGCGAAATGTGAATTTGTCTCGTGTGCTGAGGGCTTTCTTCCAAGATATTGTAACCTTCACCGATTCTAGTGAAAAGAGACATCACCAATCTCTCCCTAATCGGATCAATCGGCGGGTTACTTACTTGGGCGAATAGCTGCTTGAAGTAATTGGAAATATGCTGGCTTTGTTTGGATAGTACTGCAGGTGGTGTATCTGCACCCATAGAACCTAGTGGTTCGTAAGCAGTGTCTCCCATAGGAGCCAAAATAGTATGTACATCTTCGGTTGTAAACCCGAAGACTGTTTGTCTTTGTTTGATGTTTTGGGTATTGTAAGGCTGGGAAAGCACCTTAGGCGCAGGCATTAGTCTCAGCTTCAATCTTTCTTTTCTTACCCAAGTATCATATGGTTTGTTTTCACAAACTTCAGCTTTCACTTCTTCGTCGAACAATACTTTACCCTTTTCAAGGTCAGCCATGATCATTCTGCCTGGGCTGATTCTTCCTTTTTCTGTGACAGTGGCTTCTCTTATCGGTAAAGCTCCAGCCTCAGATGAAAGGATCAGCCTGTCGTCATTGGTCATAAAATACCTCAAAGGTCTCAGACCATTTCGATCCAAAGTGGCACCAAGTGATTTGCCATCTGTAAATAGCAAAGCTGCTGGACCATCCCACGGCTCCATCAAAGCTGCATGGAACTTATAGAAAGCCTTTTTGGACTTGTTCATGGACTTATTGTCCTGCCAAGCTTCTGGCACCAACATCATCATCACATGTGGCAAAGACCTTCCGCTTAGAGTAAGCAATTCCACCATGGCATCCAGGTTCGCTGAATCTGAATAGGTTGAATTGGTCACAGGCATTAGTTTCTCAAGCTCTTCCTCGGTGAAGAGTTCTGATTTCATCAGGGATTCTTTGGACCTCATCTTGTTCAGGTTACCTCTGATGGTGTTGATCTCACCATTGTGGGATAGGTATCTGAAAGGCTGAGCCAATCTCCAGTTCGGGAAGGTGTTGGTTGAGAATCTAGAGTGTACTACTGCTAGGGCAGAAGTTATTTTATTGTTTTGTAAGTCTTTATAGAAAGCTAGTACCTGATCGGTTCTCAACTGCCCTTTATATATAAGGGTGTTTGAGCTGAAACTGGCAAAGTAAAATGACATATTAACCCCTGGAGTTGTGGAGTTGATCACTTTGGTCGCATAGTTTCTCAGTACATAGAGCTTTCTTTCAAGTTCCTTACCTACTAATCCATCTTTGTGCTTAACAAAGAGTTGCTCAATATTAGGCATTACCTCCAAAGCACCTGATCCTGGCACGGTCTCGTCCACTGGTACTTCTCTATAACCAATAAGCTCAAAATCCATTTCTTCAAGGATTTTGTTGAGCAGTGTTTTTGATTTTTTATGTAGTTGCTTGTTTTTCGGAAAAAATGTCATGCCAACCCCGTAACTACCTTCTTCTGGTAGTTCAAAGCCTGCACGGTGAGTTACCTCCTTCAGAAAATCATGTGGTACCTGAATCAAAATACCCGCTCCATCACCGGTTTTAGGATCACTGCCTCTCCCTCCTCTATGCTCCATATTGCTCAGCATAAAGAGCGCATCGCTTATCGTCTCATGGCTTTTGTTGCCCTTCACATTGACCACTCCGCCAATCCCACAGGCGTCATGCTCAAACTGTGAATGGTATAATCCTTCATTCATAGTTAGTGTTATTTAAATAGGTTTGTAAATTCGATTGAATAAATTACAAAGAATTTTTCTTTTTTTAAAATCTCGGCAACAAAAGAACGAAAAAAATACATTAATAACCAAATTGGCCTATGATTTTTACAATTATTAAAATAGAAATGGAGGGTTCCTAAAAGTTGCCTTATTGCAATTTTATGTTCAAATCATTGAAAGTGATTAATATTTTGACCTGTTTTTTTGAAAAGGATGTAAAATAACCTGAAACAGGTTCAAAAAATGAAATTTCCATTATTTTTCCATGAAATTGAAATTTTTTCAATGAATCATGCCCGATTGATGGGTGCAAAGAAATTATCGCTGAAAATATAAAGGAAACCGAATTATCTTGAATTAAATATGAATAGCAGTTTTTTGATTGGCAAAAGGCTTGATTTTTAGTTGGCTTTAATCTTCATTATGTGCCACATCCCCAGCCTCTTGGGAGTGAAGTTTTACCTTTACTTTTTTGATCCTTCGGGCATCTACTGCCAAAATGGTGAAGGTGAATTTGTCAAATTGAATTTTAGACCCGCTTTTGGGCAATTTAGCATTGATCTCCAAAAGCAATCCACCTAAAGATTCACTGTCTCCCTTGACCTCATCAAAAGACTGGGGGTCCAATTCCAACCTTTTACAAAAGTCATTTAAGGAAACTTTCCCTTCAAACACATAAGTACTGTCATCGATTTGCTTAAAAAGGGATTCTTCACTGTCGTCAAATTCATCATTGATTTCCCCAATGATTTCTTCGATCAAATCTTCTAAAGTTACCAATCCGGATGTTCCTCCATATTCATCCACAACGATGGCCATGTGTACCCTTTTGTTTTGGAAGTCCTTGAGCAAGGCATCAATTTTTTTGTTTTCCGGAACGAAGAATCCTTTTCTAGTCAAGGTTTGCCATTGAAAATCTTCTTCTTTTTCAATATGGGAAAGCAGGTCTTTGATGTACAGAATCCCTTCAATATTATCAATGGTTTCTTTATAAACAGGGATTCTGGAATACCCGCTTTTGTTGATTTTATCCATGAGTTCATGGAAGTCCATTTCCACATCGACTGCTGTGATATCCATCCTAGAGCACATGACCTGTTTTACAGACAATGTCCCAAAATTTACAATGCCCTTGAAGATGTCTTTTTCTCCTTCAGTGGTGTGCTCAGCTGTGATTTCTAAGGCTTGATGAAGTTCATTAACCGAAAGCGTATAGCCTTTTCTTTCTATTCTTCTTTCGATGATATTACTGATGGCCATCAGGAAGGAAGAGAGCGGTGCCAAAGCGATGGAGAAGAAATTAAGGCTTTTGGCCATAAGCTTGGAAAAGCTGATTCTGGCATTGTTGGCGTATACTTTTGGAACAATTTCACCAAAGAAGACAATGGCAAAGGTGATCCCAACAGTTTGAATCAAGATGACCATAAGGCCAGTAGCGTTGGCGCCAAAGAGTGTCAAGGTAAAGAACGTGGTCAAAGTCACTATGCCGATGTTGATCATGTTATTCAAGATCAAAATCGTACTCAGGAGTTTTTGAGGTGCTTCGATCAGTTTGATCACCAAGCTGGAAGTTTCATCTGTTTCAGTGCTGAGCAGGCTTAAATCATCGTGAGATAGCGAAAAGTAAGCCACTTCTGAGCCGGAAATAAGAGCAGATGCCAAAAGCAGTGCTAGAAAAATAAGACTATTAAGAATGATATAGCCGGCCGAAACCTGGTTGATTTCAGCCAGCAACAAAATACTCGGGTATGGATCGTCCATTAAGTGATTCAAATATTGTTCTGCAAAATTAATGATTTATCCATTACAATTCTTAAAATGACCCAATTAGAATGGTAAGTCATCATCACCCTCTTCGATATTTCCTCCTGATGAAGGCATGGATGCGGGTTGAGGGTTGCCAGCGTTAGGTTGGCTGATGGTATTGGGATTGCTGCTTCCTCCAGCGCCCATTTCACTGTTTTTGGAGCCAAGCATGGTGAAACTCAGTACACGGATTTTTGTTCTTTTCCTGTTGTTTCCTTGCTCATCTTGCCAAGTGTCGGATTTGATTTTTCCTTCTACGAAGATTTGGCTGCCTTTTCGCAAATATTGTTCCGCTACTTTTGCTTGCCCGTCCCACAGTTCCAGGTCATGCCATTCAGTATTTTCTACACGGTTTCCGTTGCGGTCTTTGTATGCTTCTGTAGTTGCTAGTGTCAGGTTGGCTACTACGCTACCACTTTCCAAATGCCTCACTTCAGGGTCTTTACCTAGATTGCCAACTAATATTACTTTATTTACACCGGCCATAGTTTAAGTTGATTTATAGAATTTTGTTAAAAAGCGTACTTTTAAATTTAAGGATTATTTTTTATCGTTCAAATAACGAACAATCAGTTTTGGCTTGCCCAAAGCTTCCAATTCTGCTTCATTACAGCAGAGAAAATCATTGTCTTTGGCCCATTTTTCCAAGGCTGATTGATGATCTTTATCTATGTTGAACGAGACAAAGTTTGAAAAAATTTTTTGATGGGTCAGTATATGTTTATAAGTCTTTTCCTTTTCGAAGTTTATGGTTGGCTTAAATGCTTGAAGTTCATGAAACAAATTTGATGCCTCAGGGTCGATCTTTTCAGGAGAGGAAAATTCCACTAATGGAAAATCTGTAAGGCCTTGCCAAATGTCTTTGGGGCCTCGGGTTTTGGCTATCGTTAGTTCACCACAGGTAATGTCATGATACAAAAACGCGCGTGTTTTGACTTTTATTTTCTTTTCCTTCACTGGGAGGGAGCTTACCATTTGATGTTTTGCTGCAAAGCATCCATCCAATAAGGGGCAATTGTCACAGTCAGGATTTTTTGGGGTGCATTGCAAAGCACCAAATTCCATGATAGCCTGGTTGTATTCATCTGGGTGTTCTTTTGAAATCAGCTTATTGGCGAGTTCTTGGAATTCCTTTTTGCCTTGTGAGCTGCTAATATCTGTTTCGATCCCGAAGTACCGACTTAGGACACGGAATACATTGCCATCCACTACGGCGACTTTTTCTTTGAAGGCAAAGGAAGCAATGGCTGCGGCGGTATACTGCCCCACACCTTTGAGTTTTAGAAGACTTTTGTAATCAGAGGGGAATTGTCCTCTATATTCATTGACCACTTGTTTGGCACATTCATGAAGGTTTCTGGCCCTGCTGTAGTAGCCTAGTCCTTGCCAAAGACGCATGATTTCTTCAGTTGGTGCTTTCGCGAGGTCCTGAACAGAGGGATAATGGGAGACAAATTTCTCGAAATAGGGAAGTCCTTGGGCGACTCTGGTTTGCTGAAGAATAATTTCTGACAACCAAATGATGTATGGGTTTTGGGTGTTTCTCCACGGCAGATCCCTTTTATTTTGGGGGTACCAAAGGAGAAGCTTGGAGGCAAAAACGTTGAAATTCAAAACTTTTGAAATTTTATCTGTAAACTTTTCGTTGAACAAAAGACGCTAATTTTCTTCATTTTGTTTTTATATTGAAAAGCATCATTTAAATTTGCAGTCCCAAAATTAGTTGGTTAATAGATTGTTAAGCAATTTAATCAAATTAAAATTTAAATACAGTGACTAAAGCAGAGGTAATTACCAAGATTTCGGACAAGACAGGAATTCAGAAGGATGATGTAACTCAGACAATTGAGGCATTCTTCAAAGTAGTAAAGGATTCCATGTCAGAGGGAGAGAATATTTATGTGAGGGGATTCGGTAGCTTCATCAACAAGAAGCGCGCTAAGAAAATCGCCAGAAACATTTCTAAAAACACTGCTATCGTTATCGATGAGCATTATGTTCCGGCTTTCAAGCCTTCTAAAGTCTTCATCGACAAGATTAAGAACAGCAAAAAAGTAAAGGAAGTAACTCTTCAGGACTAATCTGAGAGATCTACTGTCTATGAAAAAGTCGCAAATCATCCTGGTCGTTGTCGTCGTCGTCGCTGCGGCAGCCCTTTATTCGCTACCAAGAGTAGTGGTGGACAATGCAGAAGATGGTGAAGCCCTCGAGCAGGAAGATATGGCGTCTGCTGACTCAGTGGCCCAAGCACACAGTACCAGTATCCCAGATTCAGAGCGGGGAACGGTTAGTGCCTTGATAACCAATTTAGAAAAAGCGGAAAGTAAAGAAAAAATTACTATCTTTGCAGATTCAATTGCCTCTTTCTATGTGAGTTCCGGGATGTATGACAGTGCAGCCTACTATTTGGGCCAGACTGCTGACAGATATCCAGACATGGAATCACTTGAGAAAGCAGGTAATGCTTATTATGAAGCATTTGGTTTTGCGATGGATCAGGATAAGGTAGCTTATTTGGCCGGGCACACCAGGGATTATTTGAACAGGGTGCTTGAAAAGCAACCAGATCGACTTGATCTCAAAACTAAGGTAGCAATGACACATGTGTCTTCTACCAACCCTATGCAGGGGATTATGATGCTAAGGGAGGTACTTGAAGAAGATCCTCAAAACGAGCAGGCTTTGTTTAATATGGGAATCCTGTCCATGCAGTCAGGCCAGTACAAACGAGCAGTTGAACGTTTTGAAGAGCTTATCAGTTATCATCCCGACAATATTCAAGGTCAGTTTTACCTCGGGGTGAGCTACTTTGAAGCGAAGCAGAAAAATAAAGCAAAAAAACAGCTCCAGCTGGTAAAAGACATGACAGATGATCCGATGATTATTTCGAGTGTGGACAATTATCTGGGGCAACTATAAAAGTATTGTTAAACTTAAATCCATAAGATTATGCCTTGCGGTAAAAAAAGAAAAAGACATAAGATTGCTACGCACAAGCGTAAGAAAAGACTTAGAAAAAACAGACATAAGAAGAAGTAATACACTTCTTCTTTTTGAGTTTTTACACAGAACAACGTTCATTAACATAAAAAAGGAGACACGATTTGAGTACGGAATTAGTAATTGATTCTGCTCAAAACAGTAGTCGAATAGCCCTTTTAAAAAACAAGGGACTGGTAGAACTTCATTCAGATGAAGACAACAACCAGTTTAAAGTAGGGGATATGTACCTTGGTACGGTTCGTAAAATCGTCAATGGGCTGAATGCAGCCTTTATTGATGTAGGTTACGAGAAGGATGCTTTTTTGCATTACCAAGACCTAGGGCCGAAAGTGAAAAGCCTGGTGAAATACACCAAGCATATCAGAAACAATCATTCGGACCATCCCACCCTTAAAGGGTTTGAACTAGAACCTGAGATAGAAAAGCTGGGGAAAATTTCCCAAGTCCTTTCTAAAACCAATCAAATTTTAGTTCAGGTTGTAAAGGAGCCGATCTCAACGAAAGGCCCGCGACTATCCTGTGAGCTCTCCCTAGCCGGTCGCTATTTGGTGCTGGTTCCTTTTTCCAATTCAGTCAATGTATCCAAAAAGATCAGAAAGGCTGAAGAGAGGAGAAGGCTTGCCAGACTCATCACTTCGATCAAGCCAGCCAATTTTGGTGTAATTATCAGAACAGTAGCTGAGGGCCAGTCCGTAACGGAACTGGACAAAGACCTTAGAAACTTGGTAACCACCTGGGAGGATGGCATGAAGAAGCTGATGAAAGCCAAGAGCAAAGATAAGGTGATAGGAGAAATGAGTATGGCCAGCTCTATCATAAGAGACCTGCTCAACGAATCATTCGATGCAATCACGGTAGAGGATGAATTAATCTATGATCAGATCCGGTCTTATATAAGATCGATTGCCCCTGAAAAGGAAAAAATTGTTAAGCTTTACAACGGAAAAGCTAAGCTCTTTGAAAGTTTTGGAATTGAAAAGCAAATCAAGAGTCTGTTTGGACAATCGGTAAGCCTGCCTCATGGCGGATATCTTATTATTGAGCATACCGAGGCACTGCACGTTATAGACGTAAACAGTGGAAACAAGTCCAACCAAGAAAGTGACCAGGAAACTACAGCATTAAAAACTAACCTGGTTGCTGTCAAAGAAATTGCCAGACAGCTTCGCCTCCGAGATATGGGCGGAATTATCGTCATCGACTTCATAGACATGAAGAAGGCCGAAAATAAAAGGGCCATCTATGACGCTATGAAAGCTGAAATGAAGGAGGATAGGTCCAAAAACACCGTCCTGCCATTGACCAAGTTTGGGTTGATGCAGATCACCAGGCAAAGAGTAAGACCTGAAGTGAATATTGTGACCAAAGAAACTTGTCCTTCATGTAATGGGACAGGAAAGATCCAAGCCTCAATTTTGGTGGCTGATAAGCTGGAAAGAGACCTTGAGTATACGGCGGTTCACCAGAACTTACCCAAAATTAAAATTGGGTTGCACCCTTACCTTCATGCATACTTTACCCATGGCATGATTTCAAAAAGGGTTAAATGGTTTTTTAAATATTTCAAATGGGTAAAACTGATCAAAGATTCTTCATTACCAGTGACGGAGTATAAATTCCTGGATGAAACAGGAGAAGAAATAGAACTTACAGTAAAAGACGGAGCCGAATAAGCTCCGTTTTTTTTATGTCTAACCTATCTTTTTTAGTCCCAGATAGTAAGTTGAAATTGTTTGTTACATATTAATTTCCACTCGTTGTTTTCATTTTTCTGAAATAGGTAAGCGCCTGTTTCGTAAGTGTTTCTACAATTTTGCTCAATTCCTTTCTGCAATTATTTTAATTCCTTTAAGTGTTAGGTCACGATCTATATAATCAAATGTATCTTTTAGATTGGTTAAAATTTCAGAAAGGCCACCAGTAGCAATAATGGTAAAATCCATGGAGAGCTCTTGTTGGATGGTTTGTAGCATCCCTTTCACCAATCCAGAGTAGCCATAAAGTATACCTGCCTGAATGGAATGGATGGTATTTTTCCCAATGGCCGATGTAGGTAGTTCCAGCTTGACCTCAGGAAGTTTAGAAGTATTTCTAAATAGAGATTTTAATGCCGTTTTAAGGCCAGGAACTATGTTTACTCCTATAATTTCTCCTTTATCACTGATTACGGTAAAAGTCAGCGCAGTTCCAAAATCTACAATAATACACGCGGAACGATGGGCTTCAAATGCAGCCACAGCATTGGCCATAAGGTCCGTGCCCATTTCTGCAGGCCTTGTTGTGAGGATATTTACAGATGAATAGCTGTGTTCATTAATGAAGTGGGGAGTAATGTTAAAAAAGGATTCTGAAAGGCTGATCAAGGTACGGTTAATTTCAGGAACTACAGAGCTAATGCCGATTTGTTTAACCTGAATAGGTTTGAGTCCCATCTCTAGAAAGAAAAGCTGTAGGTCTTTGGCCAATTTGTTTACACTGACCTCTCTTTTTGTTTCTACTCTGTGCTCATATTTCCAAGTTTGGCTACCATTGTCATAGAAGCCAAAAACAATATTTGAATTACCGGCATCGATAGAGAGAAACATAGTGTGGAGTTTTATATTCAAAAATCACAGAACCTGTATAAATCTAGCACCTAGATGGAGTAAAATGAAGCAAGATCAACGTTCTTTTTTCAAATTTTTATAATTTCGGATTATGTATACGATCAGAGAAGGAAAAAAAGAGGATTTGCCCAGAATATTCGAATTGATAGAAGAATTGGCAATTTATGAGAAAGCGCCTGAGCAAGTAACCAATACTGTGGCGATGATGGAAGAAGATGGGTTCGGCCCTAATCCAGTCTATGGCTTTTTTGTATTGATTAAAGAGGCAACTCAAGAAATCATTGGGACAGCCATTTATTATTATCGTTACAGTACATGGAAGGGAAGAAGATTGTACTTGGAGGATTACATTGTGACAGAAAAGGAAAGGGGCAAAGGAGCAGGTAAATTGCTATTTGAAAGGGTGATGAAAAAGTCCTTGGAGGATAATTGTACAGGAATGATGTGGCAAGTCTTGGATTGGAATGAGCCGGCCATCAATTTCTACAATAAGTATAATTCAGAAATTGAAGAAGGTTGGTATAACTGCCATTTGCAAGCTGAAGAGATCAGGGAAATGTTGGGTTAACTGTCTTGCTACATGAGATAAAAAAGGCTGCAACAAACAATTGTTGCAGCCTTTTTTTAAACCTGCTCTAAAACAGATCTGAAGAGAGCGTACTTGTTATTGTACTTTTGATTGAAGACTTCATGGATCTTCATATCATGGTTGTTTTGGTAATCCAAGACATGATCCATACTTTCTGCAAAATATTGAACGGAATAATTAACACCTCCGCCTTCCATTTCATGCAAAAGCTTGTAGAACTTAAATTCATTGAATAGGCCGGTTTCCATTACTTTGGGGATATGGGTAGCTTTCATCCATTGTACCCATTCCTTCTCCACATCTTGGTCAATATTTACTGTAATATTGTATAAAATCATTTTATCAGATTTTGTTTATTATTCAAATAGTTATAGTTAAACAAAATATTTATTTTTGCTTAAATGTATCTGATTACAAAAATAGATATTTTGGATGGTTTGAGCTGTATTGAATCAAAATAAAGCAGAATTGGGAGTTTTATTTGTGACACTGCAAACATTTTAATCCACAAAAGGTTATCAATTCATGTTATTTGCATTACTGTTTGTGATTTTAGGTTTTTTCCTGATGGAGATTTCTGGTTGGTTTATCCATAGGTATATCATGCATGGATTGCTTTGGAGAATTCATAAGACGCACCATCAGCACTCTAAGGGGCCATTTGAGCTCAATGATCTATTTTCACTGCTATTTGGAAGTATTTCGATCATTTTAATGGTCCTTGGTTTTGAGCAACTGGATTACAGATTCTGGATGGGATTGGGGATTACCATTTATGGAGCTGGATATTTTGTGTTGCATGATATACTGATCCATAGAAGAGGAAAGTGGATCAAAAGGCCAAATAGAAATAGCTTCTTCAGGGGCATATTTAAGGCGCATCAAGCCCACCATGCCAATAATAAAAAGAAGGGAACGGAGGCTTTCGGTCTCTTACTGGTTCCACTAAAGTATTTTAAAGAAGGGAAGAAATGAGTAGTTATTCGATAAAGGATTTGGAGCATCTTTCGGGGATCAAGGCACATACCATCCGGATTTGGGAGCAACGCTATAATTTGGTCGAGCCAAAAAGAACAGAGACCAATATCAGGTATTACGATGATGCGGATTTGAAATTGATTCTTAATGTCTCCTTACTCAACAACAACGGCTATAAGATTTCAAAAATCGCCAAAATGAGCTCGGAGGAAATCAGAGATAAGGTCATTGCCTTGACTGAAGGAGTTATGGCTTATGAAGATCAGATCTATGCCCTTACCGTTTGTATGATAGAAATTGATGAGGAAGGGTTTGATCGTATTCTTTCAATCAATACCAGAAGTATTGGTTTTGATGAAACTATGTTAAGTGTTATTTATCCCTTTTTGTCTAAAATCGGTGTTTTATGGCAGATAGGAGCCATCTCTCCGGCTCAGGAACATTTTATCAGCAATTTGATCAGGCAGAAACTGATTGTGGCGATTGATCGGTACGTGTATCAAGGTGGAGGTAAAAAGTTCATGCTCTTTTTGCCAGAAGGAGAGCTGCATGAAATATCTCTTCTTTTTGCTGCTTATTTGATCAAAAGTGAAGGGCATAAGGTGATTTATCTTGGACAGAGCACGCCGCAAGAGGACTTGTTAGAAGTTTATAAGTTTCATCAACCAGAATATTTGATCACAGTACTTACCACTTCTCCTGAGGTAGAACTTGTGGCAGCATACCTTTGTAAGCTTAGCAAAACATTTCCGAAGAGTACGATTATTGTATCGGGTTATCAAGTTCTTAGAGGTGAAGTTGAGGTGCCTGAGAATGTCATGATAATGAATAAAATAGAAGAGGTCAAATTTTATCTACAAGACGAGAGAAAGGTAATTAATGAGGACTGATTTCCTTAAGGTTCTGCGATCTAAATAAAGAAGAAAGGTATTGATTATACGTTATACAATCACACGGGCAAAAGCCCGTTTTTTTATGCCAAAAATATTTTTGTTTAATATAAATAAAAATTAATTAAACAATTGTTTTTATTTTGTTTAATATAAATTATATTTGATTAAACAAAAAAGACCAAGCTATGACAACGCTCGAATTCAGTTATACCTTAAACCAACATTCAAAATCTCTAAAACCTTTTGCGCTTAGGCTGACCAAAGACTTGGATGCGGCAAATGACCTTCTACAGGATACTGTGCTAAAAGCATATACGAATAGAGATAAATTTTCGGATGGTACTAACCTGAAAGCTTGGTTATATACCATAATGAAAAACACATTCATTACGAATTATCAACGGATGGTAAGACGGGCAACTTTTGTAGATACAACGGATAACCTACACTACCTTAATTCAGGAGATACAGCTGTGGAAAATGGAGCGCCAGGTGAGTTTGCCTTAAATGATATCAATAAATGCATTGATAGATTAGATGAGGTGTATCAGGTTCCATTCATGATGTACTTTAAAGGATGGAAATATCAAGAAATAGCTGAGAAATTAGATTTACCTATCGGAACGGTCAAAAACAGAATTCATATCGCAAGGAAAATCTTGAAAGATGATCTAAAGGTTTATAAGCTTGACTAAAATGACCAACGAACAAGTAGTGGTAATAGGTGCTGGCTTTGCGGGTATTGCAGCAGCCACCAGGTTAGCTAATCAAGGCTACCGGGTAACGTTATTGGAGAAAAACGATAGCCCTGGAGGTCGCGCTCGAAAATTTACAGCTGAGGGATTTACTTTTGATATGGGTCCAAGTTGGTACTGGATGCCAGATGTGTTTGAAAGTTACTTTGCGCAATTTGGAAAAAAAACATCCGATTATTATAAGCTTGTAAGGTTAGATCCTTCCTACAAGGTTTATTTTGGTGAGGATGATCAAATTGATATGCCTGCTGATTTAGATGGATTAAAGGAGTTGTTTGAATCAATTGAAGCGGGAGCTGCAGAAAAGTTGGAGAAATTTCTGGTGCAAGCCGCCCACAAATATAAAGTAGGTATTCAAGATTGGGTATATAAGCCGGGTCAGTCCATATGGGAATTTGCGCAGCCGGGGATTATTAATGACCTGATCAAGCTGGATATTTTTAATTCCATGAAAAAGCATGTGAGGAAATTTTTCAAAAATGAAAAATTAGTCAGGCTGATGGAGTTTCCTGTACTTTTTTTGGGTCAGACAGCGGAGAAAATACCAGCGCTTTATAGCTTGATGAACTATGCAGATATGGTTTTGGGGACTTGGTATCCTATGGGAGGTATGCATGAGATCATTAAAGGAATGGTCACCTTAGCGGAAGAAAGAGGGGTTGAGTTTATTTATAATGCTGATGTAAGCCATATAAAAGTTCAAAATGGAGAGGCCAAGGCGGTTCATTTGACCGATGATCGGTCTTTCCTTGCGGATATTGTGATTGCAGGAGCAGACTATCATCATGTGGATAGCGCCCTTCTGCCACCTGACTGTAGAAATTATTCTGATACCTATTGGGACAAAAGAACCCTAGCACCTTCTAGCCTTATTTTTTATTTAGGTATTGATAAGAAACTCAAAAACCTTGACCATCATAACCTCTTTTTTGATGAGCCTCTGGAACCTCATGCAGCGGCGATATATGAAAATCCTGACTGGCCTGAGAAACCATTATTTTATGTGTGTTGTCCTTCCAAGACAGATCCTTCCGTTGCACCAGAAGGCAAAGAAAACCTATTTATTCTTATTCCGCTTGCCCCAGATTTAGAGGATTCTGAGGCCAAGAGAGAAAAGTATTTACAATTGGTGATGGACAGATTGGAGAAGCTTACGGGGCAAAGTATTAGAGAACACGTGCTTTATCGCAGGTCTTATGCACATCGAGACTTTATTTCGGATTACAATGCTTATAAAGGCAATGCTTATGGATTGGCGAATACTTTAGGTCAAACAGCACTGTTGAAGCCAAAATTGAGGAACAAAAAACTCAAAAATTTATATTACACTGGACAACTTACTGTTCCGGGTCCGGGAGTGCCTCCCTCTTTAATTTCCGGCCAAGTAGTGGCGCACGAGATTATCAAACAGAAATTTTCAATAGCCCCTCAAAACTAACAAACCATGGATGCTCTTAATTTATATCACCAGACTACGCTAGCCTGTAGCAAACTGATCACTCAAAAGTACAGTACTTCCTTTAGCTTAGGCATTAGGGTGATGGATCAGAAGCTTCACGGCCCAATATATGGTATTTATGGTTTTGTGCGTTTTGCAGATGAGATTGTAGATACTTTTCACCATAAGGATAAAAAGTATCTTTTGGATAAATTCCGAGAAGATACTTATGAAGCTATTGATCAAAAAATAAGTATGAACCCTGTCTTACATTCGTTTCAAATAGTGGTCCATCAATATGGGATTGAAAAGGAGCTCATTGATGCGTTTCTGGACAGTATGGCCATGGATCTTGATTTTAGTCTATACAATGATAGTAAATACAAACAATACATCTACGGATCTGCAGAGGTAGTTGGCTTGATGTGCTTGAAGGTTTTTTGTGAAGGAAACCAGGAAGAATATGAACGACTAAAATCTCCAGCGTGTAAATTAGGCTCTGCATTTCAAAAAGTTAACTTCCTAAGGGATATCAAGAGTGATTATGAAGAAAGAGGAAGGGTTTATTTCCCGGAAGTAGATTATAAAACTTTTAACCGTACAAAGAAAAAAGAAATTGAAGAGGATATCCAAAAGGACTTTGATGATGCCTATGAGGGGATAAAGCGCTTGCCTGTTGGTGCAAAAATTGGGGTCAAAATAGCCTATTTATATTATTTGAATCTGTTTCGGAAGATTAAGAAGTTAGAACCAGAAACGATTACTTTAAGAAGGGTACGAATCCCCAATATCAAAAAGCTATCATTGCTTTTAGGTATTTACTTTGGGTCAAAGTTAGGTTTAGAAGAATAGCTTATGGAGAAGTGTCTCTATTTGATATTAAACATTGCGACATTATTGTTCCCATTGCTTTGGTCATTTGAGTCTAAGGTAAGTTATGCTAAAAAGTGGTTTGCCTTATTTCCAGCCATTTTATTTACTGCTGCTCTATACTTGATCTGGGACCAGTGGTTTACAGAGATGGGGGTGTGGGGCTTCAATGAAAGATATTTGACAGGAGTATATTTGGGTAGTTTGCCCTTAGAAGAATGTCTTTTCTTTATCATTGTCCCCTTCTCAACTATTTTTATTTATGAAGTACTCCAATTTTATTTTCCTCCTAAACCCAAAACAAAGATTACCAAAGGCATTACATTTTTGCTTATAGGAGTCTTGATTATTATTGGAATCCTAAACCTTGACAAATGGTATACCTGTGTGAACTTTACTTTGGTAGCTCTCCTGCTGACCCTTCATTATTATTTCTTTAAGGATAAAATTTTAGGAAGGTTTTATGTTTTTTACTTGGTGCATTTGATTCCGTTTTTACTTTTTAACGGCACCTTGACAGGAGCATTTACTCCTGAACCAGTGGTGTTTTATGATGACGCAGAAAATTTGGGGCTACGCATATTTACTATCCCTGTAGAAGACTTTATCTATTCCATGGGACTGATGCTGATGAATATTTCTATTTATGAAAAAATCAAGCAAAGAAAAACAATCCAAAGCCCTTTGGGTTAATAAGATATGTTAGATCTCAAGGTACATATTGATCCTAATTCTGGTTTTTGTTTTGGTGTAGTATATGCCATAGAGATGGCAGAGGAAATCCTTGATGAAGAGGGCCACCTCTATTGCCTGGGGGATATAGTACATAATGATGAGGAAGTCAGTCGTTTGGTAAGCAAAGGTCTTAAAATCATAGATCGAGAATTTTTAAAAGATTTAAAAAATGAAAAGGTCTTGATCAGGGCGCATGGAGAACCTCCAACTACCTATGAGTTAGCACTGAAAAATGACCTTACTTTAGTAGACGCAAGTTGTCCAGTAGTGCTAAAGCTTCAAAATAGGATCAAGAATGCCTATGACCGTCAGGATAGGATCTATATTTTTGGTAAACATGGACATGCAGAGGTAGAAGGTCTATTGGGTCAGACCAAACATGAGGCGGTTGTATTTCAAAATATTGAAGAATTGGATTTGGACAATATGCCCGAAAAAATTACCCTTTTCAGCCAGACTACCAAAAGTACAGATAGGTTTTATGAGATCAACCGAATATTGGAAGAAAAGGGCATTACGGTTCAGACCAACGATACTATCTGTCGACAGGTTTCCAACCGAGATAAAGAATTGAGAAAGTTTTCGACAGAATTCGATAAAGTCGTTTTTGTGAGTGGAAGCAAATCAAGTAACGGTAAGGCCCTTTATGAAGTTTGTAAAAGTCAGAATACCGAAACCTATTTTGTCTCCAATGCAGGTCAAGTTAAACCGTCGTGGTTCAATTCAAATCAAACGGTGGGGATCTGTGGGGCGACTTCGACACCTCGGTGGTTGATGGAAGAGGTCAGGGACCGCTTGCTGAACTTTTAAAAGATATTTTTATCTTACAGTAACTTGGAAGAAAATATGTCTTTTGTCAAAGAAAAATATCGACCAGTTGATCCAATGGGAACTATCATTGCTTTGGGAATTATTTTGATATGGTTTCTATCTCTTCTATTTTTCCTTAACTGGGAAATGGATTATACCAATCCCTTGACTTACATGGGAGTCCTGATTCAAATGCATCTTTATACCGGGCTCTTTATTACGGCCCATGACGCTATGCATGGAACAGTATCCTTCAATAAAAGACTAAATAAAGCCATTGGCTGGTTTTGTGCCATCCTTTTTTCTTTTAATTTTTACCATAAGTTATTTCCAAAACACCATGATCACCATCGCTTTGTAGCTTCGGTGAGTGATCCGGATTATCATGAGTCAGGTGATTTTTGGCCTTGGTATTGGAGCTTTATTAAAACCTATCTTTCATTAGGTCAATTGGTATTGATGGGAGTAGCGTTTCAATTGCTCAGGCTGGTTTATCCTGTTGAAAATTTGGTGTTCTATTGGATGCTACCTGCTATTTTGTCCACCTTTCAGCTATTTTATTTTGGGACTTATTTGCCTCACAAGGGAGAGCACGACAATAAGCATCAGTCTGGTAGCATGAAAAAGAATCATTTTTGGGCGTTTCTTACGTGTTACTTTTTTGGATATCACTATGAACATCATGATTCTCCTGGAACTCCTTGGTGGAGATTATGGAGATACAAATCTTAAACCTCTATCCTTTTATTAGGTAATCGTGTTGAATAGACAGATTTCAGTAATTTTGCGGAACTTCATTTCAATGTTCAGCTCTCTGTAAATGTCAAATAACAGTTTAATAATTGTGGCCTCATTGGTCTTTGCTTTTTCTATCACTAAGGTCTCCGGGGTATTTGCACAAGATGACTCTCTCAAGGTTGCCATGGATACTTCAATATATGAAGGGCCAGAAGGCGGTCTTTTTGGTACGGTGGAAAAGGTGCTGGATGTATTGAGTACGGACACTTGGTCTTTTATTCCAGCAGTTACCTATTCTCCTGAAACCAGTTTAGGAGTAGGGGCAGGAGCCATCAAGGTATTTAAATCAGATAAAATGGTTGAGCAGAACCTTCGGCCTTCATCCATGCCAATTACATTTATTTATACCCTAAAGAAGCAGGCAATTTTGGAGCTTGACCTGGATTTGTGGAAGAATTACAATAAAGACTATATCAATGCAAGGCTAGAGTTGACCAAGTACCCCTTTAAATTCTATGGTATTGGAAATGATCTTCCCTCAGAAAATCAAGAAGACTATGCCAGCCGATATATCTATTTCCATCTTAATTATATGAGAAGGATTTTACCTCATGTTTATGTAGGTCCACGGATAGAATTTCGAGCCGACAATGTTTATGAGAAAAAAGAAGGAGGGATGTTGGACAGCGGATCCATTCCAGGAAGTGAAAATCCTCGGGTATCAGGCTTGGGTTTAAAGTTGAATTACGACACCAGAGATGATGTATTCCAGCCTCAGTCCGGTTCTTATCATCAATTTACATGGATGTCTTTCCAGCCTTTTTTAGGAAGTAAATACACATATAATCGTTATGAGTTAGACCTGAGAAAATATGTGCCTGTTTTAAGAAATAAATTGCTAGCTGTCCAAGCATGGTGGAGTTTTATAGAGGGGGAATCTCCTTTTCAGCAAATGGCAGCAATAGGTGGGAGCCGGAGAATGCGTGGATATTTTGAAGGTCGTTACCGGGACAAGATGGCCATGGTTTACCAGGCAGAATTACGGTTACCTGTTTATGGAAACTTGGGAATGGTGCTTTTCAGTAATGCTGGGCAAGTAGCGGACAAAATCTCTACCTATGGATTTGACCGTTTCCATTATGGTGGAGGATTTGGAATTCGCTATAAATTGATGGATGAGGGTATCAATATTCGTATTGACTTTGGCTTTGGAGACCAAACTGCCTTTTACTTTGGTCTTAATGAGGTTATCTGATAGGTTTATGGGAAAATGTACATCATGCTGAAGCTGGCCACGAAGTTAGTTTTGTCTAAGCCGGCGATGAAATATTGGTTGGGGTTCTCCTCTAAGTACCATTTGTAGTTTAAAGTGTTGACATACTGTATTTTTCCACTGAGCAGAAAGTTGTTTACTTTCCAGTCACCAATCAAGGAAGGAACCAAGTCAATGTATTTTCTTCTCCAATCCTTAATTTCTTCAAACCTCTTGTAATAGAAATCATTGTTATAGACAATGCGTTCCATAGTAAAGCCTAGTTTATTGTAAGCTTTAACCCAGCTAGCTTCAAAAAAAATGACATTGCTTCCCGGGCCATTTCCAGCACCTAGGACTTGCCCCAAATGGGTGTAACCATGTCGCACATAAGAATGCGTATACCAGCTATTTTTGGCCACGATGGCGTCCCTGACGGTCTGACCGGTTTGGGTCATCTCTGAGCTGAGTTGGATATAGCTGTCTTCTTTTTTTAAAGGGATTAGGTTGGTAAACCCAAAAGTAAATGCCCTGTTGAGGTCAGGGTTAACCAGAAAGTCCCTGAGCTTTCTACTGTTTCCATTTGAACCATATTCTCCATAGAATTCAAACAAGCCCCCATGGCTCATCCACCTAAAATATCCAGCGCTGAGTTGGTTTCTTTGGTCACGATCTACATTTACAACATTGGCGGGCCCTTTTTCTCCATTAAAGATGGGAAGGTAATCGGAGAATTGGTCCATGTCATTATTATACATCTGAGAAACACTGCTGAAGCCAACGCTTAGGCCAGGAACCCATTTTGGCTGGTAGCTGATGGTGATACCAGAAAGATAGCGCCAATCTTCATCTCTTTTAGGCACATAAAGTGGGGTTTGCTGACTGATATAGCTAGACTGGGGAGGTGGAAAACCTGAGTTTTTAAGCTTCCCAGCTATCAATTGGCCTTCAAAGTGACCTATCTTGGTGGAAATGGGTCTTTTGGTTTCAACGGTAGCATGAAGAAAACCTGGAGCATTATTACTCATCAGGAGTGAGTTTCTTTTGCCAGGTCCCCACCAGATGTTCTCTGTAGAAACTCCGATTGAGAAATCCTTGTAAGTGTATTTAATGCTAGATTGACCCCAGAATAGTTCTGTATAGGAACCAGTACCAAAACGTTCTGGAATATCTGCGTAGTTTAGCCATTCATAGTATTGCCTCCAAGTACTGGCCCAGTGATCCAAGGGGAAGCCTTCAAAATCGAGATTTTGAGCGGTAATAAGTTCAGGTTGAAATTGAAGGCTCAGGCCTTCGAATTCAGCGTAGAAGCCTCCACTGAGAAGTACCTGGAGGCCTTTATTGGGAATCATTGCGCCATCATTAATCCCAAAGGAATAATTAGAATTGTACTGACTTTTCACCAAAACTGGTAGTATTTTGAAAATTCCTTTTCCATTGGCAAAGAGTTGTTGGACCCTATAATCATAAAGATCATTATAGATACTTCTGGAATTGTCAAATTCACCATCCATATCATCAACATTTGGAGATAGGGGTCTTATGTTGAAAGAGTAGTTTTCATTGAAATTACCAATGAGCTGTTGCCTTCTCAGGTACTCTTCCAAAAAGGGTGCATTGAGATTACTGGTTTGTGCAAAAAGCAGAACAGGAGAGCTTATCAAAAAAAGAAAGGTGATAGCCTTAATGGTTTTATATAGTATTGAGCTTTTTGTCATCATTTTACATAAAGGGCACTTACTTCAATTTTGGAGATGGACCAACTTTCATCGCAGATTGCAGATGGTGCGTTACTTTGGTTTAAAATGTCACCGCAAGTGATGTTGATATTTGGATTGGAATGGTCGATCAATTTTGAAATTCTATATTTTGAAGTCCAGCCTGGAGTGTTTCTGTATTGACATAGTCCGGGCAGGTTGGTTTCAACTGCACTGGTTTTTGGATCATAATTTCTGCCATAATTGTCAGGATAAGACTGGTAAAGGCAGTAAGTAGAAACACAAGGTGAATTGGAAAAGGTGGTGTATAGGATTTGTTGCTGATCTACGTTCATGTACCAATAGTCTGGTCCTCCTACGCCTCCAACGTTTCCGTCCCAACTGTCATGAAGCAATAATTCAATGACTACTCTTACGGTATTGTGATAAGGCATATCCTCTATGTTGAGGGAGATTTCTTCATTATTGTAATTGCCAAGGATGGTATCATTTTCAAAAACATGGACTTTACCATTCTCAATATTGGTAAGACTGCTAGCATGGGAAAAGTCATTTTCATACACCAAAATTTCTCCCACTAATTCATCCTCTTGACAGGAACTGAGAAATGATAATGTAATTGCTAGTCCAAAAAGTAAAGGAAAAGACTTAGGGAGTTTTATTTGCATCTGGTGACCTAGCTGGTTTTATTAATTCAACTACTGATTTACAACCCGAAGGTGATGGATATTATTGTCGGTCCTTCGATAAAGTCACAAATATAAACGAAATTGACAGGAAAGTTGGTGTACCCCACTTTTTTATAAAGTAGTTACCTAGATAAGAATTGACCTGTTTTCAGTTCCAATAAAAGAATCAGTATATTCGCAGCATCGTCGACATGATCATTTTAAAGTAATTTGTTAGCTCAATCGTCCTATGCTCAATATCACCTTGGTTGCTGGTGCCCGTCCAAACTTTATGAAAATCGCTCCTATTATTCATGCCATTGATAAGCAAAAAAGTTTAGGAGTTGGTATCGACTTTAGATTGGTACATACTGGCCAACATTATGATCACAAGATGTCAGGTGACTTTTTCGAACAACTGAATATCCCAAGCCCAAACGCCAATTTAGGAGCTGGAGGTGGTTCTCAAGCAGAGCAAACTGCTGCCATCATGATTGGTTTTGAAAGGGAACTTTTAAACAATAAGCCTGATGTGGTTTTGGTGGTAGGTGACGTCACTTCGACTTTGGCTTGCTCTATTACTGCAAAGAAATTATTGGTTCCAGTCGTACATGTGGAAGGAGGTATTAGATCAGGAGATATGAGTATGCCAGAGGAAATTAATCGTATAGTAACGGACAGCATCACAGATCAATTCTTTACTACTTCGGAATTGGCCAATGAGAACCTCAGAAGGTCAGGGGTAGAAAACCACAGGATTCATTTTGTGGGCAATACAATGATTGATACCTTGCTCAGCCAGATGCCTAGATTTCGAAAGCCGGGGGGAAATATTTACGACAAACTCTCTTCCCAGAAGTACTTTGTCTTGACTTTGCATCGCCCAGCAAATGTGGACGAGGAAGTGAAGCTAAAAGCCATGATGGAAGCTATTTTAGAAGGAACAGGAAGTTTGTCAATTGTTTTTCCGGTTCACCCAAGGACCGCGAAGGTGTTGAAGAACTTAGGGATTGAAAACGATAGACTGCATTATGTTGAACCACTTTCCTACTTGGAGTTTAATTATTTAGTGAAACATTCGAAAGGTGTGATTACCGACTCTGGTGGAATTACGGAAGAAGCTTCCGTGATGAATGTTCCCTGTTTGACATTGAGGGATAATACGGAAAGGCCTGAGACCATCGACCTGGGTACAAATGAGCTGGTTGGTACTGATCCTTCCAAACTCAAGCCTTATTTGGAAAAAATGCTCTCAGGTCAATGGAAGAAATATCAACAGATTCCTCTTTGGGACGGAAAAACTTCTGATAGAATTGTTAAGATCTTGTTGGAAATTTATGCCATTTAATCAATCCAAATAATAAACTCTTTTGACACGTCCGCTGATATTGGTGAGTAATTCATAAGCAATGGTTCCAATGGATTTTGCCTGTTCCATAATAGAAAGCCCTTCTCCGTAGATAATAACTTCATCGCCTTCTCTAACTTCCATGTCTGTGATGTCCACCATGGTCATGTCCATACAGACATTCCCAATGACGGGAGCTTTTTTTCCATTGATTAAAACTTGTCCGTTACCATTGCTAAAGCGCCTGTCATAGCCGTCTGCATAGCCTATGGCGATGGTAGCAATTTTCCCATCACGTTTCATGGATCCTTTTCTACTATAGCCTACTGTTTGACCTTTTTTCAACGATTTGATTTGAGACACTGTTGTTTTTAGAGTGCTTACTGGTTGTAGTGCACTTTCATGCATACCATTCACTTCCACGCCATATAATCCAATGCCTAACCTAACCATGTCAAATTGATGCTTGGGGTACCTTACTATGCCAGCAGAATTAAGTGCGTGTCTGATGGGGGAATAGTCAAGCGAATTTTGGATAGCATTGCACATAGATGAAAACAATTCAATTTGATTCTTTGTGAATTCTTCATGTATGGCCTCATCTGCTCCAGCCAAATGTGTATAACAGCTGGCGATATGTAATTCTGGGTAAAGTTGAATCAAATCTACTAATTCAGTAAGATTTTCTTCACCAAATCCCAGGCGGTGCATGCCCGTGTCCAAGTCCAAATGAATACTCAATTGAGATTGGTTACTTTGACAATATTCACCTAGTTGTTTGAAAAATGAGGGACTATAAACTACGGGCTCGAGCTGATGCCTGATGAGATTTGGGAAAGATTCAGGTGCTGGGTTTAGGACCATAATAGGGAGTTTGATTTTATCCAGTCGCAGTGCCACTCCCTCATCGGTATAGGCCACAGCTAGGTAATCAGCTTTTAACTGCTCTAAATGGTGTGCTATTTCAGTAGCTCCTCCTCCATAAGCAAATGCCTTGACCATAACCATGACTTTTGTTTTTGGTTCTAACAGTTGTTTATAAAAAGTGAAATTCCTTCTTAGGGCATTCAAATTGATTTCCAACACTGTACCGTGAATTCTTTCTTGAAGGGTATTCACTACCTGTTCGAATGCAAATGTCCTGGCGCCCTTGATTAAGATGAGGTCATTTTGAAATGGAATTTCATTAATGGCGGAGAGAAGGTGCTTGGTACTTTCAAAAAAGAGCGTGGAACAAGGAGGGTTTTGTCCTAATTGTTTGATTTCATTTCCAACACCAATCAACAAATCTATTTGATAATGCTTGATAAGGGCGTTGACACGATCATAGACAAAATCAGAATCCCCAGCTTGAAGAAGATCCGATAAAATAACCACTTTTCTATTTTTTTGTCTTTGGTTTTGTAAAAACTCCAAGGCAATATCAAGACCAGCTAAGTCATTATTATAAGTGTCATCTATAAGTAGAGACTGGTTGACTCCGGCTTTTAGGGTAAGTCTCATTTCCACCGTGTTTAGCTGCGGAATGACATTTTGAATGTCTTTTTCGGAAAGCCCAAGAGTAAGTCCTGCGACTATAGCATGGCGAAGATTTTCCAAAGACGCTTCATCTGTAAATCGGGTAGAGAAGGTGAAAAGTCCCATGTCCGGTTTGATCAAAGTGATTTTGCTTTCTGAACCTTCTTTTTTTATGGCGAGGGTATAATCAGCTCCAGACTGTTGGGACCATGAGATTAATCTGTCAGAAGAAAAGTGTTTGGTTAAAAATTCATGAACCGCTTGATGGTCCTGTCGATAGACAATGAATTGGCTATCTTTAAATAGTAAAGCCTTTTCCTGGAGTTTCTGCTCTTGGCTTTCAAAACCTTCGGCATGGGCCGTTCCGATGTTGGTAAAGAGACCTACATTGGGTTTGATCATTTGCTCAAGCCGCTCCATTTCACCTGGCTTAGAGATGCCTGCCTCTAAGATAGCTGCCTGATGATGATTTTCAATACCAAATATGGAGAGTGGAACACCGGTTTGACTATTGTAGCTCTTAGGACTTTTGGCAATGTCAAATTTCACGGATAGTAATTGACCAATCCATTCTTTGACTATTGTTTTTCCATTACTTCCAGTGATACCAATGACAGGACCTGAGAAATTTGACCGGTTCCAGGCTGCCAAAGATTGTAATGCATCCAATGCATTGCTTACTTGGACAATGTTGGCATTTGAAAATGTGAAATGAGAAACCTCTCTTTCAATGATGAAATTATTGACCCCTAATTGATAGGCTTCTTCTAAGTAAGAATGACCATCAACTTTGAATCCCTTCAGTGCCACAAACAAGGTAGTTTCTCCTTTGATGATTTTACGGGAATCGGTAGAAACAAATTCAATGGAATGATGGGAATTCTTCTGAATAATTTCGCCCTGGATCAATGTAGCAAGTTCTTCAATGGAGATAGGTTTAATCATGAGATTGATAATGGTTGTGGAAGAGCCAAAATTAAGAATTCATCAGGGTTAATACAGCTTAGTTCCATTGGGTACTGGCAAATCTGAAGTAGTGAGAACGACATGTCCGTTTTGATCATGGAAACCGGTTACCAAAACTTCTGACATGATGTTAGCAATTTGCTTTGGAGGAAAATTGCAAATGCAAACAACCTGCTTTCCAACTAATTTTTTCGGGACATAATTTTCTGTGATTTGTGCCGAAGACTTTTTAATACCTAGCTCTCCCAAGTCTACAAGAAGCTTATAGGCAGGTTTTTTAGCTTCACTAAAAATTTCTGCTTGGATAATTGTGCCAATTCTGATTTCAACCTTTTGAAAATCAGAAAACTGAATCGTTTGCATCTTATTCAATTATTTGTATATTTGAAAACTTTGAATGTAATAAGGCCAACAAAAGATTGTTAAAATTATATTTTACGATGTCCAAAGCTAACCAAATTCTTTCTAAATCTTTCCTTGCAATAATGTTTGGAGCAATTGGCGGAACATTTTTGTCAACGGAAGCAGATGCGCAGGAAGTTAGGGATTGTGATCGTTCATCGCAACAAGAAAGAAGTCGTTTGGAAGTATTGGAGGATAATGGAAATGTAAACTCTTTCGAAGAATATAAACCAGAAAAAGCAAATCCTGTAAGCAAATCTACTGTGAAAGAAAGGAAGGAAAATCCTATCTATAAGGCTTCAGGAGAAAAAGATGTCAAGAAAGATGAAATGTCTACTCTATCATTTAATCTGTTTTTATATATAGTAGATCGTTTCAAAGAAGATTAAACAAGAACCCATTTTACAATTAACAATAACCCAAAGTGAGGAGGCTAGATGGCCTCCTTATTTTTTATACAGTTAATACAAATTCTTTTAGATCTTCGATCTTGATCTTTCCTTCATAATAAGCTTTGCCAAATACAGCCCCTCGAAGCCCCATATCCCGTAATTTCTTGAAATCATCAGTATCTCTAACCCCGCCACTGGCTACTAAATGTAAGTCTGGAAACTTATCTAAGATTTCTTTATACAGGGAAAAATTAGGTCCCTCCATTACACCATCTCTGGTTATATCAGAACATTTGAGATATTTCAAGCCTCGATCATAAAAATATTGGATTTGGTCAAAAAGATTAATATCCGTGTTTTTTAACCAACCTCGAATTTTAATATTGTAGTTTTCTGGACTGGTATCTACAGCAAGATTGATTTTTTCTCTACCATAGGAAATAAGCCATTGGGCAAATTTATCAGGGGAGTTGGCTGCGACAGTGGAGGCTGTAATGGTTTTGGCACCATGTTCAAAAACCTTGATGATTGCCCCATCTGTGGAGATTCCTCCTGTAAAATCGACTTTCAAGGAAGTATAGCCAGCGATGATATTAAGTATATGGTAATTTTTGGGCTCCCCGCGACGGGCTCCATCTAAGTCAACCAAGTGCAAGCGTTCAATACCACAATCCTCAAATTGCTGTGCAATTTCAAGTGGATTTTCTGAAATCACTTCCTGAGTGGTAAAATCGCCTCTCTTTAGGCGTACACATTTACCGTTGATCAGCCATATGGATGGTATAATCTCGAACATTTTGGGCTTAAATTAAATCTGTGAGCTTGGTGTTTTACGCTTTTACCTTCCAAAACCAAGGAGGGCAAAGCACTGTTTCTTTTTGAATTGCTTCCTAATATAACACTTCACATAATCAATTAATAATTATGTATTGTAAATATTTTTCAAGCTTGATTTACAATTAGAAGTTCAGCAGTGCCACTTTCCCTTCACCACCAGAGGCCCAAATGGCACCGCCATTTTTTGATCTTTTTACTGCATGCAGCCCTATGTCTGAAAACTTGGTCCAGTTATTTCCTCCATCTGTGGAATAGTCAGATCCATTCGTTCCCACAGAGATCAACCAGCCATACGCAGGAAAATAAGTGACACCCGATCGGTAACCAGATGGAGGGGTTCCTTCTGGCTTTTTCCATGTAATTCCTTCATCAAATGAGAGACTGATATTATTTTGATTGAAGTCAGGTTTAAGGTAATCTCCCCCAACAGCCACCAAGTTTTTGCCGTTGATAAATGATAAAGAAAAAATCCCTTGAGAGGGTTCACCCTGAATGATAGGGGCAGGAATGGTATCCCAGTCTACACCACCGTCCTCAGAATAATAGATATTGCTTTTGAAGCCTCCACTGGCCATCCATATCCGGTGCCCTTTGGATAAGATTCCTGAGCCACTGGCAGCAAAACCAGCTTCTCCCTTTGGGGCTTTGGGAGCTGTAGTAAGTGGTTCCCAAGATTCTCCACCATTCAAGGTCAACAAAATCATCCATTTCCCATTCACAGGGTCACCATAAGCATAACCCCTTCTATCATCTTCAAATACTAAACCATCCAAAAATGCTTCTTCTGGACCTTCATATTTTCTTTCCCAGGTTTTACCGGAGTCCGTAGTTTTATAGATTACAGCAGGTTGGCCGGCAGAAACAGCGATGGCCGTACTGGCATTAAAAGCTTCAATATCCCTAAAGTCTACAGTGTCCAGACCGTCGATGACCCCATGATTCCAAGACTGGCCTCCATCAATGGTAAGCATCCATAGCCCATTGCTGCCAGTGGCCCATGCAATCTCTTCGGTCAACGGACACAATCCACGCAAAGAGCTTTTGGTAGGAGTGTTCAGAATTTCCCAGCCCAAAGGGGATCTGACCTCAACAGATGGTGGGTTGCTGCAACTTGTCCATACGATTGCAGATAATGCAAGCAAAAATAGGAGATGGTGTGCCTTTCTCATATTTATTCGTAAAAATTTAATTATTTATAATTATTAGATTTTAAAACTTGATTAGAAGAGGAAAAGTTTCCAGATGATAATGACTTAATGAAAATTTAATTTTTCATCAAAGGTATTTTATCAAAAAGCTATTTCGGTCTTACATAAATGACTCTCTCAAATATTTGGCGGTGTAATTGTCCGCTACTTCTCGCAAGGCTTCAGGTGTACCTTCAAAAGTTATATTTCCTCCTCTCTCTCCACCTTCAGGGCCAAGGTCAATGACCCAATCCGCAGACTTGATTACTTCAGTATTGTGCTCAATGATGATCACAGAATGTCCTTCCTCGATCAGAGCATTAATAGAATGAAGAAGTTTTTTGATGTCATGGAAGTGTAAACCTGTGGTGGGCTCATCAAAAATGAAAAGCACATGATCTTTGTTTTTACCACTACTTTTTCCCAGGAAGGAAGCCAACTTGACCCTTTGGGCTTCTCCACCACTAAGTGTGTTGGAGGATTGGCCGAGCCCAATATAGCCTAGTCCTACTTCCTGCAATGGTTGGAGTCTATGGATAATGGCGTTTTTGCCTTTGAAGAATTCCATGGCCTCATCGATGGTCATGTCCAGAATGTCGGCAATGTTTTTATCCTTGTAGGTTACATCCAGAATTTCATTTTTAAACCGCTTTCCTTTGCAGGATTCACAGGTCAAAAAGATATCCGCCATAAATTGCATCTCTATCCTTTGGGTGCCTTCCCCTTGGCAAGCTTCACATCGGCCACCATCTACATTGAAGCTAAAGAAAGCGGGCTTGTAGCCCCTTTGCTTGGAAAGGCTTTGTTCGGCAAACAAACTCCTAATCGCATCGTAAGCTTTTACGTAGGTGACAGGGTTAGATCTACTGGATTTACCTATTGGGTTTTGATCAACAAATTCCACCTGTGAAATGGATTTGTAATCTCCTCCAAGCTTATCAAATTTGCCTGTTTCATCGATTACTGTTCCCAGTGTTTTGCCCAGTGCCGGATATAGTACCTTTTTGATCAAGGTGGATTTGCCAGAGCCACTTACCCCAGTAATGACGGTAAGGGTATTCAAAGGGATTTGTACGGTGAGGTTTTTGAGATTGTTTTCTCGGGCACCGTTGATGATGATTTTATCTTTCCATTTGCGGTTACCTTTTTTGATGTTGATCTGCTCTTCACCTTTGAGGTATTTGGCAGTGTAGGTTTCCCCATGAGTTAGCAGGTTTTCCAGCCCTCCTTGGAATACTAACTCCCCACCATTTACACCTGCGTCAGGGCCGATATCAATGATCTCATCAGCCGCTTTCATGATTTTTTCCTCGTGCTCAACGACAATTACTGTATTCCCCAAATCTCGAAGGGTCTCAAGAACAGATATCAGTCGATCCGTATCGCGTGGATGTAGGCCAATACTGGGCTCATCTAAAATGTACATGGAACCTACCAGGGCACTTCCTAATGAAGTGGCCAGTTTGATTCTTTGATACTCTCCACCGGATAATGTGGAAGTAAGTCTGTTGAGCGTTAGGTAGCCCAAGCCGACTTTATCTATATATTCGAGTCGGTTTAGTATTTCCTTCAGTAGGCGATTAGCTGTTTTTTCTTCTGCAACTGTAAGATTGATATTTTGGAAAAAGTCCAGCGCTTTTTCTATGGGCATCAACACGATGTCTGTGATGGAATGTCCATTGACCTTAACATAAGAAGCGTCCTTTCTCAAGCGCGTTCCTTTACAGTCGGGGCAAGTGGTCCTTCCTCGAAATCGAGACAGCATGACACGGTACTGGATTTTGTGAGTCTTGCTTTGAAGGTGCTGGAAAAAGTCGTTCAATCCCTTAAAGGAACTGTTGCCCGTCCAAATTAACTCCTTGTGTTGCTCATCCAGTTCTTCGTAAGGCCGGTGAATCGGAAAATCGAAGTGAATACCGTTTTTGATCAAAGGGGCAACCCACTTTTTAGTAGTCTCTCCCCTCCATGGAGCAATGGCTCCTTCATAAATGGAAAGGGATTTGTCAGGGATTACCAAGTCAGGGTCAATTCCTAATACCGAACCAAACCCTTCACATGTTTTACAGGCTCCGTAAGGATTGTTGAAACTAAAAAAATTGACAGAGGGAAGTTCGAAAGACATGCCATCCAATTCAAATTTATCACTGAACTGTTTGCTTTCTTTTCTTGGGATAACCACAAAGCACTCTCCATGGCCTTCAAAAAAAGCTGTTTGGACACTATCTGCAATCCTGAACTGATTGTCCTCATCTTCTTTTTGGATGACTGCCCTATCAATTAAAATCTCTATTTCTCCAGAAGGGATGTCATTTTCGGAAAGTAAATCTTCCACATAATACACCTCACCCTCAATAATGATTCTGGTAAAGCCCTTTTGAAGCAGGATTTCCAATTCTTTTTTTATACTTCTGTCCGCATGCACCTGAAGAGGGCAGCTGATCATCACTTTTTCGCCTTCCTCAAAACTATGAATGTAATCTACTACATCAGTTACCGTGTGATGTTTGACTTCTTCTCCGCTAATGGGTGAAATTGTCCGACCAATTCTACTAAAAAGTAATTTTAAGTAATCATAAATTTCAGTAGTGGTGCCTACAGTGGACCTTGGGTTTTTTGTAGTTACTTTTTGCTGAATGGCAATCGCTGGAGAAACACCTTTGATGTATTCTACATCGGGTTTTTCCATTCTTCCCAAAAACTGACGAGCATACGAACTCAGGCTTTCTACGTACATCCTTTGTCCTTCCGCAAATAAAGTATCAAAAGCCAAGGAAGATTTACCTGATCCTGATAAGCCAGTCACCACCACCAATTTGTTTCTTGGAATGGCCACACTTAGGTTTTTTAGGTTATTTACCCGTGCGTTTTTTATGATAATATATTCTTTGGGATTTAGATCCTCTATGGAAGTTGGATTCAAGGGAGTCGATTCATTCATAGATTGCAAAGATACCAAGTGAACAGCTTAAATGGTAATTTGTTTAAAACTGAATTGACAGGAAAAGTTCCCTAAGGGTTGAACTCCCCAATCAATCCGATAAAAGTTCAGCTTTGACCTTTACTTTCTTGATCAGCTTGTCATTGTATATGATTCCGTCCATTGGGTACAGTTGATAATCATCTATTTCAGAAATTGATATGATTTCAAAGTTTGCGTTTACGCCATCTGCATAATGCTGAAGCCTTAGCTTAGCATTATGCAGCGCGTTCTGAAAGGCTTGATCTTGGAGGGTAGTATTTTGCTGCGGGTCAAGGTAATAACCATTGCTGTTGATGGAAACAGGAATATTACTATCGAGTAGCAATTGGCTTATTTTTTCTTTTTCAGATTCATTAGTCAATACGATCAAATAATTAATCCCATATGTGAAACCAGGTCTTTTTTGGGCGCTTGTTCCGGCTCCATCTTTGTAGAAATTCTCTGAGTTCTTTTTTACTCTGTAAGGTTTCATGGCATCGCTTTCCATGAGTTGGATCAATTTATCTCTGGTTGCTTTATCTCCGTTAAAATTCACATTGATGCATGGTTGAAGCCCATCAATTGTGAGTTCATTGAAACCGATCATTTCTATGGTGCGATTTTCATGGTGGTGTGGAGCATTGCAAGAGAAAATGGCAGTGCATAAAAGTGCAAATAGGATGAATTTGATGATGAAACTTCTCATGAGCTTAAAATTACTGTTGAATAATTCCACAACTTTTCATCTTAAACAGCAATAAGTAAGCCATTTATATTGTATTGATAAGTGGTTTTTGTATGAAGTTTGGTGCTTTAAACTTTTAACAATTATTAATGGGTTAGTTGAAAATTATGGTACAGAATTTGATTTTTTTTACGATTATTTTTTATGAAACTGATTAAGTATATTATTTGGTTGTTTTGTTGGTTTCTGAATATAAATTTGGAGTGTACGCCTCTGATACACTTTTATAATATAAAAAAATCAGTTATTTCATTGCATGGTGTATTTCAAATATATACATTTGAGACTAGCTGTATTTGTTTCAACCCTAAAATCCGCAATATGAGATAGACCTCTACGTTATTTAAACGTCAGAATTTATGAGTAAAAGGTTAAGACCGAAGGACAGTGAGTTGATCGCTCAATATAGAAACGGAAGCGAAGCTGCTTTCGAAGTGTTGGTAGATAAATATAAGTCACGTGTTTTCACGACGATTTATATGATAGTAAAAGATCAAGGAGTAGCGGAGGATTTGTTACAGGATGTTTTTGTGAAAGTAATCCAAACCCTCAACTCTGACCGATATAACGAAGAAGGTAAATTTCAGCCATGGTTAATGCGCATCGCGCATAATTTGGCCATTGATTATTTCAGAAAAATGAAGCGGTATCCATCCATTGTTATGGAAGATGGATCAAATTTATTCAATACATTAAAGTTTGCCGAAGCCAATGTCGAAGACCAAAAAGTTAGAGATGAGACACATGCTTTGGTGAGGGATTTAATTGATGAATTGCCAGAAGCTCAAAAGCAAGTGTTGATTATGAGGCACTATATGGATTTGAGCTTTCAGGAGATTGCTGACCAGACCGGCGTAAGTATCAATACTGCACTGGGAAGGATGAGGTATGCGCTGATTAACATGCGTAAAAAATTGAAACAAATAAATGTTGCCTATGACAAAATATTTTACCCTAAGTGACCATCTGATAAGATATGTTTATCAGGAGATGAGTGAAGCAGAAAACATTGATTTTGAGCAGAAACTGCGAGAAAACGAAGCTTTGATGCAGGATTATTTGGATATGTTGGGTACCGTTGATAAGCTCAACGGAGTCATGCTTGAACCATCTGATTTGGTGGTGAAAGCCATTAAGAGAAAAGCCAAATCTTCCGGACTCGAAAAGGTCTAAAAAAAATGATAATTCGGTAAAAGCCCATTCTAGATGAAGATTTAGAGTGGGCTTTTTTGTTGCCCACATTTATTTTTTGGCTTATAAATGCCTTATATTTGATCGGATTAAGGACTTAGGATATGCTAAAAAAAGAGCGGTACAAAGCGTTTATTGATCATTTTTCGACTCATATGCCTGTTGCTGAAACAGAGTTAAATTATGAAAACCCGTTTCAACTTCTGATCGCAGTGGTGTTGAGTGCGCAGTGTACAGATAAAAGAATCAACATGGTCACCCCAGCCTTATTTAAGGATTTTCCTACTCCAGAGCATTTGGCGGCTTCCAATTTTGATGAACTGTTTCCTTATATCAAAACTGTATCCTATCCGAATAATAAAACCAAGCATCTTCTAGGTTTGGGAAAGATGCTGGTAGAGGATTTCAACAGTGAAATCCCTTCTACAGTAAAGGAACTGATTAAACTCCCAGGTGTGGGACGAAAAACAGCCAATGTGATAACCTCTGTTGTGTGGAATCAGCCCAATATGGCGGTAGATACACATGTCTTTCGTGTATCCAAGCGGCTTGGACTGGTTCCCCAAAATGCAAAGACACCGCTCGAAGTTGAGTTACAGCTGATCAAACACATTCCTAAAGAACATATCCATATTGCGCACCACTGGTTGATATTGCATGGTCGCTATGTTTGCTTGGCCAGAAAACCTAAGTGTGAAGTATGTGAAATCACTCATTTCTGCAGGTATTTTGAAAAGAACCAAGCCAAGATAGAAATGGAAAATGACCTGTTTTCTAGTTCCAAAAAATAGCATATGTGCGGGATCAATTTGATTCTCAACTTTTCATCGGAGGGTGAAAGGGCCATTAGCAAAATGATGGAAGCTACCCGTCACAGGGGACCTGACCATTCAGAATGGCTTGCGGTCAATAAAGAATTATACCTGGCAGCAAACAGGTTGAAGACTATTGATTTGGGAGATTGGGCAAATCAACCAGTGAATGTAAAAGACAGCTATTTCTTATGTTGGAATGGTGCTCTGTATAATGCAGAAGACTTAAGGAATAGACTTTTACAATTAGGGGAGGCATTTGAGAGCAGGTCTGATAGTGAAATAATTATTAAGTGGTTGGGCCAATATGGGGCCGATGGAATAGGTGATTTTCAAGGAATGTATTCCATTCTTTTCATCGATAAGGTATCCAAAATAATAGTGGCGGCCAGAGATCAATTTGGAAAAAAGCCACTATACTATTTTCACCAAGGTAATAAGTGGGTTTTTTCCTCTGAGTCTAAAGCGATTGTTCATTCTGGAATAGTGCCTTCTAAAATTAATTCTTCCCAATATCTGCCCTATTACTACTCAAGGCATTCCTTTCCAGAGGATAGTTTTTACAAAAATGTAAAGCAACTTTTACCTGGAGAGATCATGTCCATTGATTTTGGGGGTAATTTACTGGAGCGTAAAACGCATTCTTTTCAAGGGACAAGTATTCCACCTCCGGATAAACAGCATTTTAAAATGTTACTTACGGATGCTGTTCTCAATCACTTTCAAGCAGATGTTGCGGTTGGAGTATTGCTCAGTGGAGGAGCAGACAGCAGTTTGTTGTTGAGTACTTGGTTTGAAGAAACCGGAATACCTCTGCATACTTTCACGGTGACATTTGAGGATGCATATTTAAAGAATTATCAAGATCATAAGTACGCCAAATGGGTTTCGCAAAAGTACAATTGTGAGCATCATGAAATATTGATCACACAGGAGCTTGTCCTTGAAAATTGGGGGGCATATATTGATGCTCTGGATCAGCCCATTGGGGATAGTGCTGGTTTTATCAGCTGGATGATTGCCAAGGAGGCCAAAAAGTATGTCAAAATACTGGTAAGTGGCGCAGGTGCGGATGAACTGTTTGGAGGCTATAGCCGCCATGAAGCCTTCAAATTTTATTTGAAGAATAAAGAATTATTGACCAAATCATCAGCAGTTGGAGGTAACATACCTTTTTTGCCAAGACGATTAAAGAAAATGCTGTTGGCAGTGGAGGATAGTGAAAAGGCGACCTTTTTGAATTTTAGTTCATTGAGAAATGTGCCCAAACAATATAGGTCTCACTTTTTGGAATATTATCCTACCATAAAAACACCTTTCAAAGCTGCTTTGGAATGGGATAGGAATTATTATTTGGTAAATGATGTCTTGAAAATTCACGACAATGCGTTGATGGCTCATGGTATCGAAGGAAGGGCTCCTTATTTGGACAAAGCAATAGTGGATTTAAGTCTTAGCTTATCTGAAGAGCAACATCTCCAACTTAAGTCAAAGCAATGGATTAGAGAGTCCTTGGGAGATGCAGGTTTAGGAAAAATAGCCAACAGGAAGAAAATTGGATTTGGATTGCCACTAAAAGAGTGGTTACTGACAGATCGGAAATTTAGAGATTATTTTTTGGAACATATTAAGTCCTTTGCAAAGGAACAAGGAGACCATTTGCCAGAAGAAATGCGTAAATTGAGCCAGGCGCCAGATAAGTTCGTAAAAGACAATTTCCTCCAAATTTGGAATACATTTGTCCTGGCATCTTGGTATCAAAAAAATAAATCATGCGATTAATTTATATCCACCAATATTTTTTAAAACCTGAAGAGGGTGGTGCGGTGAGGTCTTATCACTTGGCCAAAGGAATGGTGGATGCTGGTATTGAGGTAGAAATGGTTACCGCACATTCAGGAAATGTATATGATTACAAAGTGATTGATGGAATCAAGGTACATTATCTACCGGTAAGCTATGACAATAAATTTGGTTTTATCAAGCGGTCTTATGCCTTTCTGAAGTTTGTTAAGATGGCCAAGAAGTTACTAATGAAGCTCAAAAGGCCAGATTTACTTTACATCACCTCTACACCACTTACCACAGGACTGATAGGTTTATGGGCAAAGAAAGCACTCGCCGTACCGTATGTTTTTGAAGTAAGGGATCTTTGGCCAGAAGCTCCCGTTCAAGTGGGCGCGGTGAGAAATCCCTTACTTAAGAAAATGCTTTATGGTTTGGAGAAAAAAATCTATGACCAAGCATTAAAGGTAGTTACGCTTTCCCCTGGAATTAGGACTTACGTGGAGAATTGCGCTCCGAATGTTTCTACGAGCCTGATCCCTAATTTCTCAGATGTGAATTTCTTTCAACCTACTAAGGAAAAAAGCAGCAAGATCTTGGATCAGCTAAATTGGAAAGCTGAAAATCTTAGCATTTCTTACACTGGGGCCATCGGTGAGGTAAACGCAGTCCAAGAATTGTTGTTCTTGGCAAAAGAGGCTCAAGATCAAGGAAAAGAATGGCAATTTGCTATCAAGGGTAAAGGTAAGAAGCTACAAGAGCTGAAAGGGCTTGCAACTAAGCTGCAGTTGAAAAACCTGCAGTTTCTTCCTTTCGGAGACAAAATTTCTGTAAGGGATTTATTGTCCGTTACTGATTTGGCATTTATATCTTTTGACCACCTACCAGTATTACAAACCAATAGCCCCAATAAGTTTTTTGATGCTTTGGCCATGGGCAATGGTATTTTGATCAATCATGAAGGTTGGGTTTGGGATTTGACTAAGAGCAACCATTTGGGAATAATTTATGATGTCAAGCAGGTTAAAGAAACCATTCGACATTTGGAAATTTTGGCGGAGGATGAGACCATTTTAAAAGCCATGAAACAGCGCTCCAGAAATCTGGCTATGCTTCACTTTTCCAAAGAGATGGCCATAAGCAGATTATTATTTACGCTAGATCCAAAACGCTTTCCAAGGCCTGTCATTGACGAGGTTTATATGCTGACTGCATAAAGATTTTTCTCGCGTCCTCTTCTTCCATCAATGTTTTTAATTCGACATTATTCCTTTCAGCGTAGGCATCTACGATGTTCCAACCTACCCATCTTCCTACTCTTCCAGGTGCTTCTGTGCTGATAACATCTGTAAAGGGAGCTTCTCCAGTGTATTTTCTGATTTCAAAAGGATTGGTTTCATAAATAGCCTCTTCTTCTATCAAGTGTGTCCAAATGAACTGCTCATTGGAATAGCAAGCAGCCAATTCATCAGAAGTGTATCCAATGATCAATTCCTCAGGGGTGCAAGGCATCATGGCTTTGGTGAAGTGATAGGCCTTTCCGTAGAAAATCATTTCTGCCAAAAGGGTATTATCCTTCAGGTTGGTTTCGTTGTATCTAGAGGAAATAGCGGTAATTATCATAGGGACCAGATGGGCCTTATCATACCTGACAGCCATGTATTCTGGAATCTCAGGAGGCTGAAACTTATGGTTATGGGGTAAAAAATAATCCAAGCCAATTACGATCATGTCACTATCAATGTAGAGGTCAGAAGTAAAACCGCTGACAAAAGTGTAGACTTTGGGAATTTTAAAGTCCGGAAAATAATATTTGATGTGCTTGAAGCTATTTTCAAGATCCTTTTCCAGTTGGCGGATGTTTTTGAAATTTGATTTCACTTCCTGGTATAAGGCCGCCATTAAACTGTCTCTCGGGATTTCACTAAGTGTTGCTACTAAAGCTTCTCTACTTGGATAGAGCTCCTCCTGAAGGTACTTGTTGGTGAAATCTGGATGGCCGTCCAAGAAATAGTTGATGGCATCATTGTTCTTGGCCTCAAACAACAAATCTTCCAACCTCTCGATTTTCAGATCAACAGGAATTGAATCGACTTCACTGGAGACATGACAGCTTTGGTCACTTTTACCACAAGCTCCAAGAAGGATCAAAAGAAAAAAGACAAGAAAAGTCTTAGATCTTCCGCAAAAATAACTTTTTCCAATTTTCAGGTTTTTGGCCATGTTTTTATTATAGCAGTATATTTGTCATTGTAAACTTAAGCACGGCTTTTGAGGTTCTCCAAAAGAACCGATTGATAAATATAAAATATATGGGCAAAGGGCGACAAAATTATGGGGATTCTTTTAAATCGCTATTTTTTTTATTCTTAGTAATTGCTTTGATCAGCTCTTGTGGTACAGATGAACTTACTCCTGACTATAAGGGATTGACCGTTCAAGGCTTTATTCAACAGGATCCCAATTTTAGTATTCTTGCAGAAATTTTTGAACAGACAGGTATTGGGGATACACTAAATGGGTATGGTACTTTTACTTTGATTGCACCTACTAATAAGGCCTTTGAAGAAGCAGGAATTACATCGGCTTCTGATTTGTCTTCTGAAGATTTGGACAGTTTGATTAACTATCACTTGGCTTCAGGAAAATTGAACAGTGAAGATTTGATAGGAGAAGTAAAAGAAACTTTTTTGCAAGGTTATTACTGGTTGATCAATAAAGAAGAAAACGAGATCATCGTCAATGGCGATGTTTCTTTGTTGGTTAAAGACATTGAGGTCTCTAATGGAATGGTACATGGTATAGGAAGTGTGTTGGAAGCCAGTAAATTAAATGTGGTTTCTATGGCGCAAAGTCAAGGCTATACTTTGTTTGTCAAAGGACTTCTACAGACAGGATTGGATAAAGTGCTCACCGAGACAGGTCCATTTACACTTTTTATCCCTACAGATGCGGCCTTTGCGGCTTATTTCGAAGCAAATGGAATTACTGAAGAAGAGTGGTTGTCCGCTTCCAGGCTGGATGCTTTTATGGAGTATTGTATCGTGGAAGGAAGCTTGGAAAGTGATGAGCTGGTCTCAGATGCCTTAATCAGTTATGGAGGTGATAGTTTGTTTGTGAGCAAAAAGGAAGAAGAAATATGGTTGAATGGGAATGCGTTGATTACCAGAAAGGATATTCAAGGAGGTAACGGAATTATTCATGAACAGGACAAGGTGATCACAGTGCCTGAACGATCCTTGGCAACTATTGTGTCAGAAGGTTCTCAAAACCAGGGTTATGAAGAATTCAAAGCTGCGCTTATTTACGCTGGGCTTTTGAGTGAATTAGAACAGCAGGAAGGACCACTCACCGTTTTTGTCCCTAACAACTTGGCTTTTTATGCATGGTATGAATCCTTAGGGGTGTCTGGTTACTATGAAATCGAAGAAACAGTCCTTGTTGAAACTTTGATGTACCATATTGCTATTGGAAGGGTTTTCAGTCAATCGTTTCAAACAGGACAAGTCCTTGAAACCAAATTGGCAGACAAAACTTTGCTTTTAGATGGAGAAGGTCCCACAGTCAATGGCATTTCTTTAGATGAAAACTACCTAAACCAATTAGGAACAAATGGCTTGATTCATGGCGTTGGAGAAGTATTGATTCCAGAATAGCATAGATTGAACAGGTCCTAAAGATTTTCCTACCTTTGGAGGAATTAAATAGGGATATAGTTGAAGAGTAAATTTGTTTTAGCTGCCGCTTTCGTTCAATACCTTTCATGGAGAAAGGTGACTAACTTTTTGATGCTCTTTGGTTCATTTCATTTTTCAAGATGGACTAAACGGGCCAGGATAATGGGTTTGCCTGTGGCCATGTCTATAGAGCCAACTACTGGATGTAACCTGAGGTGTCCCGAGTGTCCATCAGGCCTGAGGAGCTTTACCAGGCCTACGGGGATGCTGGACCAAGAATTGTACAAGAAAATTATCAAAGAAAGTGCGGGGCACCTTTCTTATCTACATTTGTATTTTCAAGGGGAGCCCTTTCTACATCCTGAATTTTTAGAGTTGGTCAAGTTGGCAGATCAGTATAAAATCTTCACAGCAACATCCACCAATGCCCATTTTTTAAATGAGAAGATAGTGCCGAGAATATTGGATTCAGGACTGAAGCAATTAATTGTTTCAGTGGATGGGGCTTCTCAGGGGGTGTATGAAAATTACAGAATTGGTGGAAATTTGGAGCGGGTAAAATCTGGTATTCAACTATTGATAGAATCAAGAAATAAAGTAGGGAAAAAATTCCCTCAGGTCATTTTTCAATTTTTAGTAACGGGAAAGAATGAGCATGAGATCACTGCTATTAAAGCACTATCAAAAAAGCTAGGAGTAGATGAGCTCCAGTTCAAAACTGCCCAAATATATAATTATGAAGATGGTTCAGAATTAATTCCCAGCAACTTAATATACTCAAGGTACCTTCCGGCTGGTAATGGAAAGTGGAAGCTAAAAAAGGAAATACGAAACAAATGCTGGCGAATGTGGCAAGGTGCTGTAGTGACCTGGGACGGGGATATGGTGCCCTGTTGTTTTGACAAAGATGCAAATCATAAGATGGGAAATCTCCAAAATTCAAGTCTTGGTAAAATATGGAATAATCCAAAATATGGTAAATTTAGAGCCCAATTATTAGAAAATAGAGGTCAAATTGATATTTGTAGGAACTGTTCCGAGTGATTTCATCAAAAAAAGTGTACGATTAGGCTTTTTGTTCAAAATCGGCCGTGTAAAATATTCTTTAATAGATAGGTTGTGTAATATTTTGCTTATCTATGTATGTTGGTATAATATTTCTTGAAAAAATATAAATGAAGAATTTTGTTTCTTATAATTTTACTTTTTCATTCTTCTAATAGTTTAGTTTCGTTTTTGCTTTTTACCGTTGGTATTAAAATTTGATTAGAATCAGAAAAAAAAATCTTTAATTATGAAAAATATGTTCGAAATCGAATTACTTTCGAACAGGAAATTTTCTAGCCACGCCAAGGGCTTTAAGATTTTCACAATCCTAAATTATCCATTTTAAAAAATTAACTCTATGAGAAAAGGTTTACTAAGTTTCATCTTAGCAGTCTTTACACTCACATCGGTTTGGGCGCAGAGCAGAACCGTAACAGGTAAAGTGGTTTCTGAAGAGGAACCAATGGGTTTGCCTGGTGTAAATGTGCTGGTCAAAGGATCTACAGTCGGTGCGATTACTGACTTAGATGGTATGTATTCTATTGAAGTTCCTGATGGAAAGAATACATTGGTATTTAGTTTTATAGGTTACAGAACTGATGAGGTTCAAATAGGGAACCAAACTACCGTCAATATCACTTTGATGCCAGATACCCAAAATCTGGAGGAAGTTATTGTCGTAGCCTATGGTACTGCTGAAAAAGGAAACTTTGTAGGTTCTGCAGTTGCCTTGAAGTCAGATCAGATTGCCAATCGACCAATCAACAACGTAGCTAACGCAATTGAAGGTCAGGCTCCTGGTGTAATCACCACTTCAGCTTCTGGTCAGCCAGGTTCTACTCCAGCTATCAGGATTAGAGGTATCGGTTCTGTTAACTCTTCAAGTTCTCCGCTTTATGTGGTGGATGGTGTTCCTTATGATGGAGCCATTTCAAACTTGAACCCAGATGATATTGAAGATATGACCATTCTGAAGGATGCCGCTTCAGCAGCATTGTATGGTTCTAGAGCTGCCAATGGTGTGATCATGATCACCACCAAAAGAGGAAAGAAGAATAAGTCAAACTTTTCATTTAGGGTTCAGCAAGGTACTGCTTCTAGGGCTTTGCCAGAGTATGAGAGAGTAAATGCTGATCAATATTACCCATTGGTATGGGAGTCCTTGAGAAATGCCCAGTTGGGAAATGGAGCGGATGAAGCTGCCGCAGCTGCTTATGCTTCTGAGAACCTAATTGATGACGTACTAGGCTATAATGTTTACAATGTACCCAACAGTGAGGTAGTTGGAGCTGATGGAACCTTGAATCCAAATGCTGTCAATAACTTTACTGATCTGGACTGGTTTGACAAAATTGCTGAAAGAGGAGGTCGTTCTGAGTACAATATGAGCTATTCTGGTGGTAACGAAAAAACAGATTATTTAGCTTCTGTGGGCTACTTGGACGAAAAAGGCTTTGTGGTTAATTCTGATTTCAAAAGATGGACCGGAAGATTAAACATCAACACCAACCCCGTAGAATGGTTTAAAACAGGTATCAACTTGTCCACTACTATGAGTGAAGGCAATAATGCTAGGACTGATGGTAATACCAGTTACGTAAACCCTATGTATTTTGCTCGTAATATGGGGCCTATTTATCCTTTATATGCACAGAATCCTATGACGGGAGGATATGTGTTGGATGATCTAGGAAACAGAATCTACGACACAGGTGATTTGACAAACTTGGGCCTACCAAGAAGAGGTCCGGGTGGTTCTCCTGGCCGTCATGCTTATCAGGAAGCATTGTTGAATGTGGATACATTTGATAGAGATGTACTTTCTGCCAGGGCTTATGCTGAAGTAAGTTTTCTAGAAAACTTTACTTTGAGAACTAATATCGCTTCTGATATGACCTCTCAGCTTAATGTGGGATATGATAACCCAATAGTAGGTGATGGTGCTCCTGCTGGTAGAAGTAATAGGACCAATAGAAGGTATAATTCTTATACTTTTAACCAATTATTGACTTATACCAAAACAATCAATGACAGACACTTTGTGGAAGTTTTGGCAGGTCATGAAAATTATGATTTTAAATACAACTATCAGTATACTGCTAAACAAGACCAGATACTTGATGGAAACATTGAGTTTGGAAACTTTGTAACTATCAGTTCAGCCAACAGCAGAATAGATCGTCATACGATTGAATCTTACTTCTCTAGATTGAACTATGTGTTTGATGATAAGTACTCTATCTCAGGTTCATTTAGAAGAGACGGTTCTTCCAAATTTGCTGGTGATGTAAGATGGGGAACATTTTTCTCTGTAGGTGGTGCATGGAGCATAGATAAGGAAGAATTCTTCAATGTTGATTTCTTCGATATGTTGAAGTTGAGAGCTTCTTATGGTGAAGTGGGGAATGACAACTTGCAAAATGCTGATGGAGGTACTTTATATTACCCATGGCAAGCTTTATATGACTTAGGTTATAATAACGCGTCTGAGCCAGGTATCCTTCAAGCCAGTCTTGCAGCACCACAGTTGACTTGGGAATCCAATAATACTGTCGATGTTGGTCTTGACTTTGCTTTTGCAAGAAGATTCTCAGGTAGTTTGGAATTTTATGCTAGACAATCTGAAAACCTATTGTTTGAAGTACCTCTTTCTTTGACTACAGGGCTTGAGTCCAAATATCAAAATATCGGTACCATGTCAAATACCGGTGTTGAATTCAATATTGGTGGAGATATTATCCGTAACCAAGATTTCACTTGGAATGCAAATTTAAACGTATCTACCTTTAAAAATGAGTTCAAGGAGCTTCCATTCGATGAGCAAATCAATGGAACCAAAAAACTACAAGTTGGTCATTCCATTTATGATTATTGGTTAAGAGACTGGATTGGTGTTGATCCAGCTACTGGTGAAGGGCTTTACAGAGCAGAGGAGTATTTTGATGGAGATGGAGAAGTAAGAGATGATGTTAGAATTATGGGAGCTGATACAGTTACAGTAACTGCCAATAATGCAAGAGAACATTTTGCAGGAACGGCTATCCCTGATTTCTTTGGTGGTATTACCAATACTTTCTCATACAGAGGATTCACATTGAATGTGTTGTTGTCTTACTCGGTTGGAGGTAAAGTTTATGATGGGGTTTACGCAAGTTTGATGAATGCGGATCCTGATGGAAATGCCCTTCATGTGGATGCAATGAACAGATGGACAAGCCCTGGTCAGGTAACTGATGTACCAAAAATGGATGTTACTGGATCTGCACAAACCAATGGAACTTCGGATAGGTGGTTAGTGGATGGTTCCTACTTGAACCTTCGCTCAGTTAACTTGTCCTATTCTCTTCCGAAATCATTACTGAATAGAATCAGTGTATCAAACGCCACAGTTTATTTGGCTGGTGAGAACTTGGGCTGGATGTCTGCCAGAAAAGGAATGTATGTTTCCGGAAGTTTTAACGGAACGACATCAAATGCCTACACGCCTGCGAGAACGTTCACTTTAGGCTTAAATGTCAACCTCTAAATTCTGACATATTATGAATAGAATATATAAACCTTTATTAGCAATTGCACTACTGTTTACTTTCAGTTGTGCAGAAGACTATCTAGATACTGTGCCGACAGATGCGGTTTCATCTGAATCAGTATTTACGACCACCAATAATGCCATGATTGCCTTAAATGGTATTCACAGATCCATGTTACTTCGCTATGATAGTCAAGGTCAAGCAGGTGAGGGAGCTGTGATGATTATGAGAGACGTGATGGCGGAAGATTTGGTGATGACGACCACCGGTAATGGTTGGTATGTGTCCATTTGTAGATGGCTAAACCATATTTCTGAAAATAGTGGTGATGTAAGATTCGTTTGGAGATTTTATTATAAAATTATTGGTAATGCCAATTTGATTATTGAAAATATCGATGCTGCAGAGGGATCACAAACAGAAAAAGATGAAATTAAAGGACAAGCTTTAGCTTATAGGGCTTGGGCGCATTTCAACTTGGTTCAAATGTTTGCAGAACGATATGATTTCAATGGAAGTAATAGTCAAATGGGAGTTCCTATCGTGCTAGCTCCAATTACTGAAGGAGCGGCCAGAAATACAGTTGAAGAAGTTTATACGCAAATTCACACTGATTTGGACGACGCCATTGCTTTGTTGGATGATATTAATGGTAGAAATGCCAAATCACACTTAGATGTTAATGTAGTCAGTGGGATTAAAGCTAGGGTGCTAGCTACCCAAGGAAGGTTTGCTGAGGCGGCTACTTTTGCTAATACAGCTCGTGAAGGTTATTCTTTGATGTCAGAGGATGATCTTTATGCAGGATTTAATAATGTGGAGAACGAAGAATGGATCTGGGGTAGTCATCAAGTAGATGATCAGCAGACCTATTTTGCTTCTTATTTTGCGTATTTATCGCTGAACTTTAGTTCTACCAATATCAGAAACAATCCTAAAGCAATCAACAGTACGCTTTATGGAATGATCTCTGATTCTGATTACAGAAAAGGCCTTTGGGATCCTAATGCATCTGATCCTGCATTAAGAGATCCTTTTATCGATGAGATGACCTTGTCTTCTTTTGCAAAGATTGACTATATGAACCGTAAGTTTCTCGCTCAAGGGAATGCTTCTTCTGTTGGGGATGTACCTTATATGAGAGCTTCAGAAATGTATCTTTTAGAGGCTGAGGCTTTGGCAAGGTCTGGAAGCGATGCTGCTGCAGCTGACTTACTGTTTGAATTTATGCAAGCAAGAGATCCAGAGTACACCAGAAGTTCTAATACTGGAAGTGCTTTGATCGAGGAGATCATGATCCAACGTAGGATAGAGCTTTGGGGTGAAGGATTCAGGTTTTATGATCTGAAACGTTTGAATCTTCCATTGGATAGAACAGGAGCAAACCATGTTGAGTCTGTTATTAATGGTAAGTTTACTGAGGAAGCAGGAGCATGGGAATGGCAGTGGCAGATTCCTAGAGATGAGTTGAATGCCAACGAACTTATGGAGCAAAATCCAACAAATTAATTTTCCAATTAATTTAAATACTATAAAAAACCCCAAGAATTAATTCTTGGGGTTTTTTTGTTCAATTCAAAGATCAGCATCTTTTTTGTAAGGAAGGCATGATGCTTTATTCTGGGCGTATGGGGAAATACTTCCGCTGAATGTCTCTCAATCCCTCGGAATAATTATCTTTACACTGGTTTTCCGTGTGTACGGATTTATGCAGTTTATTGGACCATTGATCTCCTTTTTGTGGGAGTGAGGTGGCGAAGCTGTGTCATGGAATAATTGATTAAAAAGATCAAATAATAATGATTAGATTTTTGAAGTGGTCAATTCCGGGATTTTTACTCGGTTTAATATTGGTTTTTGTCAGCGCGCCTGAGTCATTTGCGCAGAGCATCCCTGATATTTCTTCCATCAAAGTGGATGAGTTATCAGATGCACAATTAAGACAATTGGTTAGCCGCGCAACAAGTTCTGGACTTAGTAAAACGGAGCTTTTGGAAATGGCAAGGATGCGTGGAATGTCAAATATGGAATTGGAGAAGCTCCAAAGCAGGTTGGAAAACCTGAATAATGTACCCACCACCATGAAAAGCAGCTCCACTGCTTCCAAAAGAGAACCTCGAGAGCAGGCAAACCTTAATGAAATTCTTCAAGGCATTTTTACCAACCAGGAGGAAATGGACGAAGAAAGGGAATTGCAGCCCTATTTTGGCTTGGACCTTTTTTATCAAAAAGAGCGTAAGCTTACTTTTGAGCCTAGCCTCAATCTTGCCACCCCCGAAAACTATGTTTTAGGACCTGGAGACTTGGTCTATGTGGACGTATACGGTGCTTCAGAACATTACTATGAGTCCACGGTTACCCCTGAAGGGAAATTGATATTGGATAATATTGGCCCCATTCCTATTTCTGGCTTATCTATTAGTGAAGCGACCAAAGTCATTAAGAATAGGTTGGCCCAATTCTATGCGGAGATGCAAGGTGCTAATCCGAGTACGTTCTTGCAAGTTTCATTGGGAAATATAAGAAGTATAAAAGTACATATGGTAGGAGAATTAAGACTGCCTGGTACTTTTACTTTGAGTGCTTTCAGTACCGTATTTAATGCCTTGTATGCTGCAGGAGGGCCCAATCAAAACGGGACAATGCGGAACATCAAGGTGGTGAGAAATAACCGTCAAGTGGCGGTGGTCGATGCTTATGATTTTCTAGTCAATGGTAAGGCCAATATGGGTTTTCAGCTAATGGACCAGGATGTTATTTTAGTAGAACCTTATGAGGCCAGGGTGCAATTGGAAGGTGCAGTGAAGCGACCACTTATTTTTGAAGTCAAAGAAGGGGAGACTTTTCAAGATGTTTTGAGTTATGCTGGAGGTTTTGCTGATCAAGCATACACAGAACGGGTAAGTGTGACTCGGTTGACCGATAAGGAAAAAGCAGTTTCTGATGTATATGCAGGTCAATTTGGAATTTTTACAGTAAAAGGAGGAGATCGTTATACCGTTGGAACCATTTTGGATCGATATAATAACAGGGTACAAATCAAAGGGGCTGTCTTTCGGGAAGGTAATTATGCCTTGACAGATGGATTGACTTTATCTACATTAATTGAAAGAGCGGAAGGACTTAAAGGAGATGCTTATTTGAAGCGGGCCAGTATCATCAGGACCCATGAAGATTTGACAACTTCGGTAATTCAAGTTGACCTCAATCAGGTAATAGAAGGTGGAAGCGATGTAATGCTTAAACCGGATGACATAATTAGGGTCGCCTCCATATATGACCTAAAGGACGAATACTATCTCAAGATTTCTGGGGAAGTTCGTGACCCAGGTATTTATCCCTATTCAGATGGAATGACAGTTGAAGACCTGATTGTCAATGCAGGAGGGTTTAAAGAGTCTGCCTCAAAATCTGATATTGAAGTGGCAAGAAGATTATCTAGTGAAGAAAATGGAGAGATTGCAGAGCTGATCCCGGTAAATGTGGAGGGGGACTTGAGCATTAATGAAAGCTCGGTGATTTTAAAGCCATTTGATAATGTCATCATCAGAAGGAAGCCGAATTTTGCTTTGGAGAAAGTAGTGATAGTAGAAGGGCAAGTGAATGCTCCTGGTGAATTTGCCCTTAGAGCGGCAGAAGAAAGGATCTCCGATGTTATCAGCAGGGCAGGGGGACTGACCAAATATGCTTATCCCAAGGGGGCTACCTTGATTCGGAGAACAGAGTATTTCAATACAGAATCAGAGAGGATCCGAAGACAGAAAAATATGGATCAGCTTCTGGAAAGATTGGAAACAGAGGCTACAGATCCTTCAGAAGCACAGTCCAGGCAGAAATCAAGGCTGGAACAAGAAGCAGGAAGAGCAAATTTGGAACAACAAAAAAGTGATTTGATCACCAAGACTCGCCAAGAAACGCTACAGGAAATTACCCAAGGTGAAGGTCAAACTTCTATCAAAATCAAAGAAACTGAAGCCATCGCCATTGACTTGCAAGCCATCATGGAGAATCCCTATTCCAAGTATGATTTGATTTTAGAAGAAGGCGATATCATTAGTGTTCCCAAGCAACTCCAGACCGTAAGGATGAGGGGAGATGTGATCTATCCGACCACGGTGAGGTTTGAAAACAACCGATCCATGAAGTATTATATTGACCGGGCAGGTGGTTTCGACAATAGGGCTAAAAAGAAGAGGACTTATGTGGTTTATGCCAATGGAGAGGTAGCACGAACAAAAGGGTTTTTGTTCTTTAAGTCTTTTCCCAATGTAGAGCCTGGTTCTGAAGTAATCGTTCCTTCCAAAGGGCCAAGAACACCATTGAGAGTAGGGGAAATCATAGGATTGACTTCGGGTTTAGCTACCTTGGTATTGGTGATTACGCAAATCAATAACAACAGCGGAAACTAATGGCAGATCATCAACATATCATCGACGACAAAATCACTTTCAAAGAGTTGATCCAGAGAGGAGAAGGTTGGATCAGGTTTTTTAAAAGTAAGTGGAAGTTTATACTCCTGGCTACCATTATGGGAGCATCCCTTGGACTGATCGCTTCCTTGATAAAAAAGCCTAAATATACAGCCGAAACCACTTTTGTTTTGGAAGAATCAGACGGTAGTGGGATGGGGAATTTATCGGGGCTGGCAAGTTTGGCGGGGATCAACCTAGGCTCGTTGGGCGGTAGTAGTGGTCTTTTCAAAGGAGATAACATCATGGAACTATACCGTTCTGACCATATGTTAATCAAAACATTGTTGAGCGAAAATTCGGGGGGAGAGGGCTTATTGGTGGACAGGTATATCCATTATCATCAATTGGATAAAAAATGGGCTGATAAAGTTGATTTCAATGCTTTGGATTTTACTTTAAATCGAGAAGAGTTTCCAGTGCAGCAAGATAGTGTGATGAAAGTTCTGGCCAAGATGATCAGGGAAAAGGATCTTGGAGTTACCAAGCCTGACCGTAAGTTGAGTATCATTAAGGTAGCGGTGACTTCCAAAGACGAGCAATTTGCTAAAGCCTATAATGAGAAATTGGTTGAAAATGTCAATCAGTTTTATTTCGAGACTAAAACCAAAAAGACGGCGGAGAATTTAAGTATTCTACAAAATCAAGCAGATAGTGTGAGAAGGGTTTTAGATCGAGACTTAGCAGAGTTGGCAGGGATGCAGGATGACCGACCTAATCCTAACCCGTTGATGCAGCGGGCCTCAGTAGAGTCAAAAAGCAAGCAGGTAGACATTCAAGTGTCCAGTAGTGCTTACTCTGAGATTGTAAAGAATTTGGAAATTGCTAAAATAAACCATAGAAACAGTACCCCCTTGATTCAAATAATTGACAAACCCAGATTTCCTTTGGCAGAGTCAAAACTAAAATGGTATGTAGGGGTTTTTCTAGGTGGCGTAGCAGCTTTCCTGTTGGCCATTATTTATTTGTATATCTCTCGGCTTTATCAAGCCAATGTGAAAGAGGCTCAGTAGTAGGGATTTTATTATGTTTGAAAAGCTTACTTCCCTATCATTTTTACAATTGATCAGGCACAAGTCTGTCCAAAACTTTATTTTTTTACTCTTCATTCAATCTTCCAACATCCTTATTTCATTGATGGCGATGCCACTATTGATCCAGTCCATAGGTGTGGATCAGTTTGGTTTGGTGAGCTTGGCCCTATCTGTGATTTTGATTGCGAATGTTTTTGTTGGATTTGGGTACAATCTAAGTGGTCCAAAAGATGTGGCCCTCAACCAAAAGGACACAAAAGCGCTTTCTGCCATCTTATCCAATGTGATCTCCAGTAAGTTGGTTTTGGCAATTCTCGCTGGCGTGTCACTCTTGGTAGCGGTGAAGGGTTTTGGCTTGTTTCAGGAATATCAGGTGATCTTGCTGTATTCCCTGCTGATGCTCTTTTCAGAAGCGACCTTACCGGTATGGTTTTTTCAGGGGATGGAAAAAATGCGCTTGGTTTCTGTGGCCAATGTTTTCAGCAAGTTGCTGTACCTCATGGGGATTATAATGTTTATTGGCAGCCCCCAAGATGCAAAGTGGGTAAACTTTTTCTTTGGTGGAGCTGCTTTAATCGTAAACTTACTGGTGCTGGTATATGTTCATTTTATTTTCCAGATTCGAATATATTTTGCTGGCTTTAGTAAAGCCTTACAGTCCTGTCGGAGTAATATCTATCTTTTTTTATCCAATTTAGCCAGCCACATTTCAGTGAGTGGTGGCATGGTGATATTAAGTTTTTTTGCCAGTGCCAATATTTTGGGAATGTATAGCTTAGCGGAAAGAGTCTCCATGGTACTCCGGATGTTTCCTTCTTTGACCATAGCCGCAATTTATCCCAATTCCAGTAAGTTATACGAGCAGGATAAAGTAGGCTTTTACCGGTTTTTATTAAAGGTATACAGGTTGGTCATCTTGGCATCAATACTAATTACGGTGGTCATATTGGTATTAGCGCCATTTATTATCAGGCTTTTAGCAAAAGAATTGATCTCAGATTCTGTCGTTTTTTTGAGGATATTGGCTTTTGTCCCAATGATGGCCACCTTGAATATTGCCAACATGATCATGATTTTAGTTACTGACCAAAAAAAGGTCTTGTTTAATAGTTCTTGGATTTTTTGTGTATACATGCTCCTTGTTGCCACTGTAATGACCGCTTGGTTAGGGGGAAAGGGCCTTGCATACGCACTGGTTTCCACAGAACTTGCAATTTTTATTACCTGTTCTTTGCTCATTAAAAAACACAGCCCCGCTCTATTTAGTGAATTCTATGGAAGATTGCTTGGTCGCCATCATCATTCTTAATTGGAATGGATATTCGTATACCCGAAATTGCCTTCATTCACTCAAACGGGCTACGTCCAAAGATTTCAAAATTATTTTAGTGGACAATGCTTCCTCAGACGGATCCTTGAACCAATTGAAAGAAGAATTTGAAGAGGTGATTTATCTCCAAAATGAGGAAAACCTTGGTTTCACAGGGGGAAATAATGTTGGAATTCAGTATGCCTTGGATAGAGGATTTGAATATATCATGTTGCTCAATAATGATACAGAGGTCAAGGAAGATTTTATGGAGCCATTGACAAATGCACTGAACACGAATGATAGTTTGGGTGCCGTGCAGCCTTTGATGTATTACTTGCATGACAAGACTACTGTATGGAATGCGGGAGGCAAGTACTGTTCATGGACAGGAGGCTCCAAGTCTATCAAGCAATTCAAAAATGTAAGTGTTCCATATGCTACCGATTGGATTACAGGATGTTGTGTTCTGGTTAGGACATCGGTGGTCAGACAAGTAGGGCCTTTGAACCAGCATTATTTTGCTTACTTCGAGGATGTCGATTGGTCACTGCGGATCCAAAAGGCTGGCTTTGATTTGGCGGTTATACCTCATTCAATCATCTATCATGAAGCTGGAGCATCTTTGAAATCTAAAAGTAAGGGAAAGGAAGGGCGAATCAGTCCCAAAGTTCATTACTTGGCCACTCGAAACCAATTGTTTCAATTAAGGAAACATGTAAACCTACCAAAGTCCATTATAGCTTGGGCTTATCAGCTCGGTAAGTTTACCCTGTTTGCAGTATATTTCTTGGTCAGAAACAGGAAAAAGAAGTTGGCCGCTACCTATAGTGGACTGGTAGATGGACTAACTTTAAAATTAACTCAACCACATGAAAAATAAAGACTTTCTAAGAGATAGTCTATTTACTATATGGATACATTTATCGAATTATTGAGATGCCCCCAGACGGGTGAAAAGCTTATCAAAAGAGGAGAGGAGTTGGTTACTGAGAATGGACAGAAATACCCCATCATAAACAAGGTACCTGTTTTGATCAATGAAGATAAAAGTATTTTTAAGTTGGATCAGTTTATCAATGATGAGGTTACTTTTTTTTCAAATAATAAACTGAAGAATTTCATTTTAAATTTGATACCTTCTTTAAGTATTAATTATGCTGCCAAGTCCAATTTCAAACAACTTGGTGAGCTACTGAAGGAAAAAAAGAATCCCGTGGTGTTGACAATAGGCGGAAGTATTGACGGAAAGGGAGCAAAGGAGCTTTATAGTCATGAAAATTTCACTTTTATTGACTCTGATGTGACATTTGGACCAAAGACCAAACTGGTTTGTGATGGTCATGATCTGCCATTTGCATCCAAGTCAATAGACGCGGTGGTGGTACAGGCAGTTTTGGAACACGTCTTGGACCCTGTTCGTTGTGTGGAGGAAATTCACCGGGTACTAAAAGATGATGGACTTGTTTATTCTGAGATTCCATTTATGCAGCAAGTACATGGCAAAGCATTTGATTTCACCCGTTTTTCATATTTGGGTCAACGGAGATTGTTTCGAAAATTTGAGGAGTTGGCAATGGGAGCCACAGCAGGACCTGGCACCTCATTGGCCTGGTCGATGGCTTATTTCTTTATGGGGTTTTCCAACAATTTCTATATCCGGGTCTTTTTAAGATTGATCGGTACTTACCTGTTCTTTTGGGTCAAGTATTTTGACTACCTCACCAAAAATAAAGAAAGTGCCTTGGATGGTGCTTCAGGAATTTATTTTATGGGCAGAAAATCTACTGGTAGGGTGCTTTCTGATGATCAGCTGGTTCAAGATTATAAAGGTGGATTTAGTACCTATTTTGCCTAAAAGATAAAGCTCAAACAAATAAAATAATCGTTTTATAAGTGCTTTTTATAGCGGTCATACTATACGTTGTTCCCTTAATTTCCATTACGGTAGATAAGATTGTATTCAAGGGTAAATGGGAGTGGGTGATCTATTTTATGATGTTGTACCTTCCTGTGTATACGACTATTTTAAGTGTGGTCTATCAAACGACTTCATCTGTATTTATTACCAGTATTTTTCAGTATCTCAAGGAGTTTGTGCTGTTATTAACAATGTTATCATTTGTGCTTTATCAAAGAAACATTTTCGAGTATGGATTTAGGCTACAACTCACAGATAAACTGTTTTTGTTTTTTTATTTGCTATGTACCTTGTTTTTATTTCTTCCAGTAGGCTCAGCCAGCTTCATCACCAAAGCCATATATTTCAAGAATGTGTCGGTGATGGGGTTAATGTATTTTTTTGGGAGAAATACAGTTTTACAAGCAGGGGAATACCGTAAGATTTTTTATGCCATCATTATGATTTTTTCTGCTGCCTTACTGGTGAATTTGTTTGAAAAGGCCAGTGGGGTTCATTTCCAAAATTTTACTGGATATGCCAGTTATAATCATATGGTAAACAAAGTGGAACCTTCTGGCCACTATGGTTTGACTTGGACTTTCGAAACCCAAACAGGAGGAAAAAGGTTGGCTTCTTTTTTTTCTGATCCACTGGACTTGGCCAGTTCATGTTTATTGGGTTTTTCCGTGGGGTTAATTGGCTATTTGACCTCTAAGCGTGGGCAATCATGGGTATTTGCATTATTGATGGGGATCACTACAATGAGTTTGTTTTTTGCCTCCTCAAGGGCATCTTTTGCAGCTTTCTTTATTATGTTATTTTTTATAGCCATGATATTTCGCTTGTATGGTTTGATAAAAATAGGAGGTGTAATATTGATGGCTTTTGGCGTCTATGTGTTGTTTTATGCTACTGATGATTTTTATTTCTTCGTGATAGACACCTTGACTTTCGAAAATGCTTCCAGTGTGGGGCATGTGTTGGCATGGGTAGAAGCCCTGAATCAAATGATTGCAGCTCCATTGGGTTCAGGCTTGGCAATGAGCGGAAATTCCATTGGAGTTACAGATGAATTGCGTATAGGTGGGGAAAACCAATATTTGATATTTGGGGTTCAATTAGGCGTATTGGGAATGTTATTGTATATAGCTATTCTGGTTGTTGGAATATGGGGTTCTGTACAAGCCTTTAGAAAAACAGATGATATCCATTTAGCACGGATTGCCTTTGTGGCGGCTACGATAAAGGTAGGGCTACTTTTACCGCTTTTTACAGCCAATGCCGAGCTATATGCGTTCGTGTCTTGGGTGAGTTGGTGGATGATTGGGCTGAGTATGAAAACTTATGGCGAATGTATGTCCTATAGTAATTTACGCGTACCGGTAAGTCAATAGTCATAATACCAAACAACAAAATAAAACACTGTATTATTCAATCATTTAACTAGTGATTAGTTCAGGGGATAAGGACTATATTTTTCTCGATAAATCAAAAGTCCAATTTGGATCAAAAGCAAATTAGTAGTTGTTATAATTTAATGTATTCAAGAGAATAACATGTGATTTTATGTGTGGAATTTATATGACTAATATCCCTTGTGAAAAAGAAAAAATTCGGGATAAGTTAGAAAAAATTAATTTTAGAGGTCCAGATAATTTAGGGATAGAAAAAATCAATAATATTTCTTTAGGACATCTTCGTCTTTCTATTATTGACCTAAATGTAAGATCTAACCAACCATATAATTTCAAAAATTATTATATAACCTACAATGGTGAAATTTATAATTTCAAATCTATTCGTGAAGAGTTGATTTCATTAGGATTTTCATTTGAAACATCAAGCGATACAGAGGTACTGATAAAAGGATATTCCGTATGGGGGAAAGATTTATTAGAGAAGTTGAATGGGATGTTTGCTTTTGCGATTTATGACATTGAAAGAGAAGAAATTTTTTGTGCTAGAGACAGATTGGGCGTTAAACCATTTTATTACTATTGGGAAAATGGTGTTTTTGAAATATGTAGCCAATTGAGCCCTTTAATAGAAAAGAAGGCCAAAATTTCAGAAGAAGCCATTAGCATATATTTAGATTATGGGTACGTT